>CANHCJ010000005.1 GCA_947458025.1 Rhodospirillales bacterium | reverse complement strand
GCTCTCGCAGATCGAGGGAAAGGGCTCGGGTCATCGCTGCTGGCCTCCGCCCAGCCAGCAGCTTGAATCAGAAAACGAGCCGCGCCGGAATCACCAAAGCGATTCACTCAGACAGAATCACGCTCTAGGATACCGCTGAGCACCGGATCACAAGGAGTGCAGGGCCTGGCCACGGAGGGCTCGTGAGATTGCGGGCGGTCGATCCGTGCCTCCAGCACCGTGGTTGCCTGCTCGGTCTAACTTACGAGAGCCAATCATGCGTATGTGCAGTTGCCCCGCCTGCTCACTTCCGCCATCGAGCACCATCTCCACTGCATGCATGCCTTGCGGATCAGGAACAGGCGAACCGCCGCCGACAGGCCCTGAATGGCAGGGATCGGCAAACTTCGTCCCCAATACCAACAATACAACCCAGATTGGCACTGAAGGGAATTTCACGAACCAGGATATCAATGGATTGTTGTCAGGTTTCACATGGTGGAATCTCTCGTTAACCTACAGCTTTCCTACATCTCACACCAACTATGGTAACTCCTACAGCGACCCATCACCGGGAAATGGATTTACCCCCCTGTCCACCGCGCAGCAGACGGCAGCCCGATCTGCTTTCCGAATGCTATCCGATTATAGCCTTCTCAACTTCACAGAAGTCACAGAAACTGACTCTTTACACGCCACTATCAGGCTTGCCGGATCTGCGGAGCCCGTGACTTCCTATGCTTACTATCCGGGTTTCTTTTCTACCGCTGGCGATATCTGGTTCGGAAACATTCGATACGACCCAACCAACATTGGTAGCTACGCCTACTCGACATACCTGCATGAGATTGGACACGCGATCGGCCTTAAGCATGGGCATATCGACGATGGGCAACACGGCGTGCTCCCAGCAGCCCGCGACTCGACCGAATGGTCTGTGATGACATACCGGTCTTATGTCGGCGCTAGCGGAAGCCACTACGAAAATGCTCCGGGTAGCGGCAATCAGACCTACATGATCAACGATATTGCCGCTATACAATACATCTACGGAGCAAATTTTCAAACGCGCTCAGGAAACACCATCTACACTTGGAGTTCGGCTACAGGAGAAATGTTCATAGATGGCCTAGGACAAGGCGCCTCCACTACAAGCACTGCATACGCAGCAGTGTGGGATGGAAACGGCATCGATACCTACGATCTTTCGAACTACACATCGGACCTGTCGATCGATCTTCGGCCTGGCGAATGGTCGCTTTTCGACCAAACCCAGCTCGCACAGCTCGCTCCCGGCCACGTCGCGCGCGGCAACGTCGCCAATGCGCATCTCTACATGAACAGCGATACTCGGTCGCTGATCGAGAATGCGACAGGAGGGTCGGGGCACGACCTCCTTCGTGGTAACGTCGCCGCCAATACGCTGGCAGGAGGCATTGGCAACGACACTCTGGAAGGTGGCCATGGAGATGACACACTCCATGGTGGACCAGGGACAGACACGGCGCTGTATACTGATGTGTCCAGCGCTTACTCCCTCGTTCAACTGGCTGGCGGGTGGTATCGGATCACCGGGCCTGACGGCACCGACACTCTCAATGAAGTCGAACTGATTAGGTTCGCTGGAGGAGCGTCCATACCGATTGCGAGCGCGTGCTTCCTTCCTGGCACGAAGATCGCCGTACCCAATGGAGCCCGTGCGATTGAGGAGCTTCAGATCGGAGATCCGATCGTGACAGCATGCGGCGCGATCCACCAGGTTCGTTGGATCGGTAGACGAAGCTACGATCAGGTGACGGCAGCAGCTAACCCTCATCTCCATCCCATTCGAATCCGATCTGGAGCCTTGGGCATTGACCGACCGATGCGCGACCTAATGCTCTCGCCTCGACATGCTGTATTGGTCGCAGATGGAATGGGGGGTACAGTTCTTGTTCCTATCGGTGCGCTTGTGAACGATACGTCGATCAGACGAGTGACCTTGACATTGATCACCTATCTGCACGTCGAACTGGAGTCCCATGAACTGATACTCGCCGAAGGAGTACCCGTGGAGACGTTCGCCGACGTGGACAGCCGAGACCTGTTCGACAATGCTGCTTCGTATCGACAACTTTACCCTAGCGACCTTCCAAAGCAGAGGCGGCTGCAGCGTGTTGAGCATGGGCGGGTCGTTGATGCGGCCCGACGCTGCTTGGCTGCGGAGGTGCAGCCTCACCAATTCCCAGAGAGCCACAGTGTGCTGCGGGGGATTGTCGAGCGAATGTCAAACGGCATCATCGAAGGCTGGGCCTTGGATACCACAAGGCCTCTCGATCCTGTTGAACTCGAGATTGTATCCTCGATCGGGGTCCGACGCGTGATTGCCAACGCCTTTCGTGACGACCTTCGGGATGCAGGACTGGGAACCGGGTGCCACGGCTTCCGGGCAGCTTTGGGACCATTGGAACGGTTGATCGCAGTGCGCCGGCCCGTGGATGGCGCCACGCTACGCTGGGCCAAGTGATCCGAACGACGCAAAATCACGCGACGGATCGATCAAGACCTTAGCATCCGGTCCAGGTTGGCGGAGTTGTTCGAAGGTCATCGGCAGATCGTCGAGAGGGATCACTCGGGTAACAAGCGCCTCTGCATCGATACGGCCTTGGGCCATCAGATCGAGCACCCGCACAAAATCCTCGTCCTGGTATCCGAGGACAAACTGCAGCGAGAGTTCCTTCCGGATCGCAACCCTTGGCAGAATTACCTCCTCGCTGCGGTTTACACCGACAATGACGATGCGTCCTCGCACTGGTGCCACAGAAATGCAATCCTGTAGAAGACCTGGAATCCCTACGCACTCAAAGATCACCTCGGGCGGGCTGAGCCTCATGAGGGCATCCTGAATCCGTTCCGCGGCGGGATCTATTGTGGCGGTCGCGCCAAGCTGTGACGCGCGCGCGCGCTTGGTGGGGTCGATCTCGCTGACCGTAATGCTGCGTGCTCCGGCATGCCGGGCGAAGATGATCACTGCCAAGCCGATAGGCCCCGCACCCACCACTGTGACGTGCCGCCCGATCAGAGAACCCGCCATCCTTACGGCATGCGCACCTACAGCCATTGGCTCTGCCAATGCGGCGGCCAGCAAGGAGATCGCATCCGGGATGCGCAAGGCATAGCGGGCACCGAGCCGGACAAACTCCGCATATGCGCCCGGGACTGCCGCAGACATACCGACGATCCGGTTCTTTGGGCAGAGGATACCCAGATCGTCGCGGCACGAACCGTGAACCCGGCATTCGTCACATTCTCGCAACGGCACACCGATCACGCGGTCTCCTGGGGCCCACTCGGGGACGGTGGACTCGGTGACAACGCCGGAAAACTCATGGCCCAATATGGTTCCCGGCTCCAGGGGCACTAAACTTGGTTCAGTGGCGTGTAAGTCTGACCCGCAGATCCCGGAAAACGCGACCTTCACCACTATCTCGCCGGATTCGGCGGTGGGACGTGGCCGTTCCTCGAGCACCAGCGGCTCTCCAACTGCGTGAAAGACAGCGGCGCGCACCGGGTTATCCCTCACACCCCGGCGGTACACGCCGAGCCTGGGTTGCCTGCTCAAAGGCATATGCAATCCGTAGCAGCTTCCCCTCGCTCCATGCCCGCCCGGCGAAGGTTGCCCCTTGGGGAAAGTCCGGAGTGGCGATCTTGCCTACGCCGGACGTGAACCCCGCCGGCACCTGGACACTCGGGTACCCCGGCTTGGCGGCGATGCCGGCCCCGGCGTTCCCAGGGAAGAGGACCGCGTCCAGTCTGTGCTCGTCCATGTATGCATCCATCCCCATGCGACCTGCTGTCATCAGATCTAGCCGGCGGGCATTCTTGTATTCAGGTTCCGAAAGGTCGCCCTTTGTGGCCTGAGCGGCCCGAAAGAGGTCCTGGCCGAAACGCAGGCATTGCTCAGAGTGCGCGGCGTTGAAGGCAATGATGTCCTCCATTGTGCGCATCTTCGTGCCGCGAAGCCACTCTGTCAGATACTCGTTGAGGTCGTGTTTGATCTCGTAGACAAAGACGGTAGAGACCCGCCGCACGGTGTATCGGTGCGGGCTTTCGGGGTTGGTGTCCAGTACCGGCATGTCGGTGCCTGGCGCCCCGATCCAACCTTGCACAGGCATCGGCGCCCGGACGATCACTGCGCCCAGGTCCTGCAATGCCTCTATCGCATGATCCATGACTTTGCGCGCACGCTTGTTTAGAGGTCCGAAGTATATGTCGCGTCCCGGATCGTCAGGAGCAACCGGGACCCCAATGCGCATTCCTCTCGCACCGTCGGTGCCCAGGCCGTCTGCATAATCCGCCGGGCGCCTCAATTTGGCTGTTGGTGGATCCAACGGATCATATTGGGCCAACACGTTGAGCAGAATGGCGGCATCGCGCACCGAGCGCGTCATCGGCCCGGCAGTATCCTGGCTGTGCGAGATCGGCAATATGCCGGCACGGCTGATCAACCCCACCGTAGGCTTTACGGTCACGACGCCCGACTGGTTCGCCGGCGACAGCAGCGAGCCGGACGTCTCGCTGCCGATTGATGCCACGGCTAGGCCAGCGGCCACGGCAACGCCTGAGCCGGCGGACGATCCACCGGGCTGAACAACGGGAGTGTTGTGCTTGAATAGGTCCGGAGCCCAGGCATTCCGAACTTGTCCACCTAGGGACGAGTAACCTGACGGCATGCCGACGGCGAGAAAGTTCGCGAACTCGGTGAGGTTTGCCTTGCCCAGGATCAGCGCGCCCGCCTCGCGCAGGAGCCTCGTGACGGTAGCATCTCGTCGCGCCTTGGCATCGGCGAGCGCCAGCGAGCCAGCTGTCGTCGGCTGCCTGTCTCCCGTAGCGATATTGTCCTTGAGGAGGATCGGTATACCCTCCAGGGGTCGAGGTATTTTGCGCCGGCTGGCGTCGTGCTTGTTCGCTATGGCCATCACGTCGGGGTTGGTTACCCGTATGGAATTCAATGACGGCCCGTGGCGGTCCAGCCTTTCGATCCGATCCAAGAAGGCCTTTGTCAGCTGACAGACGGTGGTCTCGCCCGTGGAAAGGGCCTTCCGCACAGAATCGATGGTACTGTTCGCCAAGTCCGTCATGGAGGTTTCCTTCAGGCCGCGTCGGCGACCAGACGCGCGTACAGCTCAGGGTCGGTAGCGCCTTCGGTGCTGAAGAGCAGCACGCGGCTGTCGGGACCGAGAGAAAGGGTGGCGCGAGCCGCCGGGTCGGCGGCAGCAAGCAACATTGCAGCAAGGCCGGCGACGCCCGATTCCCCTGCGACAATGCCCTGGCGTGCCAGCAGTCGCATACAATCAACCGCGGCCTCGTCTGGAACGGCCATGAAGACGTCGGCCGCGCGCGAGAGCTCCTGCCAGGCGAGCAGGCTTGGCTCTCCACAGGCCAGGCCAGCCATCAGGGTATCGAGGTCGCCAGGGATCGCCACTGGCTGCCCGGCTTCGGCGCTGGCCAGCAGGCAGGCGGCTTGGTCTGGCTCGGCGACCACAAAGACGGGGCGAGGGCTGATGGTGGAGCGGAGCTGAACGGACACGGCGGCTGCAGCGCCGCCGACGCCTCCCTGCATGAAGCAGTGAGTGGGCGGTGGCCCCTGCCATTGCGCCAGCGCCTCCTCGGCCATCAGACGGTAGCCCTGCATCACGTCCACGGGGACAGTCGTGTAGCCCTCGTAGGAGGTGTCGGAGATGACAAACCAACGGTTTGCTTCTGCATCCCGCGCGGCTTGCCTTACAGCGTCGTCGTAGGTGCCTGGAACGCGTCGCACCTCGGCGCCATAGCGCGCGATCGCATCCACGCGGCCTTGGCTGACGGTGGAATGCACATAGATCACACAGCGGCAGCCGAAGCGCTGAGCGCCCCATGCGACTGACCGGCCGTGATTGCCGTCCGTTGCACAGGTGACGGTGATATCGCGGGTGCTGTCCAGGTAGGTGCCGGCAACGAGGTCCGCGGAGGTCACCTGTGGCGCCACGCTGCGCCGAGCGAGTTCAACCCCCAAGGCCTGCGCCACGGCGTAGGCGCCGCCCAGCGCCTTGAAACTGCCAAGACCAAATCGGGTCGACTCATCCTTGAGCCGCACCGCAGCGACGCCGGCTTCTGCCGCGATTGCAGCCAGGTCGTGCAGCGCCGTCTCAGCGTAGCCGGGCCAGGAAGTTATCTCATCGCGCGCACGAAGAAAGCCGCGATCGGGCAGTACGACGACCCCCGGCGTGCCTGCGTTCGGGTTCGGAAACAGGCGGAATGAATGCGGCGAGAGCATGCAGCCATGCTGCGTCGCAAGCCGCCGTTCTGCAAGTCTGGAAGCTCCTGCGCGCTAGAACTCTCGAGCAAGCCGCACTGGATGTATCATTCCGTTGCGATTCTGGGCGATGCCAAGAGCCGGCGAATGAGGAATGCGGCCAACATCGGTGGCAGGGTGAAGATGGTGAACAACCAGCCCGCGGCGTTGGACGCGCCGGCCACGCCTCCAGGAACGGCGATTCCTGCCAGGTTCGTGACAACCCCGCCAAGGGCAGAGCCGAAGGAATACGTTGTCATCAATACGATGGTGATGGATGCCGCCGCGACATCCTTTTCACCTTCCGGGGCAAGGGCGAAGATCCGCGGACCCAGATGAGGCCAGGCGATGCCTATTCCCAGGCCCATCACGGCAAGGCAAATGCCGAGCACGATAATGGCGCCGCCAGCCTCGTCATGCACCGGCATCAGTGCCGAAAGGAACGCGATGCTGAAGGCCATCAACAGCGGCCCCCCGCGCATGCAAAGGCGCACCCGGCCTTCGCTACCACCCGAGGAGAGGACGGACCCCAAGGTCCAGCCGGCCGACATCACAGCTGAGAGGAAGCCTGCATGCAACGGCGTCATGCCGTGTAGCACCTGCAGGAAATAAGGCACGAAAATCTCGGTGTTCACGCCAAAGGCAAGCATCATCATGGCGCCATACGCCGCACCGATATCCGTTCGCGGATTGGTGCCGCCCCGCGGCAGAAGGCGGAGGTGCGATGTCGCCTCAAGCCGGAAAAACCACGCCATACCAAGCATGGCGGCCCCGAGGCCCAAAAGGTTGCCCTCCATCGTACCAGACGTTCCCCCGACGGAAACGGCCATTACCGATGCGGCAAGCACGAGGAGGTTCAGCAGAGCCATAGGCCTGAGCGGTGCAGGCGTAAGGGGGAGATCGCGGGGCAGAGCAACCGAAACCAGGATGGCCACGATCGGGACTACCCCGAGGGTGGACCAGAAGGCCCCACGCCAGATGCCATACTCCGCGAAGATCCCGCCCACAGCAGGTCCGGCCAAGGTGGCTACCCCCCAGGCCGCGGAGATGACCGAGAGGGCCCGGGACCATAGCGGGGCGGGAAAGAGTTGGCGGACCATGGAGAACGACAAAGCCGACAGCAGGCCGGCGCCCAAGCCCTGGAGCAGCCGAGCACAGAGCAGGACGGCCATGTTGGGTGCCAACGCGCAGGCAGCGGTACCGAGGCCGAACAAGACGAGTGCGACGCGATAACTCCCCTGCCCGCCCATGCGGTGAAGTAGCCTCGCACATGCGGCCCCTCCCAGCAGGGATGCCACCACGTACAGCGTAGTGCTCCAGGCAAAGAACGACATGCCGCCGATGTCACGAACCACGGTCGGCATGATCGTAACGACAATGAAGGTGTTGATCGCATGCAGGATCATGCCGGCGCCGACGACCAAGCTGCGCAACAGGTTTGTCCCGCTCAACAGGTCACCCCAGCCTTGAGCAGGCCCAGCGGTCTCGGTGTCGTTCGGCATTTCGTGTCCCCTCAAGATCACCATGCCCAACGCCGCCGCCCGTGGATACCCTTTCAGTGCACGGGCGCCTGTGCTTATGGAGTGCACTGGATTGGGAGGTGGCAATGAAGGTGGCGATCCTCGGTGGAGGCGGTTTCCTCGGGCGGCGGGTTGCCGAGCGGCTGGCAGTGTCCGGTAAGCTGGCTGGTCGATCGATTACCGGCATGACTCTGTTCGATATCGTGGCGCCTGCCGCTCCCTCGGCGCCGTTCCCGGTGGAGACCGTAGAGGGCGACGTGACAGCGCTCCCCGCGGAGGCAATTCCACTCGGAACAAATGTGGTTTTCCATCTCGCTGCGGTGGTGAGCGCCGCTGCGGAAGCTGACTACGATCTGGGCCGGAACGTAAACCTGCGTGGGACGGATGCGGTGATTGACGCCTGCCGACGGCAGGTGTCAGCAGGCGGCCGGGCGCCCCGCGTGGTGTTCACGAGCAGCATCGCGAGTTTTTCGGGCGGGCAGCAGGCCATGCTCGAGGACAATGCCAAGCAGGTACCAGCAAACTCCTATGGCGCACAGAAAGCTGCCGCCGAACTGCTGCTCGCGGACGCGAGCCGTCGCGGATTTATGGACGCTGTTTCGCTTCGCCTGCCCACGATCATCGTGCGACCTGGACGGCCGAACAAGGCAGCCAGCAGTTTCTTCTCGTCGATCGTGCGAGAGCCACTTCTGGGGCTGCCTGCTGAACTGCCGGTGCCGGATGACTTTAGGGTCTGGGTCGGAAGCCCGAATAGCGCCGTGTCCTGGCTGATCCATGCCGCCGGCATGGACACGTTGCCAATGGGGCTCGACCGGAGCCTGAATCTGCCCGGGCTGTCGGTAACCGTGGGGGAGATCATCGCTGCTCTGGATCAGGTACGGCAGGGCGCCTCGGCACTCGTGACACGCAAACCGGACCAGTCGATCGCAGACATTGTCGGCGGATGGCCTGCGGGGTTTACGGCCACCCGTGCACGCGCCCTCGGCTTCGCGCCGAATGAGGGATTGGTGGAATTGGTCCGAGCCTTTGTGGCAGAGGACCTGGAACCTACACGCCGGGATCGAGGGCTAGCCTGACACGACGCGGGGCAGACCTGCACCTCTAGCGGTTCCTTTTGCGCGAACGTTACCCGCTTTTAAGCCGCATTCGAGCGATACGTGGTTGCGGGGGCCGCCGGTGCGGCCCATGAATTGCGGTCAGAAACGGGGCCCGGGCCGAAATGGTCAGCCAGGGCGCACGGCGAAGGTCTGGTGGGTTGCGGATTGCCGATTTGCCAGGGGCGGGTCTGATTGGCCGGCCAATTGCCTGGAGCAGGCGGAACGTCGGGCGATATCTGTCGCCTCGACGGATTTTGCGTTTTCTGCGTCCACGACAGAACGATGAGCAGGAGCTCGCTCCGCCACGTGTGAGGCGGGGCCTCGGCTTCTGGATCAGCCATGCGCCGGCGACTGCACGTGCCTTGGTTCGCGCCGATGAACTCTGGCTCTCGGTCCTTGCAGCCTTCGTGGGTGCAGCGTCCGGGCTATGCGTGATTGCAATGAGCACCGTGACGCAGTGGATGCATATGGTGCTGTTCAATATCGGCCCGCACGACCGACTTTCGTCCCAGGTGGAAGTGGGCGTGCTCAACGCGTTGCTGGTGCCTACGCTTGGTGGTCTGGCCTTGGGCCTCGCCGGCTTGGCACTGGCAAAGTGGTGGAACCGCAGGGCAGTCGATGCGATCGAGGCGAACGCATTGCATGGCGGGCGGATGTCTCTGAACGCGAGCCTGATCGTGGTCGGCCAGACAATGTGGTCCAACGGTGTAGGTGCCTCAGTGGGGCTGGAGGCGGGTTACACGCAGATCGGCGCGGCGCTGGCATCCCGGGCGGGACGCAGCTTTCGGGTACGCCGCAACGACCTTCGGCTGTTGGTGGGGTGCGGGGCTGCCGGCGCGATCGCGGCGGCCTTCAATGCCCCGCTGGCGGGCGCCTTCTATGCATTCGAGCTGGTGATCGGCACCTACACCCTGGCAGCACTGGCGCCAGTGATCATCGCCTCGATCGTGGCGGTGCTCATCTCCCGGGCGCTAATGCCGCACGAGTTTGCCTTCGACCTACGGCTCCCGCTTGCCATCGATCCGGCGAACTATCCATCGATCCTCCTGCTGGGCGTGGTGTGTGCCTTGGCTGGCATCGCGATCATGCGCGGCGTCACACTGACCGAGGAGGTGTTCCGCCGCTCGCGGGTGCCCGTGTGGCTGCGCCCCGCGATCGGGGGGCTAGCCGTTGGCCTGCTGGCGCTGGTGACGCCGCAGGTCATGTCGGCCGGGCATGGAGCGTTGCAGGTGGACCTTGATGCGCCCTTTACCCTGGGCGCATTGCTGAGCCTCATCCTGCTGAAGTCGATCGCCTCGGCAGTCTCGCTTGGATCCGGCTTCCGTGGAGGGCTGTTCTTCGCGTCGCTGTTCCTGGGTGCGCTCATCGGCAAGGCTTTCGCCGCAGCGCTCGCTATGGCCACGACGGCCTATGCCATGCCGAGCGTCGTGGCGGCGCTGGTTGGCATGAGCGCGCTGGCGGTCGCCATCGTGGGAGGTCCGTTGACAATGGCTTTCCTGGCATTGGAGACCACCGGGAGCCTTCCGCTTACTGTCGCGGTGCTGGCAGCTTCCGTCGTCTCCTCGATTACAGTACGGCGGACCTTTGGCTACTCCTTTGCGACCTGGCGGTTCCATCTGCGCGGCGAGGCAATCCGCAGCGCGGTGGATATCGGCTGGATGCGGAATCTCACGGTCGGCAGAATGATGCGACGCGAGGTGCGCACCGTGCGGAGTGACACGGCGCTCTCGAGCTTCCGACGCGACTTTCCGCTTGGGGTGACGGACCGGGTTGTGGTGGTGGATGACTCTGGGAAATACGCAGGCATCGTTCAGGTGGCCGAGGCACACACGCAGCAGAAGGAGGCACCCGGCACGGGCACCGGCACGGTGGTTGACCTACTGCACAACGAGGTTGACCTGCTGACCCCACAGATGACGATCAAGGAAGCGGTCGCGCTGTTCGAGGGCGCCGAGGCGGATGCCCTGGCCGTGGTGGACAGCACTGAGAACCGCAAGGTGATCGGGCTGCTGACCGAGCAGTATGCGCTGCGGCGCTACAGCGAGGAATTGGAGCGGCGGCGGCGCGAATTGTCGGGCGAGTAGCGGTCTCCTACCCTTCTGCCAGCAGGCAGGAGGCTCAGATGGTCAAGCTGGTCGAGTATGGTGAGGCTTCGCCACAGGCGCGGGCGGTATTCGAAGATATCGCGCGCACGCGGGGGATCGAGCCGCACGAGGTGAACAACGTCTGGAAGGCGATGGCCACACACCCCGAGAACATGCAGCGGTTCTGGGAGCGGGCGAAGACCATCATGGCGCCCGGGGTGCTCGATGCGGTGACGAAAGAGCTGATCTACCTCGCGGTGTCGATCAGTCAGCAATGCGAGTATTGCGTTGCCTCCCACTCGTTCCAGGCACGACGCAAGGGCGCGAGCGAGGCGATGTTGGCGGAGATGATCGCCATCGTCGGGCTGGCCGTGGAGGGCAACCGGATGGCCTCCGCCTACCAGGTGCCGGTCGACGACGCCTTCCGGCAATAGGCCTCTGCCAACCATCCCGCGTGCAGCTACGCCGCGGCGCATGGTACCGCCTCTTCGATGGGAGGCGGCGCGTGGACCTTCACCGGTGGGACCGGTGAGGTCCATCGCTCGATCTCCACCAGGCAGGATTGGGCGGTAGGCCCTTGGCTGAGCTTGCTGGTGGGCGCATCGCGGGTCAGCACATTGGGGTTGCCATGCACGCAGAGGCTCCCTGGGACGCCCGGCTCCAGCGGATCAAACCAAGCGCCGGTGGGCAGGACGCAGACACCGCGCAACAGCCCTTCGGTGAGAACGGCGCCGGCCAAGCATGCCCCACGAGCATTGAAGACGCGGACCACGTCACCGTCCTGAATCCCCCGTTCGGCGGCATCCTCGGCTTGGATCAGGATAGCTTCCCGGCCTTGGACCTTCGACGCCTTGGACAGCCGCGCCATATCCATCTGGCCGTGCAGGCGAGTTGCCGGCTGGACACTGAGAAGATGAAGCTGACCTGCCCTGGCAGTGCCAAGGTACTCTTCCGGCCGGCGCCAGATGGGATGACCAGGGCAGTCATCGTAGCCGAAGCTTGCAATGCGTTCGGAGAACAGCTCGATCATGCCGGATGGGGTATTGAGCTTGGATGCTTCGGGGTTTGCACGGAACGCGCGGAACGCGACGAAGGGCGCTTCCGGCTCAGGTATCTCGATGAAGCCCAGCTCCCAGAAGGTCTCGAAATCTGGGATGGCGACATCCATCCTTGCATACACCTCACGAGCGCGGCCGTACATGGCTCGCAGCCAGGCGGCCTCATCGCGTTGTTGAGTGTAGCGCGGGCGGACGCCCAGAGCATCGGCGATATCGCTCATGTAGTCGAACTCGTTCCGCGCCTGACCCTGTGGCGGGACGAGTTGCTTCATGGCCAGGATGTGCCGGTCGAGCGACCCCGAGCCTATGTCATTGCGTTCCATCGTGGTGGTGGCTGGCAGCACGATGTCGGCATGGCGTGCAATGGGGGTCCACCAGGGTTCGGAGACGATGATCGTTTCCGGCTTGGCCCAGGCACGAAGAAGCCGGTTGAGATCCTGGTGGTGGTGGAAGGGATTTCCGCCGGCCCACCAGACAAGCCGCGTATCCGGGTACGTGATGCGACGGCCGTTCCAGTCGACCACATCGCCGGGGCGCTCCAGCATGTCGGTGATGCGGGCGACAGGAATGAAGGAATGGGCAGGGTTGGGCAGCGCGGGCAGGTGGACCGAAGGGACCATCTGGCGCGCGCCGCCCATGCCGTTCTCGCTGCCGAGGCCGAAGGTGAAGCCCTGGCCTGGCAGGCCGATGCGGCCCAGCATGGCCGCCAGAGCGGTGAGCATCCAGTAGGGCTGTTCGCCACCCTCGGCGCGCTGAAGAGACCACGCCGCGGTCAGCATGTGTGCCTGGCTGGCGAGGTCGCGCGCCAGTTGAACAATGTCCGCGGCCGGGATCCCTGTTTCGCCGGCGGCCCAGGCAGGGGATTTGGCGATGCCGTCGCTCTCGCCCAGGATGTAGGCACGCAACTTTTCGTAGCCTGTGGTGCAACGCGCCAGGAAGCCGCGGTCCACCCGCCGCTCCTCGATCATGACATGGGCAAGAGCCAGCATCAGGGCCGTGTCGGTGGTGGGGCGGATGGGCCACCATTCAGCTGGCACATCCGCAGGCATATCGGCGCGGATGGGCGAGACGTTGATGATGCGGATACCCTCCTGCGCGGCCCGGCGCAGCCATAGTCCCATTTCGTGACGCGCTCCGCCGCCAGCGTTGACCTGGCCGTTGCGCAGGGTGATGCCACCAAAGCAGAGGAGAACCTTGGCGTTCGCCACGATATCCCGCCAGGAGATCACAGGGCGGTCGACAATCTCCATGCCGCCGACGATGTGCGGCATAAGCGTCATGCCCGCAGCATAGGAATAGTTCGTGACCTGCCCCGTATAGCCGCCTGCGGAAGCGAGCAGGCGATGAAGCTGCGACTGGGCGTGATGGAATCGGCCCGCCGATGCCCACCCGTAGGATCCGCCGAAGATGCTGGCGGGCCCGTGGCTGTCGCGCACGCGAGCAAGTTCCGATGCCACGAGCCGGGTCGCCTCGTCCCAGGAGATGGGAACGAAGGGGTCACTGCCGCGCGGCGTGCCGCCTGCACGGTCGCCGTTGAGCCAACCCTTGCGCACATGTGGGCGGTCGATCCGGATGGGTGAGTGCAAGGCATCGGGCATGCCCTGGAGGATGGCAGGAGGCGCGGGGTCGCCCGACGGGGGCTCGATGGAAATGAGGCGGCCCTGATCCACCACGCCGGTGAAGGCGCCCCAATGCGCGGCGTGGTGCAGCTTGGTCATCGATGGCCCCGCGGAGTTGACGGCGGAGAGATGGCTTGCAGTTTCCGTAGACGCAAGCGGGGCGTAGAGTGCGGCATCTAGTGAAGGAGGCTTCCATGAACCCGCCGCCGCGCGCCAACTCCGCCGCAGCCCGTGACATCGCCAACGTGTTGCACCCGAACACCGACCTCAAGATGCACCTGGAGACGGGGCCGGTGGTGATCACGCGCGGCGCGGGGGTGCGCGTGTTCGACGATACCGGCAAGGGCTACATCGAGGCGGTGGCTGGTCTGTGGTGCGCCTCGCTCGGCTTCTCCAATGAGCGACTGGTGGAGGCAGCAGCGCGACAGATGCGGCAGTTGCCCTATTACCATGGCTTCACCAGCAAATCGCACGGGCCGATGATCGACCTGGCGGAAATGCTGATCGAGCGCGCGCCTGTGAAGATGAGCAAGGTGTTCTTCGCGAACTCCGGCTCCGAGGCAAACGATACCGCCATCAAGATGGTCTGGTATTTCAACAATGCCATCGGCCGGCCGAACAAGAAGAAGATCATCGGGAGGATCAAGGGGTATCACGGCATCACGCTGGCGGCCGCCTCGCTGACCGGGCTGCCGGCGAACCACCGCAGCTTCGACGTGCCGCTGGACCGGTTCGTCCATACGATGACCCCGCACTACTACCACGGCGGACTGGAAGGGGAGAGCGAGGAAGAGTTCGCCACGCGGTGTGCGGATGAGTTGGAGAAGCTGATCCTGAAGGAAGGCCCTGATACGGTGGCGGCGATGTGGGCCGAGCCGGTCATGGGCGCGGGCGGCGTGATCGTGCCGCCGGCCGGCTACTTTGAGAAGATCCAGGCGGTGCTCCGCAAATACGACGTGCTGCTGGTGGCCGACGAGGTGATCACCGGCTTCTGGCGGACTGGAAATTACTGGGGCTGCGGCACGCTCGACGTGAAGCCGGACATCCTGACCTGCGCGAAGGCCATCTCTTCCAGCTACCTGCCCATTTCGGCGGTGATGGTGAACGACCGGATCTTCCGGGCACTTGCGGACGAGAGCCACGCGATTGGGACGTTCGGGCATGGCTATACCTATTCCGGTCATCCCGTGCCGGCCGCGGTGGCTGTGGAGACGTTGAAGATCTACGACGAGATGAAGATCGGAGAGAACGTCCGTACCGTGGGACCGGTGATGCAGCAGGCGCTGCGCGAGCGGTTCGAAGGGCACGAGCTGGTCGGCGAGGTTCGCGGCGTGGGCCTGGTGGCTGCTGTGGAACTCGTGGCCGACAAGGCGACCAGGAAGAACTTCGATCCGTCGTTCAAGATCGGCGCACGGGCTGCCAAACTGGCGGAGGCAAACGGGGTGATCAGCCGCGGGCTGCCCGGCGACGCGCTGGCCTTCAGCCCGCCCCTGATCATCACCGAGGCCGATATACGCGATATGATCGATCGCGTTGGCAAGGCCGTGGACGAGTTGGCCGTGCAGCTGCGGCGCGAGCAGATCACAGTGGTGCGGTAGGCCGTCAGGGTTCGCATTTCCCGCATTGGCGAAAATGACGGGCTGCCAGGGGGCCCCTGGCAGCCCGCTTCATGTGCCGTGGCGGGAGATAGCTACGCCGACGCGCCCGGCAGCAAAAGCACCTTCGACGCCTCCCGCCGGTGCCCAGCGGCAAAGCCCTCCAACGCCTGGGTGAGCGGGAGTCGATGGGTGACCATCTTCGCGAAGAGATCGGGGGTCTCCCCCAAAGCGGCTATGGTCTCCAGCCAGATGTCGTGAGTGCCTCGGGCGGACCCGACCAGGCGAAGCTGGCGGCGGGTGAGTTGGGTGAGGTCCATGGGGACATCCTTCGCATGGATGCCGACAGCGACCATGGTTCCACGCAGCCGCAAGGCGGAGATGGCGAGGTTGACGGCGGCGGGGGCTCCAGCGGCCTCGATGGCGACATCATAGGGGTTGGTGGACTTGAGGGCGGCAGGATCGTCTGCCAGGTCGATCAGACGGTCGAAGCCCATGCTTCGCAGGGTGGCGAAGCGGGCGGCATCGTTGAGGCCGATTACGGTGACCTCCGCGCCGGCCCGTCGGGCGAGGAGAGCACAGCCCTGGCCAATGGTGCCTGGGCCGAAGACGACGACGCGTTGGCCGCGGCGCACCTCTCCGTTGCGGATGGCAGCCGCGGAGATGGAAAGCGGCTCTGCAAGCGCGCCGAGCGTAGGATCAATTCCCGGGGGCAGCGCCAGGAGTTGGCTGGTGGGACAGGTCACGTAGGGTGCGAAGGCGCCGTCCTGGTGCAGGCCGACGGCCCGGCGGTTGGTGCAGTCGTCCGGCCTGCTGTCCAGGCAGGCAGCGCACGTGCCGCAGGGAGCGGACGGCTTCACCGTCACTGCATCCCCAATCCTCCAGCCCTCCACGCCCTGGCCTACAGCGCTGATCCGGCCGGCGAACTCATGGCCAAGCGTGACCGGCAGGCACGGGGTGAGAAAGGCGTAGGACGGGGTCCATTCATCGATGTGCAGGTCACTGCCGCAAATCCCGGCTGCTGCAACTTCGATGATGACCTCACTGCGACCTGGGCCGGGAGGAAGCGGCGTGCGCACGAGTTCAACGCCGGGATGCGGGGCAGTCTTGCGAAGGGCCAGCATGGTACCTTCGTTCGTGGCCATAGAGGCTAGGACCCTAGCAGAGCCTGGGCGCAGGCATCCAGGATGGCATCCGTGTCCATACGGTGCTTGCGGTAGAGGTCGGGGATGTCGGCGCTTTCGCCGAAATGCTCGGGACCGAGCGGCACGACGCGCTGGCCTCGGACGGCGCCGAGCCAGGAATGGGCGGCAGGGTGGCCATCGAGGATGGTCACCAAGGCGGCATCAGGTGCAAGCGGCGCGAGGATGCGCTCTATATGCGATCGGGCGGCACGATCGCCAGCCCGTCGGGCGCGCGCAGCCTCGGTCCAGCCGGCATGCAGGCGGTCGGGGCTGGTGATGGCGAGGAGACCCGCGCCGGGGGTTTCCTCGGCGAGTTCGGCAAAGGCAGCCTCGGCCTCTGGCGCGACGGGGCCCTGGTAGGCGAGCGCTATGCGGGCGCCGGGGGAGGGCGGGACGATCCAGTGGGCGCCGGCGATGACCGCGGCAGGATCAAGCGTGCGCGGCTTCTGCTCAAGCCCACGGGTGGAGAGGCGGAGCCAGACGGCCGAGCCGTCGGGCTTCTGCATGTGTTCGAAGGCGTGACGCAGCAGGATGGCGAGTTCGTCGACATAGGCCGGCTCAAAGCTTGCCAGGCGGTCCTGCGCCATGCCGATGAGCGGGGTGTTGATGCTTTGGTGCTGTCCCCCCTCCGGCGCCAGGGTGAGACCGGATGGGGTGGAGACCAGCAGGAAGCGGGCGTCCTGGTAGCAGGCATAGATCAGCGCATCGAGGCCGCGATTGACGAAGGGATCGTAGACCGTGCCGATCGGCAGGAGGCGGGCCCCATGCAGGCGGTCGGCCAGTCCGGCCGCGGCGAGGACGAGGAAAAGGTTCTGCTCGGCGATCCCCAGCTCGATATGCTGGCCCGAGGGGGTCATGCCCCAGCGCTGGGCGGAGGCGACCTTGGCGTCGCGGAAGACGTCGTTGCGGGTGTGACGGTCGAAGACGCCGCGGCGGTTCACCCAGGGGCCGAGATTGGTGGAGACGGTGACGTCGGGCGACGTGGTGACGATGCGGGCCGCGAGGTCCTTCAGGTCGCCCGCGCCGCGGCCTATCTCAGCCAGGATGTCGCCGAAGCCGGCCTGAGTGCTGGCCTTGCGCCCCGCGACGCGAGGCATCGGCAGTTCAGCGGGAACATGGATCGTGGGCGAGGACAGGCTGCGACCGCCTGGCGTGAGCTTGGAGGCGAATGGGACAGCGGCGACGAAGGCCGCGAGTTCGCCCGCGCTGGCATCCAGCCCTTCGAACGGGTCCCATTCATGGCCATCGCGGATGCGCATGGCGGCACGGAAGCCTTCCATCTGGTCCTTGGTCATCAGGCCCGAATGGTTGTCCTTGTGTCCGGCGAAGGGCAGGCCCATGCCCTTGATGGTGTAGGCAATGAAGCAGGTGGGCTGGTCGCCCTCGGCGTCGGCAGCGCGCATCGCCTCGATCAGCGTTTCGATGTCGTGGCCGCCGAGGTTGGTCATGAGGTCGGCGAGTTCGGCATCGGTCATCGGGTCGATGATGGCGCGCACGCCCTCGTCGCGGCTGAGGTCGGCGAGGAGGGCCTGTCGCCATGCCGCACCACCCTGGAAGGTGAGGGCGGAGTAGAGCGAGTTAGGGCAGTCGTCGATGAAGCGGCGCAGCGCCTCGCCGCCCTCACGGGCGAAGGCGGCCTGGAGCTTGCGGCCGTATTTCAGGGTGACGACATTCCAGCCCATGTCGCGGAACAGTCCCTCGATGCGGCCGAAAAGGCGGTCGGGGACCACGGAATCAAGGGATTGGCGATTGTAGTCGATGATCCACCAGACATTGCGGATGTCGTGCTTCCAGCCTTCAAGCAGAGCCTCATAGATATTGCCCTCGTCCAGTTCGGCATCGCCGGCGATAGCGATGTGGCGGCCGGCAGGCAGGCCCTCGGGCGAGAGTTTGTGAAGGCGCACGTAGTCCTGGACGAGGGACGAGAAGCTGGTGAGCGCGACGCCAAGACCCACGGACCCGGTGGAGAAATCGACCTCGGGTCCGTCCTTGGTGCGCGAGGGGTAGGACTGGGTGCCGCCCATCTGGCGCAGGCCTGCCAGCTTCTCCTGGGTCTGGCGGCCGAGCAGGTAGTTGATGGCGTGGAATACAGGGCCGGCATGCGGCTTTACCGCCACGCGGTCCTGCGGCCGGAGGATGGAGAAGTAGAGGGCGGTCAGGATCGAGATGCAGGAGGCACAACTGGCCTGGTGGCCACCAACCTTGAGCCCATCGCGGTTCGGGCGGATGTGGTTGGCGTTGTGGATCATCCAGGAGGAGAGCCAAAGCAGCTTCCGCTCGATCTGGTGCAACAAGGCGACGCGGCGAGGATCGGCGTCGACAGGGGGCGGCGGGACCACCCGCATCGGAATCTCGTTCATCCTCTTCCTCCCCCTTCAGGGCTTCAGCAGACGCCGGATCGCCTGGGCGGCGTTCCGACGGCCTTCGCCGGCGTAGTCCTCATGATGCTGTTCGATCCGGGCGGGATCGTACAGGTAGTTCACCATCAACGACGCCGATTCCCTCACCCCCTTGTCGGAGATGTCGGCGAGCGGGCAGAGCCGCTCTATGCGCGCGCCGTTGGAGAGGTGGAAGTGGGCGACCGGATCGGCCGCGCGCCTTCCACGCCCCTCGTTCAGAAGATAGTGCGCCGCGAGGCGGAGCAACACCGGCTCCAGCAGTTTCGTGGTGTCAGGATCGCGGACCCAGCCGCGGCGCGCCAGGAGCGAGGCCAGCGCGGCAGGGGCCGAGGCGGCATCCGGCACGGCGGCATGCAGCATTGCGGCTTCGCCTTCGCGGAGCAGGTCGACAGGATTGACCGCCAGCGCCCTTTCCAGCCAGCGGCGGAACCCAGGGACCGGCGAGAGGGTGGCGAAAGTCCGCAGGTTGCGGAACTCTGTACTCAGCACCTCGACAACGCGCTTGATGAGGAAGTTGCCGAAGCTGATGCCGGCGAGGCCGCGCTGGCAGTTGCTGATCGAGTAGAAGATGGCGGTATCCGCCTCGCGCGGGTCGAGCACCGGGGCCTTCTGGTCCAGCAGGGTTTGGACCGAACCGGCGAGCCCCTGGACGAGCGCGACCTCGACGAAGATCAGCGGCTCCTGCGGCATGCGGGGGTGGAAGAAGGCGTAGCAGCGGCGATCGGAGTCGAGGCGGTTCTTGAGGTCGCGCCAGCCGCGGATCTCATGCACCGCCTCATAGCCGACCAGCTTCTCCAGCAGCGAAGCCGGTGCGTTCCAGTCGATGCGCTGGAGGTCGAGGAAGCCGATGTCAAACCAGGCGGCGAGCAGGGTGCGCAGGTCCGCCTCCAGACCCGCCATCGCGGCATCGGTGTCGCGCAAGGCGAGGAGTTCGGCCCGCAGATCGACCAGGAACTTCACGCCATCGGGGATGGTGGTGAACTGGGTCAGCAGGCGCAGACGTGGCGGCTCAAGGGCGCGGCGCAGGGCGGCGGTGGCCGCGTATCGCGCCGAAGCGTCCTCGACTGCCTCGGCGAGGCGGGCGGCGGCCTGGGCGATCGCCTCGGGGTCGGCCTCGAAACTGGCGAGGTCGCGCAGGAAGGCCAGGCGGCCGGCGGCATCGGCGGCGAGATAGGCCTCGCCGAGCTTGGCGGCACGGTTGCGGGCGCTGACCTCGCCGCCGCGGGCGGCAAGGCAGGCGCGCATCTGCGCGGGGATGCTCTCGTCTTCTGCAGGCGCGACGGCCGCCGCCATATCGCGCCATGCATCGGTGATGCGACGGATCGCGCGGTCGAGGAGACCGGGTGTGGCAAGGTCGGCCATGGGTCCTCCTTGGGGTCCGGAGCGGACGATAGCGCCCGGCGGTTGCGCGATCCAAAGAAGCTATTTTTGAGGGGCCAGGGCGGCGACGAGATCCTCGGCGATGAGAAAGGGCCCAGCCCGATTGGCGGCCTCGCCATGGAGCCAGGCGGCGGCGCAGGCGGCATCCCATGGTGGCATGCCCTGGGCCAGGAGGCCCGCGATGAGGCCGGCAAGCACGTCGCCCGCGCCAGCGGTGGCGAGGTAGGGCGGCGCGTTGTCGTTGATGGCCGCACGGCCATCCGGGGCCGCGATGACGGTGTCGGCCCCCTTCAGCAGGACAACGGCGCCGGTGCGGCGGGCAGCCTCGCGGGCGGCGGTGAGGCGGTCTTCGCCGGGGTGGCCGAAGACGCGGGCGAACTCCCCGGCATGGGGTGTGAGGACTGTGGCGCCGCGGAGGGCCTCGGGGGTGCCGGCAAAGGCAGTCAGGGCATCGGCATCGACGACAGTCTGACGACCGGCTGCCAGAAGCATCGGTATGGCGATTCGGGCGGCCTCGATGCCCAACCCAGGGCCTGCGACCCAGACCGTGCGACGGGGGTCGGCAAGGAGGGATGCCAGAGGCGCAGTGTCGACGATCACGCCGGGTTCGCCATTACGGTAGATGGCGGCGGCATCTGCTGGAGCGGCGATTGTGAGCATGCCCGCACCGATGCGCCGGGCGGCGGCGGACGCGAGGCGCGCGGCGCCGGTCATGCTGGCGCCGCCGAGGATGGTGACGTGGCCACGCGAGAATTTGTGATCGCCCACGTCTGGGTGGGGTCGCACCCAGAGGGCCGGGGTGTTGCGCCAGGTGCGCGAGGCTGGAACACCGGCGGGAATGCCGATATCGGCAAGGACCAGTTCGCCGCACAGGGTGCGACCCGGAAGGAGAAGATGACCTGGCTTGCGGCGATGAAAGGTGACGGTGAGTTCGGCCGGGGAGACCTCGCCGCGGGGCTGGCCGGTGGTGCCATCCAGCCCACTGGGAACGTCGATGGCGGCAATGCGGGGCGCTGCGGCCAGGAGGGTAGTGACCTCAGGGCCGATCGAACGCGTCAAGCCAGCGCCGAACAGGGCATCGACCACGAGGTCGGCCTGGGCAGCCCGCTCGGCAGCGAAGGGGACAACGGGACCGTGCCAGCGCGCTGCGGCCGCCGCGGCGTCGCCGCGTGGGAGTGCGAGGGGGGCAATGGCGACCGGCCAACCTTCGCGGGCAAGCAGGCGAGCAGCGACGTAGCCGTCGCCGCCATTGTTTCCGGGACCGCAGGCGACGAGTACCCGGCAGGGGCGGTAGCGGGCGCGGATGGCATTGGCGACGGCCCAGCCGGCACGCTCCATCAACACCTCGACCGGTGTGCCCGAGGAGACTGCGTGGGCATCGGCCTGAGCCATCTCGGCAGGGGAAAGGAGATCTTCCATCGCAGCCTCCAGTCAGTCGGGGTCAGTATGGCGGGGCGTGCGGATACGCGCATGGGGTAGAGTGACCCCGAACAGGCGGAGCGAGTGCGATGTCGGTGGTGATCACGGTGGCTCAGCAGAAGGGTGGGGCAGGCAAGACGACACTCGCCGCCAACCTCGCGGCAGCGCTGGCAGAGCATGCGCGCGTGGCGGTTCTCGATATCGACCCGCAGCGGAGCCTGGCGCGGTGGCATGGGCTTCGGGCAGGGCAGAAGGGCGTGCCGCTGATCGCGCTGTCGGATCTTTCGGGCTGGAGGCTCGCGGCCGAGATCGACAGGATGCGGCGGGCCCATGACGTGCTGATCGTCGACAGTCCGCCGCATGTGGAAAGCGACGCCCAGGCGGCGATTCGAGCGGCGGACCTCGTGCTGGTTCCAGTGCAACCCAGTCCGCCGGACCTGTGGGCAACGGAAGGAACGTTGAAGCTCGCGCGCGACGAAAAGCGGCCGTTCCGGCTGGTTCTCAACCGGGCGCCGGCCAGCGGTAGCCTGCGCGCGGCTGTGGAGGCAGAGATCGCACGGCAGGATCTGCCACGGCTGGAGGCGGTGCTGGGCAATCGGGTGGGCTTTGCAGGCGCTTTTGCCAAGGGGCTGGGCGTGACGGAGACGTCGCCGCGATCGGTAGCGGCGGCGGAGTTGCGGGCGGTACTGGCGGAAATCATGGGAGCGATCCGATAGAGGCGGGCTCTCGGCTCAGCGGCTGGGGCCCGCTTCCAGAAGCGCGAGGTTCTGGCGGGCAAGGTCTGCCGTGGCGGTATCCGGTGCGAGGGCAATGACACGGTCCCAATCCGCACGGGCGCCGGCATCGTCGCGCGTGCGCTGGCGCAGGATACCGCGTTCCAGCAGGGCTTCGGGATTGTCAGGGTCGAGCGAGAGGGCCGCTTCGATGTCGGCCCGGGCTTCGGCAATCCGGTCAAGCTGGCGGAGCGAGGCAGCGCGCAGGGCAAGGGCATCGGCGCGGCGCGGATCGAGCCGCAGGGCTTGGGCGAGATCAGCCACCGCGTCCCCATGCTGCTCCAGCTGGGCAGAGGCGGTCGCACGCTCGATCAACAATGCGGGATCGTCCGGGGTAAGTGCCAACGCATAGGTGGCAGCCATGCGGGCGCGGGTGGGATTGCCGGCCATGAGCCACGCCTGGGTGGCCTGCTCCAGCAACGCCGCCCGGGTGGCAGGGGGTGAGGCGCTGGCACCGGCGAGACGCTCCAGCTGGTCAGCGGCGGGTGCCGGTTCGCCGAGGGCGATGCGAGAGAGGGCAAGGCAGTGCTGGGCGGGCTCGCCGCCGCCCCGTTCGCCCCAGGCGCGGGCAAAGGCGGCGGCGCTCTCCGGCTCGGAGGTGAGGAGGCCGAGGCAGCGTTCATATTCAAGGCCGGTCGCGATACGGGGCGGAACGGGCGGTACCGGCAAGGGCGCAACGGACTCGACCGCCTCGATGGTGGTGTCGTTCAGCAGGAACCAGCCGCCGCTGGCCGCGGCCAGGAGCAGGGCAGCAGCGATCAGGAGGTGACGGGAATACATGACGCCCCCACTCTAGTCGGGGCATGCGGCGCGCGGCAAACGGCAGGAATGGGAAAGGAGAGCGACGTGCATCTGGTGATCTTCGGGCTGGGCTACAGCGGTGCCGAGGTCGCGCGGCAGGCCTTGGCGCGAGGGGCGCGGGTCTCGGCGACCAGCCGGGAGCCTGGCCGGGCTGCTGCGCCCCCTGGCGTCGGCATGCTTGCCTTCGGGGCGACACTGCCGGAGGGGGTGACGCATGTGCTGGCGACCGCCCCGCCTGATCAGGCGGGGGATCCGGTGTTGCGCGCCTATGGCACCGAGCTTGCCGACAGCCGCTCACTGCGGTGGGTAGGCTACCTTTCGACCACCGGGGTGTATGGCGACCGTGGTGGGGCCTGGGTGGATGAGGCGAGTGCCGTCGCTCCGGGGCAGGACCGCTCGCGTCGCCGGGTAGCGGCTGAGGAGGCATGGGCCGGGTTGGCCGACCGGGTGGCGGTGGATCTGTTCCGGGTGGCCGGGATCTATGGGCCCGGTCGCTCGGCGCTGGACGAGGTGAGGGCGGGCCGGGCACGGCGGGTGGTGAAGCCCGGCCATGCGTTCGGGCGGATACACCTGGCCGATATCGCCGGCGCTGTGCTGGCGGCAGCGATGCAGGACCTGCCGGCGGGGGTGCGGGTGCTGCATCTGGCCGATGATGTGCCGGCGGAGAATACCGAGGTGGTCGCGGAGGCGGCGCGGCTGCTGGAGGTGGCATCGCCGCCGGAGGTGCCATTCGAGAAGGCGCTGGCGGGGATGAGCGAGATGGCGCGCAGCTTCTGGGCGGAGAACCGCAGGGTTTCCAGTGCGAGGACGCAGGAGATGCTTGGCTACCGCTGGCGATATCCGAGCTATCGTGACGGTCTGCGGGCCATACTGGCCGCTGGCGGCTAGGCGAGAAGCGCCGCCACCGACCGGGTGAGCAGGGCGAGATCCTGAGGGCGGGAGAGGCGGTGGTCGCCATCCTTGATCAGGGTGATCTCGACGTCGTTGCCTTCCAGTTGCTCGGCGATGCGCAGGGCGGTGGGCCAGGGGACGTCGGGGTCTTGCTGGCCCTGGAGAAGGCGAACGGGGCAGCGGACCGGGATCGGGGCACCGAGGAGGGACTGCTTGCGGCCATCCTCGATCAAGGCGCGGGTGAAACGGTACGGCTGTTCGCCATAGAGGCTGGGACGCTCGACATGGCCCTGTGATTCGAGAGCGGCGCGCTCGGCTGGCGAGAGGCCTTCCCAGAGCAACGTCTCGGTGAAGTCCGGTGCTGCAGCGATCCCGACTAGGGCAGCGACGCTGCTTGGCAGGGCGCGGGCAAGCAGGAGGCCGATCCACCCCCCCATCGAGGAGCCAACCAGCAGCAACGGGCCGCTCGTGCGGGCCTGGATCACGGCGCGTGCATCCTGCGTCCACGACCCGATCGTGCCGTCCTCGAAGGCGCCGGTGCTGCTGCCATGGCCGGCATAGTCGAGGCGGAGCATCGCCCTGCCCTGCCCCGCCGCCCAGTCGCGGAGATGGGTGGCCTTGCTGCCCTCCATGTCGGACTTGAACCCGGGGAGGAACACGATGGTCGGGCCTTTGCCCGGCAGATGGGCCCAGGCGAGGTCGTTGCCGTTGTGGCGCAGGCGGCCGGTGGTCTCGCTCATGCCAGGCGCAGGCGGAGCACGCCCTCCCGGTCCGTCTCGCCGCGCAATTCGCCGTTGGCGAGCATGTGGTTCACATGGGCCAGGGCCTCGCCGAAGGCGAAGCCCATCTGGTGCGGGTCGAGCTTGCGGTTGAACAGGCTGGGCATGATGCCGGCGGTGGTGGTGGCGCCTGCGACGATGGCCTTGGCCACGAGGTCGCAGCGCTCGCGGTGGTGGTCGATCAGGGTATCGATCCGATCGTGCAGGCCATGGAAGGGGCGGCCATGGGTGGGGGCGGTGAGGACTTCCTCCGGCACCGTAGCGCGGATCTGGCGCAGGGAGGCGAGGAACTCCGCCAGTGCATCGGCGTGGGGCTCGATGGCGTCGACGCCGACATTGGGGGAGATGTGCCCGATCACTTGGTCGGTCGGCAGGAAGATGCCCTCCGCGCGGTTCAGCAGCATGACCTGCTCATAGGCGTGGCCGGCACCGGTGAGGACCTCGAAGCGTCGGCCACCGAGATCGAGGACATCGCCCGCGCGCACGCGGGTGTAGCTGAGGGGAAGATCGACGGTGAGGCGCTGGTACGAGTTGCCGCGCACGGTCACGGCATGGACCTCCTCCTCGTTGAGGCCGTGGCCGCGGTAGAAAGCCCGATGGGGGGCGGAATCGGTGCCGCCGGCGCCACGGGCAAGGCGGGAACGGAGGAATTCCGTCTGGCTCATCGTGACGCCGACGCCGCATTTCTCCGACAACCACCCGCCAAGGCCGACATGGTCGGGATGGAAATGCGTGACGATCAGGCGGTTGACCGGGCGGCCGGCGAGTGGGCCGGCGAGCATCTGTTCCCACACCGCGCGGGTCTGGTCGTTGGCGACTCCGGTGTCGATCACGGTCCAGCCGGTGCCATCGTCAATGATGTGGATGTTGACGTGGTTCAGGGCGAAGGGGAGGGCCAGGCGCAGCCAGAGGATGCCGGGGGCAAGTTCCTGCAGGGTCCCGGGCTCGGGGGCGGCATGGGTGTAGGCCGGACCGGGCCGGGTTGTGGTGTTCATGCGGTGAGCATTCCTGCGTTCAGCCCTTGGCGCGGCGGGGGATGGAGAGGGTGACGACGAGCGACTGCACGACCTCGCCATTCTGGTTCGTGGTGGTGTTGCGGATGCGGGCCCATCCGACGGACTTGCCCGGCTCCGGCGCGCGCACTTCCACTACTTCGCAGGTCAGGGTCAACGCGTCGCCGGGGCGGACGGGACGGGGCCAGCGCAGCTCGT
Source organism: Rhodospirillales bacterium (assembly GCA_947458025.1). Lineage (GTDB taxonomy): Bacteria > Pseudomonadota > Alphaproteobacteria > Acetobacterales > Acetobacteraceae > CAMDGX01. The sequence continues at coordinate 11,355 of CANHCJ010000005.1, read as the reverse complement.
CGATACCGTTGCCGATGATGCCGCCGATGGGGCGGGTTTCGCCGGTGGCAAAGAGGCGCATCGAAAGAGCCGCCGTGTGCCAGCCGCTGGCGGCGAGGCCTCGAAACAGGCGGTGGGCGGCGGCGGCCTCCGGATCGGTGTGGAAAGGCTGGGGATCGAAGGACTGCGCGAAGGCGATGATGTCGGCCTGGGATACCATGACAGGGCCGGAGCGCCATGTGAGGCCGAGCGAGAGATCCTCGAAATAGAGCTCTGCCATGGGCCCACCCCCGCTGCTGCTGCATGGCCTATACCAGCCGGGCGCGGTGGCGCCTATGCGCCGGGGCATGCCGAGGAATGAGCGGCCGGCTTGACCACGGTCGGACACGGGCCAACCTCCAGGGGAACGAATGAGGAGAGAGAGCAATGGCCGAGATCCCTGGCGCCTTTGCGGACCTGATGATCAATCCACGCGCCTTTGCGCACCTGGCGACGGTGTCGCCGAACGGGGCGCCGCAGGTGACGCCTGTTTGGTTCGACGTGATCGAAGGGAAGGTGCGCGTGAACTCGGCGCGCGGGCGGGTGAAGACCCGCAACATGGTGGAGGGCGCGCGGGTGGCGCTTTCGATCCTCGATCCCGACAACGCCTATCGCTACATCCAGGTCCGCGGGACGGTGACGCGCGCGACCGAAGAAGGTGGGGACGCGCATATCGATGCGTTGGCGAAGAAGTATCTTGGGAAGGACAGCTACCCATTCCGCAAGGAGGGTGAGATCCGGGTGATCTTCGAGATCACGCCGACGGGCGTGGATGCGATGGGGTGACGCGAAAGGGCCGGGCCCCTTGCGGAGCCCGGCCCTCATCGGCTGACGGACGGCTCGCCTACCGCCCGATCTGCGGCATGGTGAACTCGGCGCCGGCGCGGATGGAGGCGGGCCAGCGCTGGGTGACGGCCTTGTAGCGGGTGTAGAAGCGCACGCCCTCGGGGCCGTGCATGTGGTGGTCGCCGAACATCGAGGCCTTCCAGCCGCCGAAACTGTGGAAGGCGGCCGGCACAGGGATGGGCACGTTGATGCCGACCATGCCGATCTTGATCGAGTTGGCGAAGGCGCGCGCGGCGCCGCCATCGGCGGTGAACAGGGCAGTGCCGTTGCCGAAGCGGTGGGCATTGATGAGGTCCACGGCGCCGCCGAGGTCCTTGGTGCGCACCACGCCGAGGACAGGACCGAAGATCTCGTCCTTGTAGATCGTCATGTCCGGGGTGACGTTGTCGAACAGCGAGCCGCCGATGAAGAAGCCCTTCTCGTAGCCCTGGAGCGACAGGCCGCGGCCATCGACGACGAGGTTCGCACCCTCCTTCACGCCCTGGTCGACGTAGCCACTGACCTTGTTGCGATGTTCGAGGGTGACGAGCGGGCCCATCTCGGCGTCCTTGTCGGTGCCGGGGCCGACCTTGAGCGCACGCACGCGGGGTGCCAGCTTGGCGATCAGCTTGTCGCCAACATCACCGACCGCGACGGCCACCGAGACCGCCATGCAGCGCTCGCCGGCGGAGCCGTAGGCCGAGCCCATCAGCGCGTCGACCGCCTGGTCGAGATCGGCATCGGGCATGACGACGAGGTGGTTCTTGGCGCCGCCAAGGGCCTGGACGCGCTTACCGCTGGACGTGCCGGTGCGGTAGACGAGTTCGGCGATCGGGGTGGAGCCGACGAAGCTGATGGCGTGGATGCCGTCGTGGTTCAGGATGGATTCCACCGCGTCGCGCCCGCCCTGGACGACGGCGAAGACGCCGGGGGGCAGCCCGGCCTCGGTGAGCAGTTCCGCCAGCAGCAGCGCCGCGGAGGGGTCCTTTTCCGAGGGCTTGAGGATGAAGCAGTTGCCGGTGGCCAGCGCCACCGGGATCATCCACAGCGGCACCATGCACGGGAAGTTGAAGGGGGTGATGCCGGCGACCACGCCGAGCGGCTGGCGCACCGACCAGGCGTCGATGCCGGTGGCGACGGCCTCGGTGTATTCGCCCTTCAGCAGGTGCGGGATCCCGCAGGCGAACTCGACAACCTCAACGCCGCGCTGGATCTCGCCCTCGGCGTCGCTCAGCACCTTGCCATGTTCGGCGGTGATGAGGGCGGCCATCTTCTTGGTGTTGGCTTCGAGCAGTTGCTTGAAGTTGAACATCACGCGAGCCCGGCGCAGCGGGGGCGTGGCAGCCCAGGCAGGCCAAGCCGCGGCGGCGGCGGCAACGGCGGCATTGACCTCGGCGGCGCCGCCCATGGCGACCTGGCCGCTGACCTCGCCGGTGGCGGGATTGTAGACCGGCGCGGTGGCGCCGGTGCCGGGGACAATGCGCCCGCTCAGGTAGTGGCCAATCTGCTTCATGGGGCGTGTCATCCTCGGTGCCGTCGCGTCGGCGGCAGTTTACCCGCAGGGAGTGGCTTTGCGATATACCTACCCAAGTGAGACCCGCCATGCCCCCTGCCCGACCCTGGCCCGTTGCCGAAACCTCGCCCGCCCCGCTGCGGCGGCGGCGCCTATTGCGTACGGGTGCGGCAGCGGCGTTGGCACTGCCTTTCCTGGGGCGGAGCGCCCAGGCGGCGGTGACCTGGACGCTGTTCACGCAGCAGGTGGCTCCGGCCAGCGCCGTGGTGCGTGGCCTGCAACGCTTCTCGGACCAGGTGCGCGACAGGACCCGTGGCGGGCTGCTGATCAATGTCCGGACGGCCGGATTCCTGCCGATCGATGCCAGCCATGTGCTTGAGGGCGTGGGAAGCGGCCGGGTGGAGCTGGGCGACGATGGTGGCTACGCCGCCACGGTGGGGGCGGGCTCGCTGATGCGGCTTCCGTTACTGGCGACCTCCGGGGAGGAGTGGAACAAGGTTGCAGCGTTGGTGCGGCCGGTGCTGGCGACGGAGCTGGAGCGGCGCGGTATGGTGCTGCTGGCCCATTATCGAACCGCGATGCAGGTGTTCTGGTCGCGGCAGAAGGCGGGCGGTTTCATCGACATCGCGCGGCAGAAGGTGCGCGTGCAATCGATGGAGCAGGCAGAGTTCGTGCGCCACTACGGCGGGGTGCATGTGATCACGTCCACGGTGGAGGCGGGCGAGGCGCTGCAGGCGGGCAAGCTGGACGGGGCTTTCGCAACGGCGGCGTTCGTGGCGCGGGCCTGGCGGCCCTTGCTGAAGCACGCCTATCTGGGCGGGCCCAACTACAACGATGCTGTGATCGTGGCGAACCAGGAGGCGATGCAGCGCCTTCCGGATGGGGTCGAGGCGATCCTGCGGGCAACGGCGGCCGAGGCGGCCACCTGGATGGCGGCGGCGCAGGACCAGGAGGAAGCGCAGCTGCTGCGCCAGTTGGGCGGCGAGGGGCTCAAGGCGACCCAGGTCAGCCGGGAGGAGTTGCAGGACGGCACGACGAAGCTGCCGTCCTACTGGGACAGTTGGGTGCGGTTGCGTGGCCCGGACATCGAGAACCTGCTCGTGTCGGTGCGCCAGGCGCTGGACCGCTAGGCGGCGGCGCTCCACTCTGCCGGGAACCGAAGGGGGAGGAGCAGACGATGCAGGGGCGATTCGCCAACAGGACGGCGGTGATTACGGGCGGGGCTTCGGGGATCGGGCTGGCGATCGCGCGCCGGTTCCTGGCCGAGGGCGGCCGGGTAGTGGCCAACGACATCAACCCGGAGCGGGTGGCGGCGCTGACGGCGGAGCTGGGCGGCGGCGGGGTTGCGATGGTGGGGGACGTGACGCGCGAGGAAGACGTGGCGGCACTTTTCTCCGTGGCCCTGGAGCGGTTCGGCACCGTGGATGCGAGCTTCCATGTCGCCGGCGCCAACCGCCATGGCTATATCGCGCGGATGGTGGAGGCTGATTGGGACTTCACCGTGGATCTGTGCCTGAAAGGCGTAATGTTCGCGATGAAGCACGCGGCGCAGGCGATGCTGAGGCAGGGGCGCGGGGCGATGGTGAACATCGCCTCCCTCAACGCGCACGTGCCGATGCACGCTGGCGCGGCCTATTCCGCGGCCAAGGCGGGGGTGGAGATGCTGACGAAGAACGGCGCGCTGGAGCTGACGCCGGGCGGCATCCGGGTGAATGCGATCCTGCCGGGCCTGGTGCAGACACCGCTGACGAAGCGGCTGTTCGACAACCCGGACATCCATGACGCCTTCATGCAGCGCATTCCGCAAGGACGTGCGGCGCAGCCGGAGGAGATCGCGGCACCGGCGCTGTTCCTGGCGAGCGACGACGCGAGCTACGTCTCCGGCGCATCGCTGCTGGTGGATGGGGCCTGGGCGGTGAGCGGGTATCCCGACATGCGACCCTGGCGGAACTGACGCGGCGCACCCTGGCGGCGAGAGGAGCGGGCCCACATATCCCCGGGGTGCAGCCGGGAGGTTCCGATGACCCTGATCCATACGCCGATCGTTTCACGGCGCGCCGTGCTGGCCGGAGCTGCGGCAGTTGCAGTGCCCGTGGGTGTGGCGCGGGGGCAAGGTGCGACGACTCCGACCCCACGGCAGACCACGGGGCCGTTCTATCCGGTGGACTGGTCCGGCGATGCGGATGGCGACCTGGTGCGGGTGACGGGCGCGGCGGCGCAGGCGCAGGGCGTGGTGACCCATTTGCGCGGGCGGATGCTGGATGCCGCTGGGCGGCCGGTGGCCGGTGCGGTGGTGGAGATCTGGCAATGCGATGCCTTCGGCCGCTACCGGCATCCGCGTGACCGCGCGGATGGGCGGGACCCGGGTTTCCAGGGGCGCGGGCGGGTGCAGGCCGACGCCGATGGTGCCTATGCCTTCCGGACCATCCGGCCCGTCGCCTACACCGGACGCACGCCGCACATCCATGTCGCGGTGCTGCGCCCCGGGGCCCGCGAGGCGCTGGTGACGCAGTTCTATGTGGCCGGCGACCCCGGGAACGCGCGCGACTTCCTGTTCAACGGGCTCAACGAGCAGGGGCGGGAGGCCGTGCTGCTGCGCCTTGTGGCGGCCGAGCGGATTGAGGCCGGGGCACTGCTGGCCGAGCGGGATATCGTGCTGGGCTAGGAAGCCACCGCGACAATGCGGTCGCGCGTCAGCGGCATGTCGCGCAGACGCAGGCCGAGGGCGTGGGCGGCGGCGTTGGCGATAGCGGCCGCCGTCGGACCCATGGTGCATTCGCCCATGCCGAGCGGCGGCTCGTCGGCCGTGTCGGCCAGCTCGATGTCGATCGGCGGGATCTCCGAGAAGCGCAGGATGGGGTAGTCGGCCCAGCTTCGCGTGGCGGTGCCGGTTTCGTCGATTCGCAGCTGTTCCTTGAGCGCCATGCTGGCGGCCTGGATGATGCCGCCTTCCAACTGGGCGCGCACGCCATCGGGATTGATGGCGAGGCCCGCATCGGCGGTACACCAGATGTGGCGCAGGCGGATCTCGGTGTCGGCCTCCACCTGCGCGACCACACAGGCATAGCCGCTGCGGTTCTTGTAGCGGGCAAAGCCGAGGCCGAGGCCGGTGCCAGTGCCAGACGGGCCGCGGGCGGACCAGTTCGACAGCGCGGCGGCGCGTTCGACTAGGTGGCGGGCGCGGGGGTCGGAGAGCATGCGCAGGCGGTAGGCGACGGGGTCCTGCCCGGCGAGGTCGGCGAGTTCGTCGAGGAAGCATTCCAGAGCGAAGACGTTCACGACAGCGCCAAGTCCGCGCAGGGCGGAGGTGCGGATGGGGGTGCCGGCGACGAGGCGGTGTTCGTAGCGCCAAGCGGGGATGTCGTAGCACGGCACGATGTTGCGGGTGCCGGCGCCGGGATAGGGGTCGGATGATTCGGCCGGCGGCGGCAGGGGCTGGGCGTTCGGCAGGGTGCGCGAGGCCAGCAGGCGGCCCGGGGCGCGGTTGACGTGGATGCCGCTGGTGATCGTGGCGGTGAGGTCGGCGGGCAGGCCGTTGCTGTCCAGCACGGCGCGCAGGGTGGTCTGCATCGCGGTCCCTGCGGGGGCGAAGGCGAATTCGTCGGCACGGGACCAGAGCACGCGGACCGGGGTTCCGGGGACGAGGGTGGCGACGATGGCGGCATCGAGTGCGGCGTCGTCGGCGCCGTTGTGGCCGTAGCAGCCGGGGCCGTGGGCGTGGCGGACGACGATCGTCTCAGGGTCTCGTTGCAGTGTCTGGGCGGCGTTGAGGCGGAAGGGGTAGACGCCCTGGACGTGGGTCCAGACCTCCAGCAGGCCGGCCTGCTCCAGCGCCACGGCGCAGGACGGGCCGAGCGAGGCGTGGGCGATGTAGGGGCGGGAGTAGGTGGCCTCATGGGTGCGGCCCGGCGATGGGGCGGACTCGCTGCCGCGGGTGCGGATGTCGGCGGGTTGGGTGGCAAGCCAGGCGGCCTCGGCCATGGCGGGCGTGGGGGTGTCGGCGTTGTCCCAGCGGGGGGCGGCGGCCCGCTCAGCCGCACGCAGGGTAGCCTCGGTGGGGGCGAGGATGGCGGCGAAGTCGCCGCTGCGCACGAGCCGGGCCCCGTGGCGGGCGCGCGCGGCCTCGTTGACCGCTGCCAGGGTGGCGCCGGGGCGCGGCTGGCGCAGCACGCGGGCGTGCAGCATGCCGGGCAGCACCATGTCGTGCACGAAGCCGCGGCCGGCGAGCTTCTCCGGCAGGTCGCGGCGCGGCGTGCTGGTGCCGACGAGGCGGTGCTTCGCGCGCGGCTTCGGGGCGACGGTGCCGGTGGCGTCGCGGGTGAGGCTGACGCGCGGGGCGAGCGACCAGTAGTCGTGGCCGGTGGGCGCGCCGGCGTGGAGGATGGCGCCATCCTCCACCGCCAGCTCCTCGGCGGCGGCGTTCAGCAGGCGGGCGGCCTCGGCCAGGAACAGGGCGCGGGTTTCGGCACAGACGAGGCGCAGCGAGGCGCCGCCGACCTCGATGGAGAGCGAGCTGGAGGTGGAGCCTTCGTCCGGGGCGAGCTGGGTGTCGCCGGCGCGCCAGGCGAGGCGGTCGAGCGCCACGTCCAGCTCCTCGGCGGCGACCTGGGCCAGCGCGGTGGCGATGCCCTGCCCGATCTCGACCTTGCCGACCGAGACGTGGACACGGCCCTCGGCGAAGCGCAGCCAGCGATCGAGGCGGGGATTGTCGGCGAGGCTCTTGGGCCGGTCGGTCATCGGGCGGCCTCACGCGCGGCGCGCTCGACGGCGCGCAGGATACGGGGATGGGCGCCGCAGCGGCACAGCTGGGCATCAAGGGCGGCGGCGATCTCGGCACGGGTTGGGCGGGCGTTCCGGGCCAGCAGGGCGACGGCGGCGACGGCCATGCCGGAGAGGCAATAGCCGCATTGGCCGGCCTGCTCGGCGATCAGGGCCGCGATGATCGGATGCTCCTGCAGGCCCTCGATGGTGGTGACCGCGCGCCCCTGGAGCGTGCCGATCTCCCGGCCGCAGGACTGGGCGGGGGTGCCGTCGATCAGCACCAGGCAGGCGCCGCACTGCTCCTCGCCGCAGCCGAAGCGGCTGCCGGTAAGGGCGAACTCGTTGCGCAGCACATCGAGCAGCGGGGTGGTGGGGGGTGAGGTGCTCTCGCGCTGGAGGCCGTTGACGGTGAGTGTGGTCATGGGTGGCGCCGCCCGTGTTGCGAGGGGAGCGTAGCGCGCCGGAGGGGCGGCTTGAATGCGGGAGACCGGGGTGATGGTATGGCGACACGCCGCCGCCGAGGACGCTGCGCATGCGCGAGACCATTGCCGCCCATCCGATGCGCGGCCCCAACCGCTTCAAGCTGGGGGTGTTCAGCGCCAATGCGGATGGCGGGCTGACGCTGACCCGGGTGCCGGAGCGCTGGCAGGCGCAGTGGAACGATGTGGTTGCGGTGGCCCGGATGGCCGACCGCGCGGGGATCGAGTTCTTCCTGCCGATCGCGCGCTGGAAAGGCTTCGGCGGCGAGGTGAACAGCCGCGAATGGAGCTACGAGACCTTCACCTTCGCCGCCGCATTGTCGGGCGTGACCGAGCGGATCGCCCTGTTCAGCACCGTGCATGTGCCGATGGTGCATCCGGTGTTCGCCGCCAAGGCGATGGCGACGATCGACCATGCCAGTGGCGGGCGGGCGGGGCTGAACATCGTGTGCGGTTGGAATCCCGAGGAGTTCGAGCTGTTCGGCCTGGAGATGATCGAGGACCGCTACGCGCAGGGGCTGGAGTGGTTCGAGATCATGGAACGCATCCATGCCGGGGCCGGGCCGTTCGATTTCAGCGGCCGATTCTACACCCTGAAGGGGGTCTCGGGCCGACCGGCGCCGGTGCAGCGGCCGCGGCCGGTGACGCTGAATGCGGCGTTCTCGCCGCCAGGGCGGGACTTCGCGGCGCGGCGGCGGATTTCCTGTTCACCACCTTCACCGAGATCGACAAGGGCCGCGCGCAGATTGACGACATGAAGGCGCGCGCGCGGGCCGCGGGGCGGGAGGTGGGGGTGTTCACCACCTGCCATGTGGTGTGCAGGCCGAGCGCGGACGAAGCGCAGGCCTACTACGAGCACTACGCGGTGACGATGCAGGACACGGCGAGCGTGGACCGCTACATGAAGGCGAAGCAGAGCTTTTCCGGCTCGCATGACGAGGAGGCGTATCGGCTGCATCGCAAGCGCTTCGCCGGCGGGGCGGGGACCTATCCACTGGTGGGCACCCCCGAGGACATTGCGGCCGAGATGGTGCGCATGGAAGCGGCGGGGTTCGCCGGCACGACGGTGAGCTTCGTGAACTTCAAGGACGAGTTGCCCTATTTCATCGAGACGGTGTTGCCGCTGCTGCGCGATGCCGGACTGCGCACCTAGGAGGATAAGATGCTGCCTGAAGCCGGCCGGATGACCATCTGCTTCGCCCATGTCGCCTACCAGATGCAGGCGCGCTTCGCACTGCGCCAGGCGGGGATCAACAGCTTCGAGGTGCGCGACCGGGCGGGGCTGGAGGCCGGGATCGCGCAGGCCGACGTGCTGGTGGTCTCCGGCCTGTGGCGCAACGAGTTGGCGGCGATGGCGCCGCGGCTAAGGTTCATCCAGTCCATCGGCGCCGGCACCGACCAGTTCGACCGGGAGGTGCTGCGCGGGCGGGGCATCCGGTTGGCGAGTGCGGCCGGGGTTAACGCGCGCGCGGTGAGCGAGCATGCGATGTCGCTGATCCTGGCGCTGGCCCGGCGGCTGCCGGAGGCGCGGGACAACCAGGCGCGGCGGCACTGGCGCGGCATGATCGGCGACCTGGGTCAGCGCGAGGACGAGCTGCAGGGCAAGACGCTGGTGATCGTGGGACTGGGCAAGATCGGCGGGCGGCTGGCGCAGCTTGCCAAGGCGTTCGACATGCGGGTGATCGGCGTACGCCGCGACCCCGCCGGCGGGCGCGGCGCGGCAGACGAGGTGCATGCGCTTTCCGCGCTGCCCGGGTTGCTGCCGGCGGCCGACTTCGTTGCCCTGACCTGCCCATTGACGCCGGAGACGACCAATCTGATCGATGCCAGGGCGCTCTCCGCGATGCAGCCCTCGGCCTATCTGGTGAACTGCGCGCGCGGGCGCGTGGTGGACGAGCCAGCGCTGGTGGCGGCGCTGCGTGACGGGAGGATCGCCGGTGCGGGCATCGACGTGACCTGGGAGGAGCCGCTGCCGGCCGAGAGCCCGCTGTGGGATGCGCCGAATGCGTTCATCACGCCGCACACGGCGGGCGAGACGCGGCGCTACGAGGACAACGTGCTCGACATCCTGATGGAGAACCTGGCCAGACAATGGCGCGGCGACGCGGCATTGCAGAACCAGGTCGTATAGGCCGGACCCGCGCATGCAGGAGCACGAAGAGCCGGGCATGCCGTCCGGCTATGCCATGGACGAGATCGCGCTGCGGGCGGCCGAGGCCCGCCGGCGGTCTGCCGTGTTCGCCAGCCAGTCCAACCGGACAGCCGCCCGGCCGGTGTGGGACTTCAATCACGTCATCGCCTATGGCCAGTCGCTGTCGAGCGGGTGGGAGGGCTGGCCGGCGCTGTCGGTGACCCAGCGCCACGACAGCCTGATGATCGGCGACTCGGTGCACGGGACCAACGAGAGCGGGCCGCGGTTCGAGGTGGCCGGCACGGCGGCCTTCCGGCCGCTGGTGGCAACGGTGATGAGCAACGCGCCCAAAGGGGAGGTTCTTGCACCGGAGGCGGTGGCGGCGCTGGCGCCCGGCAGCACCGCGCTGGGCGAGACGGTGCTGGAGGGAGCGCTCGACTACTGGCGCGGCCGGCAGCTTGCGCCAGGGGACGGTCGGTTCCCCGGCCGCTTCGTCGCGACCTCCACCGGCGTGGGAGGGCGGGCGATCGAGCAGCTTTCGCTTGGCCAGGGGCCGTTCCAGCGGCCGTTCCAGGCCGCGCAGCTGGCCAAGCGCCTGGCGGGCGAGGCGGGGGGCAGCTACGGGATCGTGGCGCTGCTGTGGCTGCAGGGCGAGAGCAACTCCGTCGGCGGCGGCACCCAGGAGCGGCGGGCCTATCTCGACCTCACGGAGGCGCTGCAGGCCGATTTCAATCGTGAGATCTTGCAAGGGGTTGCCGGGCAGGAGGCGATGCCCGCGGTGTTCACCCACCAGGTGGGCGGCATCTACGTGCGCGACGAGGCGAAGATGTCGATCCCGATGGCGCAGCTGGATTGCGCCTATGCGCTGCCGGACTGGTTCATGGTGGGGCCTTGCTATCCGGTGACCGAGAAGGCCGGGCACCTGGACGCGAACGGCTATCGCTGGCTGGGGCAACAGTTCGGCAAGGTGATGCACAAGGTCATCGATCTTGCGGAGGGCTGGAAGCCGGTGCACCCGGTTCGCGCCACGCTGCGCGGCGCCCAGGTGCTGGTGGATTTCCATGTGCCGCATCCGCCGCTGGTGTTCGCGCCCTGCTACGTGCGGACCAAGGCCACCAGCTTCGCCGATGGCGGGTTCCGGGTGACCGACGAGGCGGGCGAGGTGCCCGTGGTTGCGGCCGCGGTGGTGGAGGAGGTGAGCGTGCTGCTGGTGCTGGAGCGCGCGCCGGGACCCAATCCGATCCTGTGGTATGCGGACCAGACGCGGCATGGCGGCTTCGGCAACCTGCGCGACAGCGATCCGACGCTCGCGAGCCAAGCCTACGAGTTCCATGAGGGGAGCGGTCAGTACCCGGGAGCGAACCTGCCTGAGCTTGTCGACAAGCCATACCCGCTATGGAACTGGTGCGTGGCGTTTCGCACCGCCTTGGAGCCGGATCCGATCACTGTGGCTGCGCCGGCGCCCGAGGCGCCTCGCGAAGAGGCCATCCGGGACCGCGATTCCGCGCCCGCGCCGGACACGGCGCCGGAGGCTTCCGCGCCGACGCCCTCCCCAGCCCCCGCCGAGGCGCCGCAGCAGCCTGCGGTGGAACCGGAGCCGCCGGCTGTGCCGGCCACACCCGCGGCGG
>CANHCJ010000004.1 GCA_947458025.1 Rhodospirillales bacterium | reverse complement strand
TGCATCACCCCGCTGGTCACCTCCAGCCGCGCGCCATAGCGCCGCTCCGCCCAGTCCAGCCAGGGCTGCCACTGCTCGGCCTGCCGGGCAATCAGCGCCGCCGGCTCCTCGGCGCGGTAGCACAGCAGGTCGCTCTCGCCGTATCGCGCCAGCTCCAGGGCCACCGCCTCGGCCCTGGGCGCCACCCGCTCCTGGGCGGTGCCGGCCAGCCGGGTCAGCGGCGTGTCGGCAAAGCTCATCTCGCCGCCCTTCTTCCCCCCGGCCGCCTGCCACTCCGCCGCCACCGCCTCGGCCAGGCCCGGGTTGCCCAGCAGCAGCGGCGCCCCGCCCGGCAGCCGCATCGGCTTGCCGTCCAGCAGAACCTGCCATCGGTCCCCCACCGGCTCGGCCGTGGCGCTGTCCCAGAAACGCTTCATCGCCTGTTCCCTATCGCCGCGGCCGCTGCGGCGGCACCACGATATCCGGCCGGGCCCCGCGGGCCTCCGGCATCGGCCCCGGCCGCCCCGCCCGTGCCAGCCCCAGCACCGCCGGGCACGGATCGGGCACCGCCTCGAACCGGCCTGCCCCGCCGGGCCGCACCGTATCCTGCTGGTCCACCCCCATCCGCGGCGCCCGGAAGCTGCCTTCCAGCCGCGAGGCCACCGAAATGCCCTGCGCGCCCTGCAGCTGGATCGAAGACCGCAGCCGCAGCGCCAGCTCCTCGGCCCCCAGGTCGAACCCGCCCTCGCCCTGGATCACGACCCGCCCGCTTTCCAGCACCAGCCCGCCGATCGCAACCTTGCCCCGCTCCGCATCCAGCCGCGCCCCGAAGCACCGCAGCCGCGACAACGTGCCCATCAGCGTGGTGAGGTTCAGCGGCACCCGCGCCGCCCCCATCACGCCCGAAAGCGGGTCCAGCAGCAGCCGGCTGTCGATGTCGCCCTCCACCATCGAAAGCCCCAGCCGCCCGCTCACGCTGTCGGCCAGGGCCCGCACCGAGTCGCCCTCGGCCGTCAGGTCCGCATCGATCTCCAGCTGCCCGAACAGGTTGTCCCGCCGCGTCGGCGAATGCAGCAGCGGCTGCACCGGAATCCCCGGAATCGCCATCCGCAGCGTCACCGGCGTGCGCGGGTCCGAGGCATCCACCCCCAGCCGCACGGAAGCCTGCCCGTTCGGCAGGTCCGCCACCAACGGCCCCGCCGCCAGCCGCCCGCCCTCCAGCACGATCCGCCCGGCCACGCTCTTCCACGTCGCCCCGAACGCCACCAGCTCCCCCAGCGAGAGCGAAAGATCCGCATCGGCCTGCCGCAGCGCCTCCATCTGGAAGCGCCGGTTCGGGATCACGCGGGCATCGTCCCACCCCTGCCGCCGGAACGGCGAGGGCCGGTCGGCCAGCTCCAACGGCCCCCATGCCGCCTCCAGCACCTCCACCAGCTCATCCGCATCCAGCTTCGTGCTGCGCAGGCTGCCCGAAAGCCCGGCCCGCGGGGCCAGGTGCAGCACCAGGTCCCCGCCCAGGTCGCCATGCGGGGTGGTCACGGCCACGTCGCGCAGGGCGATCCGCTCGCCGAAGCCCTCGCGGCCGCCATCGCCCAGCTTGCCCTCCACCGAGACATTGCGCAGCCGCGGCAGCCGCTGCCCGACCAGGGGCGACAGCAACTCCAGGTCGGTCACCCGGGCCGCCAGCGTAAGGTCGAGCCCGCTCTGCCGCCCCGGCGCCCCGATCCCGCCCTTGAGCGTCAGCCGCGTCGCCCCGGCCTCCGCCTCGATGTCCACCGGGAAGAAAATCGCCTCCCCGGCCTTCTCCGGCAGGAACACCGAAAGCCCGCCCAGCATGCCGCGCAGCTTCACCGGCACCCCGTTCAACGTGCCCAGCACCTCGCCACGCAGTGCCTGCTCCAGCCCGGGCATGGCGATGTCGGCCGTGTCCACCTTCAGCCCCGGCACCCAGGCCGACAGGTCGGAAGCGCCCATCTGCAGCCGCGCGCCCGCGATGTCCGGCACGCTGCCGCCGGTATCGGCCAGCCGGGCGGTGAGCGAGACGGTGCGCATCGCCGGCAGCCGGTACGGCAGCAGCCCGCCCAGCGTGGTGGTATCCGCCGCCCAGGCATCGACCTTCACGGCATAGCCGCCCAGTTCCAGCGGCCGCTGGATGCCCCCGGCCACCGTCAGCTTGGCGCCGGACGACTCGAGCGCGATCCGCAACGGCCACGGCGCGGTGGCCGTGCTGTCGACCAGCCGGGGCAACGGCCCCACCTGCCCGCTCGCGGTCACGCGCTGGGTGCCGTAGGCGAGGTCCGCCGACAGGGCCATCAGCCCGCCACCCTCGGCCTCCACCAGGCTGAGGCGGCGCAGGGCGAGGTTGGTGGCGCGGCCGGACCGGGCATCGGCCAGGGTAAGCCGCCCGTCCCGCAGGTGGATGCCGTGCGGCATGGCCTGCCCCGCCCGGCCGGACGCGCGGGGGCCCTCGGCGGGCGGGTTGCGCCAGTTGGGCACGCCCTCCTCATTGATGGCGAGGTGGATCTCCGGCTCGGCGATCACCAGGCGCTGGATCACCGGCCGGCCCGAGAACAGCGACAGCAGCGAAAGCTCCGCCTCCAGCCGGGCGATGCGGGCCAAAGGCGGGCCCTCGAAGCCGGCGCGGGTGGGGATCACCACGTTCTCCACCGCCACGGTGGCGCCGGCGATCGATTCCACCACCAGCTTGCCGCCGACGGTCACCTCCCGGCCGGTGGCCTGGCGCAGGGCGGCCACGGCCTCGGCGTGCAGGGCCTCGGTGTCGATCAGGGCACGGATCACCCCGATCCCGGCCCCGGCCAGCACGGCGAGGGCGAACACGCCCAGCAGGATGATGCGCAGCCACGGGATGGGCGGCGGCGGGCGCTCGTGCAGGTCGGCCAGGGGAAACGCCCCCTGCCCGGCCCGCTCGATCCTGATCCCGCGCTGCCCTGACATGCCTGCTCCGAAGGTTCCGGACCTGTCCTAGCGCATGGGGCGCGGGCGGGGGAAGGGAAGGAAGGAGTCTTCTTTTTCTGAAGAAAAAGAAGCAAAAAGACTTTTCCCACTTTGCGCCCGGGCCAGCCCCGCGCCAAGTCGGAAAAGTTTTTTGGTTCTTTTTTTCAAAAAAGAACCCCTTCCTTACTTGCTTCGCTTCGGCTTCATCACCGCCGGCACCGAGAACGCCAGGGCCCGGAACGTCTCCGCCATATGCGCAGGCAGGTCCGCCTCCACCGTGAGCGTGCCCCCCGCCGGGTGCGGCAGCGAGAGCCGCCGGGCGTGCAGGTGCAGGCGTTCGGCGAAGCCTTCCACCAGGGCGGAGTTGCGGTTGCCCTCGTCCTGCTTCTCCGTGCCGTAGGGCGCATCGCCCAGGATCGGCGCGCCGATGCTGGCGCAATGCACCCGCAGCTGGTGGGTGCGCCCGGTGAGCGGCCGCAGTTCCAGCCAGGCGAGCTTGCGCCCGGCGTGGTCCAGCGTGCGGTAGTCGGTGATGGAGTGGGCGGTGTCCTCGTCGTAGGGCCCGGCCACGGCGGCCCGCTCGCCGCGGAAGCCGTCGATGCGCACCAGGTCGCGCTCGATGCGGCCTTCCACCGGCACGGGGCGGCCGGCCACCACGGCCCAGTAGGTTTTCTCCACCGTCCGCCCGCGGAAGGCGGCGGCGAGCTTGGCGGCGATGCCGGGGGTGCGGGCGACCACGAGAACGCCGGAGGTGTCCTTGTCCAGCCGGTGGACCAGGCGCGGCTTCTCGCCCTCGGCGTTGCGCAGGGCGGCCAGCATCATGTCCAGATGCTTGCCGATCCCGGGCCCGCCCTGGGTGGGCAGGCCGGGCGGCTTGTTGAGCACGATCAGCTGGTCGTCCCGGTACAGGATCATCGCTTCGATCTCGCGGGTGAGCGCGGGGTCGAGCGGGGGTGGGGCGGGCGCCGGGGCGGGGCCGCTGGGCAGCGGCGGAATGCGGATCGCCTGGCCGGGCGCGAGGCGGGTGGCGGCCTCCGCGCGCTTGCCGTCCACGCGCACCTGGCCGGTGCGGCACAGCTTGTGGATCACACCCTGGGTGAGGCCCGGGAAGTGGCGGCGGAACCAGCGGTCGAGGCGGATATCGGCCTCGTCCTCGGTGACTTCTCTGGTGGTGACGCTCATGTGCCCCGGTCCTGGCGCAGCTTGGCCCAGTAGGCAAGGCGCTTGCCGACCTCACGTTCGAAACCGCGTTCCACGGGGTGGTAGAATTGCTGCCGCGGCATCGTGTCCGGGAAGTAGTTCTGGCCGCTGAAGCCGTCCTCCGCATCGTGGTCGTAGGCGTAGCCGGCGCCGTAGCCGAGGTTCTTCATCAGCTTGGTGGGCGCGTTGAGGATGTGGGCGGGGGGCATCAGGCTGCCGGTGCCTTTCGCGGCGCGCTGGGCGGCGCCGAGGGCGGTGTAGAGCGCGTTCGATTTCGGCGCGGTGCCGAGATAGACCACGGCCTGGGCGATGGCGAGTTCGCCCTCCGGCGAGCCGAGGCGCTCATAGGTCTCCCAGGCGGCCAGCGTGATCTGCAGGGCCTGGGGGTCGGCCATGCCGACATCCTCGCTGGCGAAGCGCAGCAGGCGGCGGGCGATGTAGCGCGGGTCCTCCCCGCCCACCAGCATGCGGGCGAGCCAGTAGAGGGCGGCGTCGCAATCGCTGCCGCGCAGGGATTTGTGCAGGGCGGAGATGAGGTTGTAGTGCTCCTCGCGGTCCTTGTCGTAGAGCGCGGCGCGCTTGGCCAGCAGTTCCGACAGTTCCGGCACGTCGAGCGGCGCGGTCTCGGGCGGCAGGGCGGCGAGCTGCTCGGCGAGGTTCAGCAGGTAGCGGCCATCGCCATCGGCCATGGCGCGCAGCGTGGCGCGGGCTTCCTCGTTCACCGGCAGGGCGTGGCCGATGGCGGCCTCGGCGCGCTGCAGGAGGAGGTCGAGGCCCTGGTCGTCCAGGCGCTTCAGCACCAGCACTTGGCAGCGCGAGAGCAGCGCGCCGTTCAGCGCGAAGCTGGGGTTCTCCGTGGTGGCGCCGATCAGGGTGACGGTGCCGTTCTCCACCACCGGCAGGAAGCCGTCTTGCTGGGCGCGGTTGAAGCGGTGGATCTCGTCGACGAACAGCAGCGTGGCCTGGCCGTGGGCGCGGCGGCGCGTGGCCTCCTCGAAGCATTTCTTGAGGTCGGCGACGCCCGAGAACACGGCGGAGAGCTGGACGAAATGCAGGTTGGCCTGTTCGGCCAGCAGCCGGGCGATGGTGGTCTTGCCCACGCCGGGCGGGCCCCAGAGGATGAGCGAGGCGAGCGAGCCGCGCTGGAGCATCCGCGTGAGGGTGCCGGCGGGGCCGAGCAGGTGGTCCTGGCCCACGACCTCCGGCAGGGCGCGCGGGCGCAGCCGGTCCGCGAGGGGGCCGGTGGCGGGCATGGGCTCCGGGAGCGGGAGGGAGAGGGACACGCGGGAAGTATAGCAGGTCAGCGGCGGATGGTGCCGATGGCGATGCCCGAGAGGATCATGGCCGCTGCGACCAGAAGGGGGAGGTCGATGCCCTCGCCCAGGAACACCGCGGAGCCGGCGATGCCCACCACGGGGGTGGCCAGGATGCCGAGCGCGGTGGTGGAGGCGGGCAGCGAGCGGTTGACGATGGCGAGCGCCCAGAACGCATAGGCGGTGCCGACCAGGCCCGTGTAGGCGAAGAGCGCGGCAAGGTGCCAGGAGAAGGCGAAGCCGGGCGCGCCCTCGATCAGCGGGGCGAGCACGAACAGCACCACGGTCGCCAGCAACGCCTGCCAGAACACCAGCTGGAAGGGCGAGCTGATCCACTTGTGGGCGCGGGTGTAGAGGATGGAGACCGACCAGGAGAGCGCCGAGAGCAGCAGCATGGCGTTGCCGAACAGGGCATCCCGGTTCGACCAGTCGAAGGCCAGCGGGTTGAACAGGAAGGCCAGCCCCGCCAGCCCCAGCGCGATACCGGCGGCGCGGGCGGGGGGAATGCGCTCACGCAGGAACGGCCAGGCGCCGAGCGCCACCCAGAGCGGGGTGGTGTAGGCCAGCACCACGGAACGGCCGACCGAGACATACATCAGCCCGAAGGACATCAGCACCGAGAAGACGATCATGTGCGGGATGGAGATCATGACGATCACCGGCAGGTCGCCGCGCTTGGGGATGATCATCTGGCCGCGGGCCAGCAGCAGGGCGCCGAGGCCGATGGTGGCCACCAGGCTGCGGATGGCCGACATCCAGAAGGGCGGCACCTCCATCACGATCAGCTTGGCCACCGTCCAGGTGATGCCCCAGGCGACGACGATGGAGGCAAACAGGGCGATCGCGGCGAGGCGCGAGGGCGGGGCGATGTCGTTCTTGACAAAATTTGCCATTGGTCCGGTATACCGGGACGCAGCCAGGAGGGACATATGCCGACGATGAATGTCAGCCTTCCCGCGGGCCTCGCGCAGTTTGTCGAAGCGGCGGTTGAGTCCGGCGACTATGGCACGGCGAGCGAGGTGGTGCGCGAGGGGCTGCGGCTGCTGCAGGCGCGGCGCGAGGCGCATGCGGCGAAGCTGGCGGCGCTGAAGCGGGAGATCGATGTCGGCATCGCGGATGCGGAGGCCGGGCGGTTCTCGGAGGAGACGGCCGAGGAAATCGCCGCGCGGGTCCTCGACCGGGCGCGCAGGGCCGGATGACGCTGCGCCGCTGGCGCTATACGACCGCGGCAAGCGCCGATATCGAACAGATCACCGAAGACACGCTGGAGCGCTTCGGTGAGCACCAAGCCAGGCGATATGCCCAGATGATCGACCGCGCAGTGGTCCTGGTCGCCGACGACCCGGACAGGCCGGCCGCACGGCGCCATGCCGAACTGGGCCAGGGAGTCCGCTCACTGCACGTCGCTTTCGCCGGGCCGCGGGCCGGCGCGGCATCCCATATCGTCTTCTACCGAACGGAACAGCGCGATCCGGGGCAAGGGGTGGTGGTGCTACGAGTCTTGCACGAACGGATGGACCCGGCACTGCACCTCGGAGACGAGCCGGATCGCCTTTGAATGCGCGAAAGCCGGCCTTGCGGCCGGCTTCCTTCAGGCGGTCACGGGGAGCCGGGGCTCACTCGCTCTCGCTGTCCTCGGCGCGCTCGGCCACCGGGCCGCTGTCCTGGCCCTTGGCGGAGGGGTCGCGGTCGACCAGCTCGATCACGGCCATGTCGGCCGCATCGCCGTAGCGGATGCCGGCCTTCAGCACGCGGCAATAGCCGCCCGGGCGAGCCTTGTAGCGATCCGCGAGGGTGGTGAAGAGCTTGGCCACCATCGCGTTGTCGCGCAGCTCGGCATAGGCCTGGCGACGGGCATGGAGGCCGCCGCGCTTGCCCAGGGTGATGAGCTTCTCCGCCACCGGCCGTAGCTCCTTGGCCTTGGGCAGGGTGGTGGTGATCTGCTCGTGCTTGATCAGCGCATTCGCCATGTTCCGGAACATGGCGAAGCGATGGGTGGTGGTGACGCCGAGCTTTCGGCCGGCAACGCCATGGCGCATGGTTGTCTTCCTAACTCAGCTTCGATCAGAACGGCTCTTCGAGCCGCTTGGCGAGGTCTTCGATGTTCTCGGGCGGCCAGCCGGTGACGGTCATGCCCAGGGCGAGACCCATGGAGGACAGCACCTCCTTGATCTCGTTGAGCGACTTGCGGCCGAAATTCGGCGTGCGCAGCATCTCCTGCTCGGACTTCTGCACGAGGTCGCCGATATAGACGATGTTGTCATTCTTGAGGCAGTTGGCGCTGCGCACCGACAGCTCCAGCTCATCGACCTTGCGCAGCAGGTTGCGGTTGAACGGCAGGTCGTCCTGCGGTTCCTCCATGCGCGCGGCCTGCGGCTCATCGAAGTTGATGAACAGCTTCAGCTGGTCCTGCAGGATGCGGGCGGCCACCGCCACGGCATCCTCCGGCGAGACGGCGCCGTTGGTTTCCACCTGCAGCAGCAGCTTGTCGTAGTCGGTGACCTGGCCGACGCGGGTGGGCTCCACGCGGTAGGACACGCGGCGGACGGGCGAGTAGATGGCATCGACCGGAATGAGGCCGATCGGCGCATCCTCCGGCCGGTTGGCCGAGGCGGGCACGTAGCCCTTGCCCATCTGCACGGTGAACTCCATGCCCAGCTTCACGCCGTCGTCCAGCGTGCAGATGACCAGCTCGGGGTTCATCACCTCGATGTCGTGGCCGGTCTGGATCTGGCCGGCCTTCACCTCGCCGGGGCCGGTGGCCTGCAGCACCATGCGCTTCGGGCCCTCGCCGTGCATGCGCAGCGCCAGCTGCTTGATGTTCAGCACGATGTCGGTGACGTCCTCGCGCACGCCGGCGATGCTGCTGAACTCGTGCAGCACGCCGTCGATCTGCACGGCGGTGACGGCGGCACCCTGGAGCGAGGAGAGCAGCACGCGGCGCAGGGCATTGCCCAGGGTCATGCCGAAGCCGCGCTCCAGCGGCTCGGCGACCACGGTGGCGGTGCGGGTGGGATCGGAGCCGTGCTCGACGCCGAGCTTCTCCGGCTTGATCAGGGAGTCCCAGTTCTTCTGCAAGACGACGCTAAGTCGCATGGATGAGTGCCCTGTTCGGTCTAGGCCCGCCGCGAGGACGGGGCCTGCCATGGGAGGAGCGGCCCCGCCGAAGCGATCGGGGCAAGGCCGCCAGGCTCAGGCAAGGCGCCGTGGTGTCAGACGCGGCGGCGCTTGCGGGGGCGGCAGCCGTTGTGGGGGATCGGGGTCATGTCGCGGATGGCGCTGATGGTGAAGCCCACCGCCTGCAGGGCGCGCAGCGCGCTCTCGCGGCCGGAGCCGGGGCCGGAGACCTCGATCTCCAGCGTCTCCATGCCGTGCTCGCGGGCCTTCTTGCCGGCATCCTCGGCGGCGACCTGGGCGGCGTAGGGGGTGGACTTGCGGCTGCCCTTGAAGCCCTGGGCGCCGGCGGACGACCAGGCGATGGCGTTGCCCTGCGCGTCGGTGATGGTGATCATCGTGTTGTTGAAGGTCGCGGCCACGTGGGCAACGCCCGACGTGATGTTCTTGCGTTCCTTCTTGCGGGTGCGGGCGGGGGCGGGCTTGGCCATCCGAGGTGATCCTGTTCAAACGGTGGCGGCGGGCGCCCCGAAGCCGGTGGTCTGGCCTGGGGACGCACCGCCGCTGGTAGCGGGAGCGGCGCGGGCGAGGGACGCGAAGGGTTATTTCGTGACCTTCTTCTTGCCGGCAATGGCCACCGCCTTGCCCTTGCGGGTGCGGGCGTTGGTGTGGGTGCGCTGGCCGCGAACCGGCAGGCCGCGGCGATGGCGCAGGCCGCGGTAGCAGCCCAGGTCCATCAGGCGCTTGATGTTCATGGCCACTTCGCGGCGCAGGTCGCCCTCGACGCGGTAGTCGCGGTCCACCATCTCGCGGATGCGCAGCACCTCCTCGTCGGAGAGCTGGTTCACGCGCTTCTCGTCGGGGATGCCGAGCTTGGTGCAGATCTCCTGCGCCTTGGCCGGGCCGATACCGAAGATATAGCGCAGGCTGATGGTGACCCGCTTGTTGGTGGGGATGTTCACGCCGGCAATACGCGCCACGCCGTCTACTCCTTCATCATCGGGGCCAGTGCATCACCGACGCCTGTGCCCGATCCAGCCCTTGAACCTGCGGCCCTGCGGCCAACCGGCACGAGACCCGACGCCGGGGGTAAGCCGGTGCGCCGTGGCCAGATGCCGCAAACATCACGGATGGCGACCCCCGGGGGCGGGGGTCGCCAAGGGCGCGCACTATAGCGGCGGCCCCTTGGGAGTCAACGCGCACACTTCACTTCTTCGTGAACGGGCCCGCACCCTGCCCCTCGGCGGGCGCAGGGCTGGAACCCGTTCAGGATTTTGCCTTCTTCGCCAGCGGGTCGAGCAGGGCAATCAGCTCCTGCGTGACCGCATCGGGATCTGCCATGCCGTCCACCGCGTGCAGCCGGCCATGGGCGGCGTAGTGCGGCAGGATCGGCGCGGTCTGCTTGTGGTAGGCGGCCAGGCGGGCGCCCACGGTCTCGCGGTTGTCGTCGGCCCGGCGGGTGAACTCGGTGCCGCCGCAGCGGTCGCAGACGCCCGCCACCTTGGGGGGCTGCAGCGTGTCGTTGTAGCCCTCGCCGCACTTGGCGCAGGTGTAGCGGCCGGCGATTCGCTCCACCAGCGCGCCGTCGTTCACCTTCAGCTCCACCACGGCATCGAGCGGCATGGCCTTGCCGGCGAGCATGCTGTCGAGCGCCTCGGCCTGGGGCACGGTGCGCGGGAAGCCATCCAGGATGAAGCCGTTCGCGCAATCCGCGCGCTCGATGCGGCCGGCCAGCATGCGGATCAGGATGTCGTCCGACACCAGGCCGCCGGCGGCCATCACCGCCTTGGCCTGCAGCCCGACCTCGCTGCCCGCGGCAACCTCGGCGCGCAGCATGTCGCCGGTGGAGATCTGGACGATGCCGTAGCGGTCCTGCAGGCGCTTGGCCTGGGTCCCTTTCCCGGCCCCCGGGGGGCCCAGCAGGATCAGGTTCACCTTCCTCTCCCTTTGACGCGGGCCTTCTTGATCAGGCCCTCATACTGGTGCGCGAGCAGATGCGACTGGATCTGCGTGACGGTATCCATGGTGACCGACACGATGATCATCACGCTGGTGCCGCCGAAGTAGAACGGCACGCCGTACTGGGCGATCAGCACCTCGGGCAGCAGGCAGACGATGCACAGGTACACCGCGCCGATGGTGGTGAGCCGCGTGAGGATGGTGTCGAAGTAGCTGGCCGTGGCGCTGCCGGGGCGGATGCCGGGGATGAAGCCGCCGTGCTTCTTGAGGTTGTCGGCGGTCTCCTCCGGGTTGAACACCACGGCGGTGTAGAAATAGGCGAAGAACACGATCATCGCCGCATAGGTGAGCATGTAGAGCGGCGTGCCATGCGCCAGCGCCGACCCGATGCTGGCGAGCCAGCCTGGCTCGGCCGTGGCGCCGGAGAAGCCGGTGATGGTGGCCGGCACCAGCAGGATGGAGCTGGCGAAGATCGGCGGGATCACGCCCGAGGTGTTGATCTTGAGCGGCATGTGGGTGCTGTCGCCGCCGAACATGCGGTTGCCCACCTGGCGCTTCGGATACTGGATCACGATGCGGCGCTGGGCGCGCTCTATGAACACGATGAACATGATCACCACCGTCGCCACCACGAAGAAGGCGATGATGAACAGCGGGCTCAGCGCACCGGTGCGGCCGAGTTCGAACAGCGAGGCGAGCGCGCTGGGCACGCTGGCGACGATGCCGACCATGATGATGAGGCTGGTGCCGTTGCCGATGCCGCGGGCGGTGATCTGCTCGCCCAGCCACATCAGGAACATGGTGCCGCCGACCAGCGAGACGACGCAGGAGATGCGGAAAAACCAGCCGGGATCGATCACCGCGGCGCCGAAGCTGCCGCGCATGCCCTCCAGCCCCACCGCGATGCCGTAGCTCTGCACGATGGCGATGACCACGGTGAGGTAGCGGGTGTACTGGTTGAGCTTCTTGCGGCCCTGCTCGCCTTCCTTCTTCAGCGCCTCCAGCGTGGGCACCGCGGCCGTCATCAGCTGGATGATGATGCTGGCGCTGATGTAGGGCATGATGTTCAGCGCAAAGACGGTCATGCGCCCGAGCGCGCCGCCCGAGAACATGTCGAACATGCCCAGGATGCCGCCGCCATGCTGGGCGAGCATCTCGCCCATCACCGTGGCGTCCACGCCCGGCACGGGAACATAGGTGCCGATGCGATAGACGATCAGCGCGCCCAGGGTGAACCAGATGCGCTTCTTGAGCTCGGTCGCCTTGGAGAAGGAGGCGAGGTTCAGGTTTGCCGCGAGCTGTTCGGCCGCCGACGCCATCGGTTTCAATTCCTCATCATGCCAACGGCGCCAGCGGGGACCTCCCGAGGCGCCGTCGAGCACTTACATAGCGCGCGACCCCGGTGCGAGGAAGCCCGCAGGCCTCCTCCCCAGGGCCGGGAGCATCAGGCTGCGTCCGCCGCCGGCTTGGCCGCCACCGTGGTGGTGACGCTGCCGCCGGCCGCCTCGACGGCGGCGATGGCGGAGGCCGAGGCGCCCGAGACGGTGATGGTGACGGCACGGCCGATCTCGCCCATGGCGAGCAGGCGCACGCCGGCGACCTTGCCGCCGCGGACCAGGCCGGCCGCGGCCAGCGTGTCCTCGGTGATCGGCTGGCTGCCGTCGATTCGGCCCGACTCGATGGCCTTGGCCAGCGCGCCGAGGTTCACCGGGGCATATTCCTTGCGGAAGATGTTCTTGAACCCGCGCTTGGGCAGGCGCCGGTAGATCGGGAGCTGGCCGCCCTCGAACCCGTTCAGCGCCACGCCTTCGCGGGCCTTCTGGCCCTTCACGCCCTTGCCGGAGGTCTTGCCCTTGCCGGAGCCGATACCACGGCCCAGGCGCTTGGACTTCAGGCGCGAGCCGGGGTTGTCGCGCAGATCATTGAGCTTCATCGCACTCTCCTATGGGCTCTTGCGAGCCCGGTCCGAGCCCTTGCGGGTTCAGGACTCGTCGACCTTCACCAGGTGGGCGACCTTGCGGATCATGCCGCGCACCGAGGGAGTGTCCTCCAGCTCGCGCGAACGGCGGATCTTGTTCAGGCCGAGGCCGATCAGCGTCTCCTTCTGGCCCGGCTTGCGGCCGGCGACGGAGGCGATCTGCGTGACCTTCACGGTCTTCTTGGGATCAGGCATCGGCCGCACCCTCCTGGGCGGGGGTGTCGCGCTTGCCAAGCAGGTCGGAGACCTTCTTGCCGCGGCGCTGGGCCACGGAGCGCGGGCTGGCGCAACGCTGCAGGGCAGCGAAGGTCGCCTTCACCATGTTGTGCGGGTTGCGGCTGCCGAGGCTTTTGGCCACCACGTCGCCGATCCCGAGCGTTTCGAACACGGCGCGCATCGGGCCGCCGGCGATGATGCCGGTGCCGGCCGAGGCGCTGCGCAGCACGACGGAGCCGGCGCCGTAGTTGCCGGTGACATCGTGGTGCAGCGTGCGGCCTTCCTTCATCGGCACGCGGATCATGCCGCGCTTGGCACGCTCCGTGGCCTTGCGGATCGCCTCCGGCACCTCGCGCGCCTTGCCGGCGCCGTAGCCGACGCGGCCCTTCTGGTCGCCCACCACCACCAGCGCGGCGAAGGCGAACCGGCGGCCACCCTTCACCACCTTGGCGACGCGGTTGATGGTGACCAGCTTGTCGATCAGGTCGTCGCCGCCCTCGCCGCCACGGTCGGTGTTGCGATCGCGGTCGCGACCGCCACGGCCACCGCCGCCTTCCCTGGGTTCACGTGCCATTGCTTCGATTCCCTAGAAGGACAGTCCGCCCTCACGGGCGGCTTCGGCCAGCGCCTTGACGCGGCCGTGGTAGAGATACGAGCCGCGGTCGAAGACCACGGCGCTGACACCGGCCGCGAGCGCACGCTCGGCAACCAGCTTGCCCACGGCCGTGGCCGCATCCTTGTCGGCGCCGGTCTTGAGCTGCTCGCGCAGGGCGCGATCCAGCGTGGAGGCGGCGGCGACGGTGCGGCCCTGGGCGTCGTCGATGACCTGGGCGTAGATGTGCTTGCCCGAGCGGAACACCGACAGGCGCGGCCGGCCGGTCGACTTGCGGCGCAGCTGGAAGCGCAGGCGCTCGCGCCGGCGCTGCTGCAGGTCGTTGGTCGCGCTCACTTCTTCTTCCCTTCCTTGCGGAGGATCTGCTCGCCGTCGAACTTCACGCCCTTGCCCTTGTAGGGCTCCGGCGGACGCCAGGCGCGGATCTCGGCGCAAACCTGGCCCACGAGGCGCTTGTCCGTCCCGGCCACCTTGATGGCGGTGGGGCGCTCGCAGGTGACCGTGATCCCGGCGGGGATCGGGAACACCACGTCGTGCGAGAAGCCGAGGTTGATCACCAGGTTCGCACCCTGCACGGCGGCGCGGTAGCCGGTGCCGGTGATCTCCATGGACTTGGAATAGCCCTCGGAGACGCCCTTGACCATGTTGGCCACGTTGGCGCGCGTGGTGCCCCACATCATCCGCGCGGGCGTGGAGTTGCCGCGCGGCGCGATGGTGACCTTGTTGCCTTCCACCGTGGCTTCGACGTTGTCGGTGAGCTCCAGCTTGAGCTCGCCGAGCTTGCCCTTGGCCGAGAGCACGCGGCCGGCGAGGGCCACCTGCACGCCGGCGGGGATCTCGACGGGGTATTTGCCTACCCGTGACATGCCAGCCTCCTCAGAACACGCGGCAGAGGACTTCGCCGCCAACATTGGCAGCGCGGGCCTCGGCATCAGACAGCACGCCGCGGGGCGTGGACAGGATGGAGATGCCGAGGCCGGCGTAGACGCGCGGCAGCTCCTCGATCTTGGAATACACGCGCCGGCCCGGCTTGGAGACGCGGGTGATCTCCTTGATGACGGGCTCGCCCTCGTTGTACTTCAGCTCGATGCGCAGCTGGGCGACGCCGGGGCGAACTTCCTCGGCGGCGAAGCCACGAATGAAACCCTCGCGCTTCAGCGCATCCAGCACGTTCGCGCGCAGCTTGGAGGCCGGCGAGAGGCAGCTGGCATGGCGCGCACGCTGGGCGTTGCGGATCCGGGTGAGCATGTCGCCCAGGGGATCGGACATTGACATGGGCCGTCTCCTACCAGCTCGACTTGACCATGCCGGGGATCTGCCCGGCACTGGCAAGGTCACGCAGCGCGATGCGGCTCAGCTTGAACTTGCGGTAGTTGGCGCGCGGGCGGCCGGTGAGCTCGCAGCGCAGGCGCCAGCGCACCTTCGCCCCGTTGCGCGGCAGCTGCGCCAGCTTCAAGGTCGCCTCGAAGCGGTCTTCCACCGGCAGCGAGCGATCCATCACGGTCGCCTTCAGCACGGCACGCTTCGCCTTGTCGCGCTCGGCCATGTAGGCGCGCTTGGCGTTGCGGTTGACCTGGGATGTCTTGGCCATCCTGTCTTGTCCTCCGGAACCTGCCGGCCGGGGCCGGTGGTTTTCCAAATCGTCGGCGTTGATGTCAGTCGCCCCCGCCGGATGGCGAAGGCCACGCCCCTTCCTAGTTGGAGAAGGGGATGTCGAACTTCTTCAGCAGGGACTTGGCCTCTGCGTCGGTCTTGGCGGTGGTCACGAACACGATGTCCATGCCGCGGATCTCGTCCACCTTGTCGTAGACGATTTCCGGGAACACGATCTGCTCCTTCAGGCCCATGGCGAAGTTGCCGCGGCCGTCGAAGCCCTTCGTGCCGGGCACGCCGCGGAAGTCGCGCACGCGCGGCAGGGCGATGGTGACCAGGCGGTCGAGGAACTCGTACATCCGGGTCTTGCGCAGCGTCACCTTGCAGCCGATCGGCAGGCCCTTTCGGATCTTGAAGCCGGCGATCGCCTTCTTGGCCACGGTCTTGACCGGCTTCTGGCCGCTGATCAGCGCCAGTTCCGACACCGCGGCATCAAGCTTCTTCTGGTCGCCGGCGGCTTCGCCCACGCCCATGTTGATGACGATCTTCTCGAGCTTGGGCACCTGCATCGGGTTCGTGTAGCCGAACTCCGCGAGCATGGCCTGGCGCACCTCGTCCATGTAGCGCTGCTGCATGCGAGGCATCGCGCCGGTGCCGGCCGAAACCTCGGCGGCAACGGCGTAAGTGACCTCGCCGCGCGCTGCGCGGGATTCGGCCTTGGTCGGCGGGGCCGCACCGCGGCCGCCACCACCGGCGGACTTTCCGCCGCCCTTGGCGCCGCCCTTCGGGGCGCCCTTCTTCGTTCCGCTCATCGAAGCCTCCTCAGCTCTCGATCACGTTGCCGTTGGCCTTGGCAACGCGGACCTTGCGGCCATCGTCCAGCGTCCGGAAACCGACCTTGGTCGGGGTTCCGGTCTTGGGATCGACCAGCTTCAGGTTGGACAGGTGCATGCTCGCCTCGACGGACACGATGCCGCCGGGGTTGCCCATGCCGGTGGGCTTGGTGTGCTTCTTGGCGACGTTCACGCCCTGCACCACCGCGCGGTTGTCCGCGGGCATAACCCGCAGAACCTCGCCGCGCTTGCCGCGGTCGGCGCCGCTGATGACCAGGACGGTGTCGCCCTTCTTGATGCGCGCGGCCATTACAGCACCTCCGGCGCCAGCGAGATGATCTTCATGAACTTGCGCGCGCGCAGCTCGCGCACCACCGGCCCGAAGATACGGGTGCCGATCGGCTCCTGCTGCTTGTTGATCAGCACGGCCGCGTTGCGGTCGAAGCGGATCGCGCTGCCATCGGCGCGGCGCACCGGGAAGCTGGTGCGCACGATCACCGCCTGGTGCACGTCGCCCTTCTTCACCTTGCCGCGCGGGATCGCGTCCTTCACGGACACCACGATCACGTCGCCGACCGAGGCGGTTTTGCGCTTGGAGCCGCCGAGCACCTTGATGCACTGCACGCGGCGCGCACCGGAGTTGTCGGCGACTTCCAGGTTTGATTCGACGGAGATCATCTAGCTCTCTCCCTCAACCCTGGGCCGCTTCGGCCGGCGCGCCCAGGGGCTCGCCGTTCCGCTCGACAACCGTCCAGGTCTTGCGCTTGCTGATCGGCCGGCATTCCTCGATGCGCACGGTGTCGCCGACCTTGCACAGGTTGGCCTCGTCGTGCGCCGCGTAGTTCTTCGACCGGCGGATGAACTTCTTGTACAGCGGGTGCATCACGCGACGAGCGACAAGGACGGTTACCGTCTTGTCCATCTTGTCGCTGGTCACCCGCCCCGTCAGGACGCGCCTCGGCATCGCCCCTACTCCTCTACGACTGCGCCGCGGGCTTGCCCGCTACGCGCTTCTGCTCAGACATGATCGTCTTGACCCGCGCGATATCGCGACGGACCGCCTTCACCCGGCCCACGCCCTCCATCTGGCCGGTGGCCTTCTGGAAGCGCAGGTTGAACTGTTCCTTGCGCAGGTCGAGCAGCTGGGTGGCCAGCTGGTCGGCGGACTTGGCGCGGATATCGGCCGGCTTGGTCTGCTTGGCCATCTCACGCGTCTCCGATGCGGGTCACGAACTTGGTCTTGATCGGCAGCTTGGCGGCCCCGAGCGTGAGGGCCTCCTTGGCGAGTTCCGGCGCCACGCCGTCGATCTCGAACATGATGCGGCCCGGCTTCACGCGGCACACCCAGAACTCGGGCGAGCCCTTGCCGGAGCCCATGCGCACCTCGGCCGGCTTCTGCGACACGGGCACGTCGGGGAAGATGCGGATCCACACGCGGCCGGCACGGCGCATGGCGCGCGTGATGGCCCGGCGGGCGGATTCGATCTGCCGCGCGGTGACCCGCTCCGGCTCCAGGGCCTTGAGGCCGAAGGAACCGAAATTAAGCGCGGTGCCGCCCTTGGCCACACCGTGGATGCGGCCCTTGTGGGCCTTGCGGTACTTGGTCCGCTTGGGAGAGAGCATGACCTGGATTCCTTAGCGCTGCGGCGCCTGCTCGGCGGCGCGACGGTCCTGCGCCAGCGGATCGTGGGCCAGGATCTCGCCCTTGAAGATCCACACCTTCACGCCGCAGGTGCCATAGGTGGTCTTGGCGGTGCCGATGCCGAAATCGATGTCGGCGCGCAGCGTATGCAGGGGCACGCGGCCCTCGCGATACCACTCCACCCGGGCGATTTCCGCGCCACCCAGCCGGCCGCCGCAGTTGATGCGGATGCCCTGGGCGCCGAGGCGCATGGCGGACTGCACGGCACGCTTCATCGCACGGCGGAAGGCCACGCGGCGCTCCAGCTGCTGGGCGATGTTCTCGGCCACCAGCGTGGCGTCGATCTCGGGCTTGCGGATCTCGACGATGTTCAGCGAGACCTCGCCCTTGGCCATCTTGCCGAGATCCTTGCGCAGGTTCTCGATGTCCTGGCCCTTCTTGCCGATCACCACGCCGGGGCGCGCGGCATAGATCGTGACGCGCGGCTTCTTGGCCGGGCGCTCGATCACCACGCGCGACACGCCGGCGCCGGCGAGCTTCTTGCGCAGGTGCGCGCGCAGCTTCAGGTCGTCGTGCAGCAGCTTGGAATAGTCGGCGCCGGCGTACCAGCGGCTGTCCCAGGTGCGGTTGATGCCGAGCCGCAGCCCGATCGGATTGACTTTGTGACCCATCGGTTATGCCGCCTCGTTCTGGGTTTCCGCCTGCTGGCGCTCGGCAACCACGATCTTCAGGTGGCTGAACCACTTCTCGATCCGCGACGCGCGGCCACGGCCGCGGGCGTGGAAGCGGCGCATGACCACCGACTTGCCCACCTCGGCGCGGGTGACGACCAGGCGGTCGACGTCCAGCTGATGGTTGTTCTCGGCATTCGCGATCGCGCTCTCCAGCGCCTTCTTCACCGTGCCGGCTATGCGGCGCTTGGAGAAGGTGAGGGTGGCGACGGCCGCGGCGGCCGGCTTGTTGCGGATCAACCCCGCCACCAGGTTCAGCTTGCGCGGGCTGATCCGGACGTTGGAGAGGATGGCCTGCGCCTCGGTCTCGGCCAGGGCGCGCGGGTGCTTGGGCTTGCTCATGTCAGCCTCGCTTCGCCTTCTTGTCCGACGCATGGCCGGTGAAGGTGCGTGTGGGCGAGAACTCGCCGAACTTGTGCCCGACCATGTTCTCGGTCACCTGCACCGGCAGGAACTTGTGGCCGTTGTAGACGCCGAAGGTAAGCCCGACGAACTGCGGCAGGATGGTGGAGCGGCGCGACCAGATCTTGATCACCTCGCTGCGGCCCGAAGCCCGCGAGGTCTCGGCCTTGTTCAGCAGATACCCGTCGACGAACGGGCCTTTCCAGGTGGAGCGGGTCATGGATCAGCCCTTGCCCTTGTTGCGGCTGCGGATGATCAGCCTGTCGGTGCGCTTGTTGACGCGGGTCTTGTAGCCCTTGGTCGGCTTGCCCCACGGCGTGACCGGATGGCGGCCACCCGAGGTGCGGCCCTCGCCACCACCGTGCGGATGGTCGACCGGGTTCATCACCACGCCGCGGTTGTGCGGCTTGCGGCCCAGCCAGCGCGAGCGGCCGGCCTTGCCGAGGCTCTGGTTGGAGTTGTCCGGGTTGGACACGGCGCCGATCGAGGCCATGCACTCGCCGCGGACCATGCGCAGCTCGCCCGACATCAGCTTGATCTGGGCGTAGCCGGCATCCTTGCCGACCAGCTGGGCATACTGCCCGGCGGCGCGGGCGATCTTGCCGCCGGCACCCGGCTTCATCTCGATGTTGTGCACGATCGTGCCCACCGGGATGGCCGAGAGCGGCATGGCGTTGCCCGGCTTGATGTCGGCGCGCGCAGCGGCCACCACCTGGTCGCCGGCCTTCAGGCGCTGCGGGGCCAGGATGTAGGCCAGCTCGCCGTCGCGGTACTTGATCAGCGCGATGAAGGCGGTGCGGTTCGGGTCGTATTCCAGGCGCTGCACAATGGCGACCACGTCGCGCTTGCGGCGCTTGAAGTCGACGATGCGGTAGGTCTGCTTGTGCCCGCCGCCACGGAAGCGGCTGGTGATGCGGCCATGGTTGTTGCGCCCGCCGGTCTGCGAAAGCCCCTCGGTGAGGCCCTTCAGCGGCTTGCCCTTCCACAGCTCGGCCCGGCTGATCAGCACGGTGCCGCGCAGGCTGGGCGTGACGGGATTGAAGTTCTTGAGTGCCATCTGCGTGGTCCCCGCTTACGCCAGGCCGGTGGAGAGGTCGATCGACTGCCCCTCCGCCAGGGTGACGTAGGCCTTCTTCACGTCCGAGCGCACGCCGGGGCGGCCGCGGAAACGCTTGTTCTTGCCCTTGCTCACCAGCGTGTTCACGGCGAGCACCTTCACCCCGAACAGGCCTTCCACGGCGGCCTTGATCTCCGGCTTCTTGGCATCCAGCGCCACGCGGAACACGAACTGGCCGCGCTCGCTGACGATGGTCGCCTTCTCGGTGACGATCGGGTTGCGGATGATGGTGTACATCGCCTCGCGCGAGAGCTGCTTCTGGCGGCGGGCGGGCTTGGCTTCGCTCATTTACTGGCCTCCCTCAGCCGCACCAAGGTGGGCCTTGAGCCCCTCGACGCCGGCGGTGGTGATCGCCAGCACGTCATGGGCGAGGATGTCGTAGACGTTCGCGCCCACCGTCGGCAGCACGTCCACGCCGATGATGTTGCGGCTGGCCTGCAGGAAGCTGGCGTCCACGGTGTGGTCCACCACCAGCACGGACTTCCAGCCCAGCGCGGTCAGCTTCGCCTTCAGCTCCTTGGTCTTGCCGGAGCCGCCGCTTGCCGCATCCAGCACCACCAGCTTGCCGTCGCGCTGCTTCTGCGACAGGGCGGAGATGAGGCCGAGGCGGCGCACCTTCTTCGGCAGGTCGTAGCCGTGGCTGCGGACCACCGGGCCGTGCACCGCGCCGCCAGTGCGGAACTGCGGCGCGCGCAGGCTGCCCTGGCGGGCGTTGCCGGTGCCCTTCTGGCGATACGGCTTCTTCGTCGTGCCGCTCACCTCGCCCATGCCCTTCACCTTGTGGGTGCCGGCGCGGCGCTTGGCCTGCTGCCAGTGCACCACGCGGGCCATGATGTCGGCGCGCGGGGTGGCGGCGAAGATGTCATCCGGCAGCTCCGTGGAGCCGGCGGTGGTGTTGTCGAGGGTCTTGATGTCGATCTGCATGGTCCTGACCCCTTAGCCCGCCGCACTCTGGAGGCCGGCCGGGAACGGCGCATCCGCATGGCGGGCGCGCTTCACGGCGTCGCGCACCAGCACGTAGCCGCCCTTGGCGCCCGGGACGGCGCCCTTGATCATCAGCAGGCCCTTCTCGGCATCCACGGCGGCGACCTCCAGGTTCTGGGTGGTCACGCGCTCCTGCCCGAGATGGCCGGCCATCTTCTTGTTCTTGAAGGTCTTGCCCGGGTCCTGGCGGTTGCCGGTGGAGCCGTGCGAGCGGTGGCTGATCGAAACGCCGTGGCTGGCCTCAAGGCCGGAGAAGTTCCAGCGCTTCATGGCGCCCGCGAACCCCTTGCCCTTGGTGGTGCCGGAGATGTCGACGATCTGGCCCGCCACGAAATGCGCGGCCGACAGGGTGGCGCCGGGCTCCAGCGTGGCGTCCGCGTCCACGCGGAACTCCACCAGCTTCGCCTTCGGCTCCACCTTCGCCTTCGCATAGTGGCCCTTGTTGGGCTGCGAGACGTTCTTCACCTTGGCCTTGCCGTAGCCGATCTGGACGGCGGTGTAGCCGTCCTTCTCCTCGGTACGGGCGGCGACCACCTGCACGTTGTCCACGTGCAGCACGGTGACCGGCACGTGGGTGCCGTCTTCCTTGAAGATCCGGGTCATGCCCAGCTTTTTCGCCAATAGTCCGGTTCGCATTTTCATCCGTTCCCCAGAGGAACCTGTCGAGCAGGTTCATAGGCCAAAACGATGCCCGGGCCGCGCCCGGGCGGGGTGGGTAGGCGCTAGAGCTTGATCTCCACGTCCACGCCGGCCGCCAGGTCGAGCTTCATCAGCGCGTCCACGGTCTGCGGGGTGGGGTCGACGATGTCGAGCAGGCGGCGATGAGTGCGGATCTCGAACTGCTCGCGGCTCTTCTTGTCCACGTGCGGCGAGCGGTTCACGGTGAAGCGCTCGATATGCGTGGGCAGCGGAATGGGGCCGCGGATCTGCGCACCCGTGCGCTTGGCCGTGTTCACGATCTCCTTCGTGCTGTTGTCCAGCACGCGGTGATCGTACGCCTTGAGGCGGATGCGGATGTTCTGGTTGTCCATCACTCGGTTCCGATCAGCGGGCAATCGTCAGTCGCTGAAGTCATAGTCGGGAAGTCGGGAAATCCGGCAGGCACGGCAAAGGCACGTCTGAAACGGCACACCGCCGGGGCCAGGGCGGCCCCGGCGGTGCTGATCAGCTGGCTCAGGCGACGATCTTCGCGACCACGCCGGCGCCGACGGTGCGGCCACCCTCGCGGATGGCGAAGCGCAGGCCCTCGTCCATGGCGATCGGAGCGATCAGCTCCACGTCCATCGACACGTTGTCGCCCGGCATCACCATCTCCACGCCTTCCGGCAGCTGCACGATGCCGGTCACGTCGGTGGTGCGGAAGTAGAACTGCGGGCGGTAGTTGGTGAAGAACGGGGTGTGGCGGCCGCCCTCTTCCTTCGTCAGGATGTAGCTCTCGGCCTTGAACTTGGTGTGCGGGGTGATGCTGCCCGGCTTGGCGAGCACCTGGCCGCGCTCCACGTCCTCGCGCTTCGTGCCACGGAGCAGGGCGCCGATGTTGTCGCCGGCCTGGCCCTGGTCGAGCAGCTTGCGGAACATCTCAACGCCGGTGACGACGGTCTTGACGGTCGGCTTCAGGCCGACGATCTCGACTTCCTCGCCCACCTTCACGATGCCGCGCTCCACGCGCCCGGTCACCACGGTGCCGCGGCCCGAGATCGAGAACACGTCTTCCACCGGCATCAGGAACGGCAGGTCGACGGCGCGCTCCGGCTGCGGGATGTAGCTGTCCACCGCTTCCATCAGCTTCAGGATCGCCTGCTCGCCCAGCTCCGGCTGGGTGTCGTTCAGCGCGCAGACGGCCGAGCCATGGATGATGGGGATGTCGTCGCCCGGGAACTGGTAGCTGCTCAGCAGCTCGCGCACTTCCAGCTCGACCAGCTCCAGCAGGTCGGGGTCGGCGATGTCGCACTTGTTCAGGAACACCACCAGGGCGGGCACGCCCACCTGGCGGGCGAGCAGGATGTGCTCGCGGGTCTGCGGCATCGGGCCGTCGGCGGCGGAGACCACCAGGATCGCGCCGTCCATCTGCGCCGCGCCCGTGATCATGTTCTTCACGTAGTCGGCGTGGCCGGGGCAGTCCACATGGGCGTAGTGGCGGTTGGCGGTCTCATACTCCACGTGCGCGGTGGAGATGGTGATGCCGCGGGCGCGTTCCTCGGGGGCCTTGTCGATCTGGTCGTAGGCCGTGAAGGTGGCGCCGCCGGCCTTCGCCAGCACCTTGGTGATGGCTGCCGTCAGCGAGGTCTTGCCATGGTCAACGTGACCGATGGTGCCGATGTTGCAGTGCGGCTTGTTCCGCTCGAATTTAGCCTTACCCATCGTGGTATTCTCCGTGCCCGACGTCTGTTCCGGGGTGGGGGGATCTGTCTAGCCGTGCCTCGTGCTGCCCGCCGGCTGGCGGCGGGCGGCCCTTACCACCGGTAGTGGCTGAAGGCCTTGTTCGCCTCTGCCATACGGTGCGTGTCTTCGCGCTTCTTCACCGCCGAGCCGCGGTTGTTCACCGCATCGAGCAGTTCATTCGAAAGCCGCTCTTCCATCGTGTGCTCGCCGCGCTTGCGGGCGGCATCGATGATCCAGCGGATGGCCAGCGCCTGGCGGCGCTCGGTGCGCACCTCGACGGGAACCTGGTAGGTGGCGCCACCAACGCGGCGGGAGCGCACCTCGACGGCCGGCTTCACGTTGTCCAGCGCCTCGTGGAACATCCGCACCGGGTCGGCCTGGTTGCCGCCGCGGCGCTTCAGCACGTCGAGCGCGCCATACACGATGGTCTCGGCGGCAGACTTCTTGCCGTCGTACATCAGCGCATTCATGAAGCGCGTGATGACGACGTCACCAAACTTCGGGTCGGGAAGGATCTCGCGCTTGACTGCGCGGCGACGACGGCTCATCGGGCCCTCTCCTTACTTCGGACGCTTCGCGCCGTAGAGCGAACGGCGCTGGCGGCGCTTGGCGATGCCCTGGGTGTCCAGCACGCCGCGCAGGATGTGGTAGCGAACGCCCGGAAGGTCCTTCACGCGACCGCCGCGGATCAGCACCACGCTGTGCTCCTGCAGGTTGTGGCCCTCGCCGGGGATGTAGCTCACCACTTCGAACCCGTTGGTCAGGCGAACCTTGGCAACCTTGCGCAGCGCCGAGTTCGGCTTCTTGGGCGTGGTGGTATAGACGCGGGTGCAGACGCCGCGCTTCTGCGGGCAGCCCTGCAGCGCGGGAACCTTGTTGCGAGCGCGACGGGGTTCGCGGCCCGTGGCGATCAGCTGGTTGATGGTCGGCATAGACCCTCTTTCCGATCCTGTCAGCGATGGCCCGGAAAACCCGTGCCTTCGTCAAGCCAAACGCACATCACGCCACACGCAAACCCCGCGGCAGGCGGCTCAGCCACCCTGCGGGGGTCGACCTGCGTGCGGCCTGAGCCCCCCGCTTGCCGGGGGACGGCGCCGCACACATCCGGTGCCTGCAAACGCGAGCCGACCGATCCTTGGGAGGGGCCGGCTGAGGGCCGGATACCTACGGGCAGAGGCAGGGCGAGTCAAGCGCGGGACGACGGGAACGGCGTTGAATCGGCCGTGGCGCCATGCGTCCGCTGCGGGGCGGGGGTGCAAGGGCGCACCGGTTCCCCCGCGCGCCCCGCAATGCCCGAAAAAGAACAGGGCGGGGAGGTTGCCCTCCCCGCCCTGCCCGGCCCCAAGGGTGCCGAATCGGCCTATTCGGCGGCCTGGCCGCCGGTGATCTGCGGCGTGTCCTGCCGCAGGCCCTTCTGCTTGTCGCGGCCCGCCGCGATGGCGCGCAGCCGGTTCATCACCGCGCCGGTGCCGGCGGGGATCAGGCGGCCCACGATCACGTTCTCCTTCAGCCCCATCAGCGTATCCACCTTGCCGGCCGTGGCCGCCTCCGTGAGCACGCGCGTCGTCTCCTGGAAGGAGGCGGCGCTGATGAAGCTGTGCGTCTGCAGCGAGGCCTTGGTGATGCCCTGGAGCACCGGCATGGCCGCGGCGGGGCGCTCGCCCTCGCCGATGCGCTTGTTGTTCTCCTGGTCGAACTCCATCCGGTCCACCTGCTCGCCGGTCAGGAAGGTGGTGTCGCCGGGCTCGACGATCTCGACCTTCTGCAGCATCTGGCGAACGATCACCTCGATGTGCTTGTCGTTGATCTTCACGCCCTGCAGCCGGTACACGTCCTGGATCTCGTTCACCAGGTAGTCGGACAGCGCCTCCACGCCCAGCACCTTTAGGATGTCGTGCGGAACGCGCGGGCCGTCCACCAGCGGGTCGCCGCGGCGCACGAAGTCGCCTTCCTGCACCGAGACGTGCTTGCCCTTGGGGATGAGGTATTCGCTCTCCTCCATGGTCTCGTCGTTCTTCACGATGATGCGGCGCTTGGCCTTGTAGTCCTTGCCGAACTCCACGCGCCCGTCGATCTCGGCGATGATCGCGTGGTCCTTCGGGCGCCGGGCCTCGAACAGCTCGGCCACGCGCGGCAGACCGCCGGTGATGTCGCGCGTCTTGCTGCCCTCGCGCGGGATGCGCGCCAGCACGTCGCCGGCGGCCACCTGCGCCCCGTTCTCCACCGACAGGATCGAATCGGGGCTGAGGAAGTAGCGCGCATCGGCGCCGTTCGGCAGCTTGATCACCTCGCCCTTGTCGTCCTTCAGCTGCAGGCGCGGCCGCAGGTCCGCCCCGCGGGCGTTCTGCTTGTAGTCCACCACCACCTTGGAGGTGAGGCCAGTCACCTCGTCCATGCGCTCCACCAGCGTCACGCCTTCGAGCAGGTCGAGGTATTCCAGCTTGCCGTTGCGCTCGGTGATGATCGGCAGGGTGTACGGGTCCCATTCCGCCAGCTTCTGCTGGCGCGCCACCGTCGCCCCCTCGTCCACCAGCAGGCGCGAGCCGTAGGGAACGCGGAAGCGCGCCCGCTCGCGGCCCTTGTCGTCCACCAGCACCATCTCGCAGTTGCGGCTCATCACCACCGGCACGTTGGAGGAGTTGATGACCACGTTGCGGTTGCGGATGGCCACCACGCCGTCGTGGCTGGCCTCCACGCTGCTCACCTCGGCCCCGCGCTGGGCGGCGCCGCCGATGTGGAAGGTGCGCATGGTCAGCTGCGTGCCCGGCTCGCCGATCGACTGTGCGGCGATCACGCCCACCGCCTCGCCGATGTTCACCGGCGTGCCGCGCGCGAGGTCACGCCCGTAGCAATGCGCGCACACGCCCACCTTGGCCTCGCAGGTCAGCACGGAGCGGATCTTCACCTGCTCCACGCCGGCCTTCTGGATGCGCTCGGCGTCCTCTTCCTCGATCAGCATGTTGGACGGCAGCAGGATCTCGTTGGTCACCGGATCCACCACGTCCTCGGCCGTGGTGCGGCCCAGGATGCGCTCGGACAGGCTCGCCACCTCCTCGCCGCCATCCATCACCGGCTTCACGGTCAGGCCACGCTCGGTGCCGCAATCCTGCTCCACGATGATGCAGTCCTGCGCCACGTCCACCAGGCGGCGGGTGAGGTAGCCGGAGTTGGCGGTCTTCAGCGCCGTGTCCGCCAGGCCCTTGCGGGCGCCGTGGGTGGAGTTGAAGTACTCGAGAACCGACAGGCCTTCCTTGAAGTTGGCGATGATCGGCTGCTCGATGATCTCGCCGGAGGGCTTGGCCATCAGCCCGCGCATGCCGGCCAGCTGGCGCATCTGCGCCGGCGAGCCGCGCGCGCCGCTGTCGGACATCATCCACACCGCGTTGGCGGGGCGGCCGATCTCCTGCTTCTTGATCTCGGCCATCATCGCCTTGGCCACTTCGTCGGTGCAGCGCGACCAGGCGTCCACCACCTTGTTGTAGCGCTCGCCGGCGGTGATCAGGCCGTCCTGGTACTGCTGCTCGAACTCCTTCACCTCGCCCTGGGTGCGCTCGATCATCGCCTTCTTGGTGTCGGGGATGATCAGGTCGTCCTTGCCGAAGGAAAGCCCGGCCTTGGCGGCCTGGCCGAAGCCCAGCCCCATCAGCCGGTCGGCGAAGATCACGCACTCCTTCTGGCCGCAATGGCGGTAGACCGTGTCGATCACGTCCGACACGTTCTTCTTGGTCAGCTGGCGGTTGATCACGCTGAACGGCACGTTCGGGTGCTTGGGCAGCACCTGG
The DNA here is from genome assembly GCA_947458025.1 of Rhodospirillales bacterium. GTDB lineage: Bacteria > Pseudomonadota > Alphaproteobacteria > Acetobacterales > Acetobacteraceae > CAMDGX01. Next base: position 15,875 of record CANHCJ010000004.1, on the reverse strand, counting down.
GCGATCATCATGCGCCCCGGCGTGGTGTAGACCGTCTCGCGGATCGGCTCGCCGGCGGCGTTCACCGTCTCGAAGCGGGCGCGGATCTTGTCGTGGATGCCAAGCGCGCGGGCATGCAGCGCATGCTCGATCTCGCCCATGGTGGCCATGGCCGGCGCGTTCTTGTCCTCGGTGGCGCGGAACTCCGGCGTCTCCAGGCTCAGGTAGTAGATGCCCAGCACGATGTCCTGGCTCGGCACGATGATCGGCTTGCCGTTGGCGGGGCTGAGGATGTTGTTGGTCGACATCATCAGCACGCGCGCCTCAAGCTGGGCTTCCAGCGAAAGCGGCACGTGCACGGCCATCTGGTCGCCGTCGAAATCGGCGTTGAAGGCGGTGCAGACCAACGGGTGCAGCTGGATCGCCTTGCCCTCGATCAGCACCGGCTCGAAGGCCTGGATGCCCAGGCGGTGCAGCGTGGGCGCGCGGTTCAGCATCACCGGGTGCTCGCGGATCACCTCCTCGAGGATGTCCCACACCTCGGGCCGCTCCTTCTCCACCATCCGCTTGGCGGCCTTGATGGTGGTGGCGTGGCCGTACTTCTCCAGCTTGGAGTAGATGAACGGCTTGAACAGCTCGAGCGCCATCTTCTTCGGCAGGCCGCACTGGTGCAGCTTCAGCTCCGGCCCCACCACGATCACCGAACGGCCGGAATAGTCCACGCGCTTGCCCAGCAGGTTCTGCCGGAAGCGGCCCTGCTTGCCCTTCAGCATGTCGGAGAGCGACTTCAGCGGGCGCTTGTTGGCCCCCGTGATGGCCCGCCCGCGGCGGCCGTTGTCGAACAGCGCGTCCACCGCCTCCTGCAGCATGCGCTTCTCGTTGCGCACGATGATGTCGGGCGCGCGCAGCTCGATCAGGCGCTTCAGGCGGTTGTTGCGGTTGATGACGCGGCGATACAGGTCATTGAGATCGCTGGTCGCGAAACGTCCCCCGTCCAGGGGGACAAGAGGACGCAGCTCGGGCGGGATCACCGGGATCACGTCCAGGATCATCCACTCCGGCTTGGCGCCGGATTCGGAGAACGCCTCGATCAGCTTCAGCCGCTTCACCAGCTTCTTGCGCTTGGCCTCGCTGGTGGTCTCCTTCAGGTCGGCGCGCAGCTGCACCTTCTCCGCATCGGCCTCGATGCGCTGCAGGATGCTCTTGATCGCCTCCGCGCCGATCCCGGCGGTGAAGGCGTCGTCGCCGAACTCGTCCTGCTTGGCCATCAGCTGATCTTCGTTGAGCAGCTGGTGCATCTTGAGGTCGGTCGTGCCCGGCTCCAGCACCACGTAGCTCTCGAAGTAGAGGATCTTCTCCAGCTCCTTCAGCGTCAGGTCCACCATCAGCCCGATGCGGCTCGGCAGCGACTTCAGGAACCAGATATGCGCCACCGGGCTGGCCAGCTCGATGTGCCCCATCCGCTCGCGCCGCACCTTGGCCAGCGTCACTTCCACGCCGCACTTCTCGCAGATGATGCCGCGGAACTTCATGCGCTTGTACTTGCCGCACAGGCACTCGTAGTCCTTGATCGGCCCGAAGATCCGCGCGCAGAACAGCCCGTCCCGCTCCGGCTTGAAGGTGCGGTAGTTGATCGTCTCCGGCTTCTTGATCTCGCCATAGGACCAGGAGCGGATCTGCTCCGGCGAGGCCATCTGGATCTTGATCTGGTCGAAGGTCTGCGTCTGACCCGTCTGGCCCAGGATCTTCATCAGCTCGTTCATGCGGGCACCCTCATATTGGCGTGGGCAGGCACGTCGTTCAGGCGGTGGAGCCGGTCGTCAGGCCGGCCCCGAATCCAGGTCCACGTTCAGGCCCAGGGACTTCAGTTCCTTGACCAGCACGTTGAAGCTTTCCGGAATGCCCGCCTCGAAGGTGTCCTGCTCGCGCACGATCGCCTCATAGACCTTGGTGCGGCCCGACACGTCGTCGGACTTCACCGTCAGCATCTCCTGCAGCGTGTAGGCCGCGCCATAGGCCTCCAGCGCCCACACCTCCATCTCGCCGAAGCGCTGGCCGCCGAACTGGGCCTTGCCGCCCAGCGGCTGCTGCGTCACCAGCGAGTACGGCCCGATCGAGCGCGCGTGGATCTTGTCGTCCACCAGGTGGTGCAGCTTGAGCATGTAGATGATGCCCACCGTCACCTTGCGCTCGAACGGCTCGCCGGTCCGCCCGTCGGTCAGCGTCACCTGGCCGGAGGTGCCCAGGCCCGCCTTGGTCAGCATCCCCTCGATGTCGTCCATCCGCGCCCCGTCGAACACCGGGGTGGCGATGGGGATGCCCTTCTTCAGGTTGTCCGAAAGCTCGGTCAGCTGCGGGTCGCTCATCCCGGCGATCTGCTCGGCATAGATCTTGTCGCCGTAGATGTCCTTCAGGCGCGCCAGCAGCTCGTCGCGCGCGTGGCCGGTGCGGCGGTATTCCTCCACCAGCTCGCCCACCTGCTTGCCCAGCGTGGCGCAGGCCCAGCCCAGATGCGTCTCCAGGATCTGGCCCACGTTCATGCGCGAAGGCACGCCCAGCGGGTTCAGCACGATGTCCACCGAGGTGCCGTCCTCCAGGAACGGCATGTCCTCCACCGGCACCACGCGCGAGCACACGCCCTTGTTGCCGTGACGACCGGCCATCTTGTCGCCCGGCTGCAGCTTGCGCTTCACCGCCACGAACACCTTGACCATCTTCATCACGCCGGGCGGCAGCTCGTCGCCGCGCTGCAGCTTCTCCACCTTGCTGTCGAAGCGCGCCTGCAGCTTGGCCACGGCGGCATCGAACTCGCGCTTCAGCACCTCGATCTCGGCCATCACCGCGTCGTCCTGCACGCCGATATGGCGCCAGCTGCCGCGCACATGCTCGGCCAGGACCTCCTCGGCGATCACCGTGCCGGCCTTGATGCCCTTGAAGCCGCCGCTGGCCTTCTGGCCCAGCAGCTTCTCGCGCAGCCGGTTCAGGAACGACCGCTCCTGGATCGCGCGCTCGTCATCGCGGTCCTTGGCCAGGCGCTCGATCTCGGCGCGCTCGATCGCCATGGCGCGCTCGTCCTTGTCCACGCCGCGGCGGCTGAACACGCGCACATCCACGATCGTGCCACTCACGCCCGGCGGCAGCTTCAGCGAGGTGTCGCGCACGTCCGACGCCTTCTCGCCGAAGATCGCCCGCAGCAGCTTCTCCTCGGGCGTCATCGGGCTCTCGCCCTTCGGCGTCACCTTGCCGACCAGGATGTCCCCGGGGTTCACCTCGGCGCCGATATACACGATGCCGGCCTCGTCGAGGTTCTTCAGCGCTTCCTCGCCCACGTTGGGGATGTCGCGCGTGATCTCCTCCTGGCCCAGCTTGGTGTCGCGCGCCATGACCTCGAACTCCTCGATGTGGATCGAGGTGAACACGTCGTCGCGCGCGATGCGCTCGCTGATGAGGATGGAGTCCTCGAAGTTGTAGCCGTTCCAGGGCATGAACGCGACGAGCACGTTGCGCCCCAGCGCCAGCTCGCCCAGCTCCGTGCTGGGCCCGTCGGCGATGATGTCGCCCTCGGCCACCCGGTCGCCCACGCGCACCAGCGGGCGCTGGTTGATGCAGGTGCTCTGGTTCGAACGCATGAACTTGCGCAGGCGGTAGATGTCGACACCCTTGGTGGTGCCGTCCTCGGCCGTCGCCCGCACCACGATGCGCGCGCCGTCGATCTGGTCGATCACGCCGGGGCGCTTGGCCACGATGGTCGCGCCGGAGTCACGCGCCACCGCGGCCTCCATGCCGGTGCCCACCAGCGGGGCATCGGCGCGGATCAGCGGCACCGCCTGGCGCTGCATGTTCGATCCCATCAGCGCGCGGTTGGCGTCGTCGTTCTCCAGGAACGGGATCAGCGCCGCGGCGACCGACACCAGCTGCTTCGGCGAGACGTCGATCGCGGTCACGTCCTCCGGCTTCACCAGCCGGAAATCGCCCTGCTTGCGCACCGAAACCAGCTCGGAGGTCAGCGTGCCGTCAGCACTCATCTCCGCGTCGGCCTGGGCGACGACGAGCTTCTCCTCCTCCATCGCCGAGAGGTACTTCGGATCGCGCTGCACGATCCCGTCCTTCACCAGCATGTACGGCGTCTCGATGAAGCCGTACTTGTTCACCTTGGCGTAGGTGGCCAGCGAGTTGATCAGGCCGATGTTCGGCCCTTCCGGCGTCTCGATCGGGCAGATGCGGCCGTAATGCGTCGGGTGCACGTCGCGCACCTCGAAGCCGGCGCGCTCGCGCGTCAGGCCGCCCGGCCCGAGGGCGGAGAGGCGGCGCTTATGCGTCACTTCCGACAGCGGGTTGGTCTGGTCCATGAACTGCGACAGCTGCGAGCTGCCAAAGAACTCGCGCACCGCCGCCGCCGCGGGCTTGGCGTTGATCAGGTCGTGCGGCATCACCGTGTCGATGTCCACGCTGCCCATGCGCTCGCGGATCGCGCGCTCCATGCGCAGCAGGCCGACGCGGTACTGGTTCTCCATCAGCTCGCCGACGGAGCGCACGCGCCGGTTGCCCAGGTTGTCGATGTCGTCGATCTGGCCGCGGCCGTCCTTCAGCTCGCACAGGATCTTCACCGTGCGCAGGATGTCCTCCTTGCGCAGCACGCGGATCGTGTCCGGCACGTCGTCGAAGCCCAGGCGCATGTTCATCTTCACGCGGCCGACGGCGGAAAGGTCGTAGCGGTCGCCGTCGAAGAACAGGCCGCGGAACAGCGCCTCGGCGGTGTCCGGCGTCGGCGGCTCGCCCGGGCGCATCACGCGGTAGATGTCGATCAGCGCGTCGTCGCGGTTGCCGTTCTTGTCCACCGTCAGCGTATTGCGCAGCCAGGGCCCGTTGGCCTGGTCCACCGCCAGCGTCGGCAGCTTGTCGATGCCGCGGTCCTCAAGGGCGGCGAGCTTGGCCTCGGCCAGCTCCTCGCCCGCCTCGGCATAGATCTCGCCGGTCTCGGTGTTCACCAGGTCCTCGGCCACGAAGCGGCCCAGCAGGTCGGCGCGGCCCACCAGCACCACGCGCGTGGTCTCGGCGATCTTGCGCGCCTGGCGCGGCGTCAGCTTCGCATCGGCCTCGGCCACCACCTCGCCCGTCTCGGCATCCACCAGCGGCTCCAGCAGCTTCATGCCGCGGAACGCATCGGGGTCGAACGGCCGCGCCCAGCCCTTGGGCGTGCGGCTGAACACCACCTGGCCGTAGAAGAAGTTCAGGATCTCCTCGGCATCCATGCCGCGGACCTCGCCGGGCTCCATCTCCTCGCCCTGCGCGGCACGCGCGGCGCGCAGCTGCGCGGTGTGGGCGGATTCCAGCGCATACAGCAGCGTCGTCACCGGCAGCTTGCGCTTGCGGTCGATGCGCACGTACACGAGGTCCTTGGAATCGAACTCGAAATCCAGCCAGGAGCCGCGATAGGGGATCACCCGCGCGGCAAACAGGTACTTGCCGCTGCTGTGCGTCTTGCCCTTGTCGTGGTCGAAGAACACGCCCGGGGAGCGGTGCATCTGGCTGACGATGACGCGCTCGGTGCCGTTGATGATGAAGGTGCCGTTGTCGGTCATGAGCGGCATGTCGCCCATGTAGACAGGCTGCTCCTTGATGTCGCGGATGGAGCGCGCGCCGGTGTCCTCGTCCACGTCCCACACGATCAGGCGCAGGATCACCTTCAGCGGCGCCGCATAGGTCATGCCGCGCTGGATGCACTCCTCAACGTCGTACTTCGGCTCTTCCAGCTCGTAGTACACGAACTCCAGCCGCCCGCGCCCGGCGAAATCGTCGATCGGGAAGACGGACTTGAACACCTCCTGCAGCCCGGTATTGGTCCGGCTGTCCGGCGGGGTGGCCATCTGCAGGAACGCCTCGTAGCTGGCGCGCTGCACATCGATCAGGTTGGGCATCTGCGCCAGCTCGGGGATGCGCCCGAAGCTCTTGCGGATGCGCTTCTTGCCGGTAAACGAACCAGTGATCGCGTTCATGCCCGTGTCCTGAACAATGGGTCATCCTGTAGTCCCGGCACGGCCCGAAGAAGGGGAGCCACACCGTCAGGCGGTAGCCGGAAACGCCGACACGGACGGGGGCCGCCCCCTTGCGGGGGGAGCCTCCGCCCGATCAGCGCAGTTGCGCGGCGGTCACGCCGCGCAGCAGCTTACTTGATCTCGACCTTCGCGCCGTTATCTTCCAGCACCTTCTTGATCTTGCCGGCTTCTTCCTTGTTCACGCCTTCCTTCACCGTCTTGGGAGCGCCCTCGACCAGGTCCTTGGCTTCCTTCAGGCCCAGGCCGGTGATCGTGCGGATCTCCTTGATGACGTTGATCTTCTTGTCGCCGGCATCGGCGAGGATGACGGTGAACTCCGTCTGCTCCTCGGCGGCCGGGGCAGCGGCGGCGGCAGCCGGGGCGGCGGCGGCAACAGCCACCGGCGCGGCGGCGGAAACGCCCCACTTCTCTTCCAGCATCTTCGAAAGCTCGGCGGCCTCCAGCACGGTCAGGCTGGAAAGCTGCTCCACCAGGTTCGCGAGATCAGCCATTGGTATGTTCCTTTAACCTAGTCTCTGGTCGGTTCCAAGCAAGCCCGCATGCCCTCGCGGGGCGCGCGCCTGCCACTCGTTCAGCGATAAGCAGCCCTCAGGCCGCCTCCTCGTCCTTCTTGGCGTAGGCCGCCATGACCCGTGCGAGCTGTCCGCCCGGCGCCTGCAGCACACCCGCGATCTTCGTCGCCGGGGCATTGAGCAGCCCCAGGAGCTTCGCGCGCAGCGCGTCAAGCGACGGCAGCTCGGAAAGCGCCTTGACCCCCGATGCATCAAGCATCTGGGTGCCGAGCGCACCACCGAGCACCACGAACTTGTCGTTGGTCTTGGCGAACTCGATGGCCGCCTTTGCCACCGCCACCGGGTCACGCGACCACGCAAGCGCGGTCGGGCCCTTCAGCAGGGGGGCAATGCCATCGAAGCGGGTCCCATCCAGGGCGAGGGTGGCCAGCCGGTTCTTCGCAACCTTGTAGGTCGCGCCCGCCTCGCGCATCTGCCGCCGCAGCTTCGTCACCTCGGCCACGGTCAGACCCTTGTTCTGGGTGACCACGACCATGGACGTCTCGGCGAACACCGCCGCCAACTCGGCGACGAACGCGTGCTTCTCCGTACGGTCCAAATCCCGTCTCCGTCGGTGGCCGAAAGCGTATGGACCGCTCCCGGCCGGGTTGCCCTAGGGCCAGCACGCACGCCTTGCCATCCGAGGATGGCAGCCAGGCGCCCGGACCAGCCCGGTTCGCCTGTCCCCGGCAGCGCACCGCGCCGCCAGTCGAGTCGGAACCGCCAAAGCGCGGGGGCCGCAACCCCCTGATCCCCTTGGCATCCCCGTCTCCCGCGCGCGCACCCGAAAGTGCCTTAGTGCCCGAAAGGGCAACGTGCGGTCTCGGACAGGATCGGGGGCTCCCGCCCCCTGCCCACGCCCGGCCGAAACCGGGCGTGTATTCTGTTCAGCGTGCGATCGCCGCCGGCCGAAGGCCAGAGGCGTGAATCGCCCGCCCAATCGTCCTTAGCTCAGGGTGCCCACGTCCACGCGAACGCCCGGCCCCATCGTGGAGCTCACCGCCACCTTCTGCACATAGGTGCCCTTGGCGCCGGTCGGCTTGGCCTTGATGATCGCATCGGCGAAGGCCTTGGCATTCTCCAGCAGCTTCTCGGCCGGGAACGACGCCTTGCCGATGCCGGCATGCACGATGCCCGCCTTCTCGGCACGGAACTCCACCTGGCCGGCCTTCGCCGCGGTGATCGCACCCTTCACGTCCATCGTCACGGTGCCCAGGCGCGGGTTCGGCATCAGGCCGCGCGGGCCCAGGATCTTACCCAGCCGCCCCACCAGGCCCATCATGTCCGGGGTGGCGATGCAGCGGTCGAACTGGATGTCGCCGGCCTGGATCTTCTCGGCCAGGTCATCCGCGCCCACCACGTCGGCCCCGGCGGCCAGCGCCTCCTCGGCCTTGGCGCCGCGCGCGAACACGCCCACGCGCAGGGTCTTGCCGGTGCCGTTCGGCAGGCCGACGAGCCCGCGCACCATCTGGTCGGCATGGCGCGGGTCGATGCCCAGGTTCATGCTGATCTCGATCGTCTCGTCGAACTTCGCCTTCGCATTGGCCTGCACCGTCGCGATGGCCTCGGCCAGCGGGTACATCTTCGCGGCGTCAACGTTCTTGTAGGCCGCGGCCAGACGCTTCTTGTGTGCCATGGTATCAGCCCTCCACCACGGTGAGGCCCATCGACCGGGCGCTGCCCACCAGCATGCGCACCGCGCCGTCGACGTCGTTGGCGTTCATGTCGACCATCTTCTGCGCCGCGATCTCGCGCAGCTGCGCCATGGTCACGCGCCCGCTCGGCGCACCCTTGCCGGGGGTCGTCGTCCCCTTCTGGATGCCGGCGGCCTTCTTCAGGAAGTAGGTGTTCGGCGGCGTCTTGGTGATGAAGCTGAAGGTGCGGTCACCGAACGCGGTGATCACCACCGGCACCGGCATCCCGGGCTCCATCTGCGCCGTCACGGCGTTGAATTCCTTCACGAACGCCATGATGTTCAGGCCGCGCTGGCCCAGCGCCGGCCCCACGGGCGGGGAAGGATTGGCCTTGCCGGCCGGAATTTGCAGCTTGATGTAGCCGACGATCTTCTTCGCCATGATCCCTTGGCTCCTGTCTTCCCGCCCGCATGGGCAGGAAGGGGTTGGGGGACCGCGGTGCAACCGACACCCAGGGCGCGCAAGCGCACCCGAACATCTCCCGCGTTCCGGTGGAGGCGCGCATCTACGCCCCGCCCGCCCCCGAGTCCAGCCCTTTCTTGCCCTCGCCCGCCCCGCGCGCCGCACGCCGCCGCATTGCAGATCCGCGCCACCATGCCACACTCCCCCAACGTTGCGCACAGGAGACGGCATGGCGGCCCTTCCCTTCGTCCTCGCCGCCCTGGCCGCCGCCCTCGGCGCGCTGCTCCTCCTGCTCTGGCGGCCTGGGCGCATCCCCGCCCTGCTGATCCTCATCCTCGCCCTGTTGGCCATGATCGCCGAAGGCCCGCGCGCCGCGGCCGAGCTCGCCGGCCAGCGCCTGCCCGGCATCGTCGCGGCCACGCGCGAAACCCTGCGCCTCGAAAGCATCCGCGCCAGCGGCCAGCGCAGCAGCCACTACCACCCCAAGCACCGCTTCGGCGCCATCGTCTGCTACCACGCCCCCGGCGCCCCAGGCCTCGGCGCCGCCACCCTGCCCGACCCCGCCGTCCTGGCCGCCATCGGCGAAACCCCCGGCGAGGCCGACCGCCTCTGCCGCACCGCCCCCGGCCAGGGCATCCTCCGCCAGGCCGAGGTCAAGCTGGACGAGGCCACCCACGACGCCACCACCGCCGGCCAGGCCGTCATGCTCCACGTGCTGCGCCCCTTCGGCCTGCTCGAATGGGCCTGGACCACCGACGCCCCGCTGCTCCCCTTCCTCCCCCGCCCGCGCTGGGGCAGCGGCGCCGAAATCGCCGTGGCGGCCGAGGTCGTCTCGATCACCATCGACCCGCGCGGCCGCACCCTGCTCAACCGCCGCGCCCACGACTACGCGGTGCCCATCGCCCATGTCCGCCTGCGCTACGCCCCGCCCGGCCACCCCGGCGGGGTGGAAGGGGTGGATGCCGTCGATGCCCCCTCCGTCGCCCACCTCGCCCCCGGCAGCCGCGTCCAGGCCCGCATCACCGCCGATGCCCCCCGCGCGCCCCGCCTGGCCGGCGCCGCACGCACCTACTGGTGGCGCAACCACGTGATGGACATCGCCATCGCCCTGGCCCTGCTCGCCGGCCTCATCGCCCTCGTCATCATCCTGCGCCGCCGCCGCCGCGCCCGCTGAAGGGCGATTGCCCTCTCCCCCGCACCACCCGCTATCCTGCCCCCGCCCACCGCAGGAGCCCCGCATGCCCCACGCCGCCACCGTCAACGGCACGCGCTACACCTTCCCCAGCCTGCGCATCCTGCTCGCCCGCGCCACCCCGCACCGCTCCGGCGACGCGCTGGCCGGCCTCGCCGCCGCCTCCGCCTCCGAGCGCGTCGCCGCCCAGCTGGCCCTCGCCGACCTCCCGCTGCGCCACTTCCTCACCGAAGCCGTCATCCCCTACGAGGCCGACGAGGTCACCCGCCTCATCATCGACAGCCACGACCAAGCCGCCTTCGCCCCCATCGCCCACCTCACCATCGGCGGCTTCCGCGACTGGCTGCTGGCCGAGGCCACCACCGAGACCCTCACGGCCCTGCGCCCCGGCCTCACCCCCGAAATGGCCGCCGCCGTCTCCAAGATCTGCCGCCTGCAGGACCTGGTCGCCATCGCCGCCAAGTGCCGCGTCACCACCGCCTTCCGCAACACCATCGGCCTGCCCGGCCGCCTCTCCGTCCGCCTCCAGCCCAACCACCCCGTCGACGACCCGCGCGGCGTCGCCGCCTCCACGCTCGATGGCCTCCTGCTCGGCGCCGGAGACGCCGTCATCGGCGTCAACCCCGCCACCGACAGCGTCGCCGCCACCACCACCCTGCTGAAGATGCTCGACGACGTCCGCGCCCGCTACGCCATCCCCACCCAAACCTGCGTGCTCGCCCACGTCACCACCGCCCTGCGCTGCATCGAGGAAGGCGCGCCCGTCGACCTCGTCTTCCAGTCCATCGCCGGCACGCAGGCCGCCAACACCAGCTTCGGCATCGACCTCGCCCTGCTCGCCGAAGCCCAGGCCGCCGCCCTCGCCCTCAACCGCGGCACGGTCGGCCAGAACGTCATGTATTTCGAAACCGGCCAGGGCAGCGCGCTGTCCGCCAACGCCCACCACGACGTGGACCAGCAGACCATCGAGGCCCGCGCCTACGCCGTCGCCCGCCGCTTCGCGCCGCTGCTGGTCAACACCGTCGTCGGCTTCATCGGCCCGGAATACCTCCACGACGGCAAGCAGATCATCCGCGCCGGGTTGGAGGACCATCTCTGCGGCAAGCTCCTCGGCCTGCCGATGGGGGTGGACGTCTGCTACACCAACCACGCCGAAGCCGACCAGGACGACATGGACGCCCTGCTCACCCTGCTCGGCGCCGCCGGCGTCACCTACATCATGGGCGTCCCGGGTGCGGACGACGTGATGCTCTCATACCAGAGCACCTCCTTCCACGACGCCCTCTACCTGCGCAGCACCCTCAACCTGCGCCCCGCCCCGGAATTCGAATCCTGGCTCGCCCGGATGGGCCTCGCCACCGCCACCCCGGCCCAGATCCCCGCCCCACTCTCCCCCGCCCTGGTGGGCCTGGCATGAGCACGCCCCCCACCCTCTGGCGCGATCTCCGCCGCTTCACCCCCGCCCGCGTCGCCCTCGGCCGCGCCGGCAACGGCCTGCCCACCGCCGCCCACCTGGAATTCCAGGCCGCCCACGCCGCCGCGCGCGACGCCGTCCACGCCGAGCTGAACACCGCCCAGCTCGCCGCCGACCTCGCCGCCGCCGACCTCCCCAGCCAGGTCGTCCACAGCGCCTGCCCGGATCGCCGCACCTATCTCCTGCGCCCCGACCTCGGCCGCCGCCTCGCCGAAGGCCAGGCCGCCCACCTCCCGAAGCTCCCCGGCATCGCCTTCGTCGTCGCCGACGGCCTCTCCGCCACCGCCGTCCAGCGCCACGCCGCCCCCCTGCTCGCCCAGGTCATGCCCGCCCTGGCCGAGCCCGGCCCCGTCATCATCGCCCGCCAGGGCCGCGTCGCCCTCGGCGACGAGATCGGCGCCGCCCTCGGCGCCCAGGCCGTCGCCGTCCTGATCGGCGAACGCCCCGGCCTCTCCACCCCCGACAGCCTTGGCGTCTACCTCACCTGGCAGCCCCGCCCGGGCCGCACGGATGCCGAACGCAACTGCATCTCCAACATCCGCCCGGAAGGCCTGCCCATCCCGGACGCCGCGGCCAAGCTCCTCTGGCTCATCGCCGCCATGCGCCGCCTCCGGCTCACCGGCGTCGCGCTCAAGGACGAACAGCCCATGCCGGTTGCGGTGCTGCGTTAAGCAAGGACTCTTCTTTTTGTGAACAAAAAGAAGCAAAAAAACTTTCCACCTTGGCGCCGAGAGCACCGCCCCAAACGGGCAAAAGTTTTTTGGTTCTTTTTTTCAAAAAAGAACCGCTTTCTTACTTAGAATATCTCCACCTCGGTGGTCGCCACATACCCCACGCGCCCCTCCACCTCCACCTGCGCCCACTGCATCATGCTGCGCCATTCCATGCGCTGTACCAGCAGCCGCGTCCCCGCCCCCAGCCGCCCGATCACCTGCGAACTCCGATCGGGCTCGCGATACAGCACCGCCCCGCCGCCCCGCACCATCGCCAGCCGCGCCGACGGGGTCGCCCCGTCGCCGCGCAGCCCCAACGACGCGCCCATCGGCACCGGCGCCGGATCGGGCGCCAGCAGCACCACCCCCACGGCCACCAGCACCACGCCGACCGCGCCGAGCCCCAGCACCAGCGACCACATCTTCGCCCCGGCGCGCCGGCGGTAGATCGCCACCCGCATCGCCCCGTTCTCGGCCACCAGCGCATCGCGGTCCTGCATCGCCGCCCGCTCGGCCTCGCGCGCCTCGCGCAGCTCGCGCCGCAGCGCGTCGATCTCCTGCTCCAGCTTCAGCAGGCCCGGCGTGCTGCCCGGCCGGAACCCTGCCCCCGCCCCGGCCAGCACCAGCGCCTTCAGGTCCCCGCCCGAAAGCCCCAGCCGCCGCGCCAGCTGGCCCACCGCCCGGCCGGCATTGTCCGCCTCGCCATCGTCGGAAACCAGCAAGGCCACGCGGTTGGCCAGCCGTTCCAGATCCTCGCCGCTGACCTCGCCCAAGATGCCCCCTTCGCGGCCACGCCCGCCCCTGCCTTAGCCGAAATCCCCGCGGGAGTGGACTCGGTGGCCGCTTCCGCATCACACTCGCATCAAACCGGGGGTAGCAGCATGTCAACCACCCAACGCCTGGCCATCGGCTTCCTCGCCGCGGTGCTCAGCGTCATCGTGTTCCACCAGGGCATGATCCTGCTGCTGCGCGAAACCGGCCTGTTCGGCTTCCCGCGCACCGCCATCGTCTGGAACCTGGCCGCCAACCCGCGCGCCTACGGCCTGCCCACGCTGGTCAACCAATGCTTCTGGGGCGGGCTCTACGGCGCCGCCTTCGGCCTGCTCGTCGGCCGGGTGCGCTTCAGCCCGCTCACGCTGGCCCTGCTCACCGGCGCCGCCACCACCATGGTCGGCTTCTTCGTCATCGCCGCCCTGCGCGGCACGCCCATCGCCGGCGGCTGGCAACTCATGGCCTGGCTGCGCGGACTCTCCATCGGGCTCAGCTTCGGCCTCGGGCTCTGGGTGTTCTACAGCGCCATTACCATGAAATACTTCAAGCCGGCGTTGCCGCGGCGATAAGGAAGTAAGCAAGAATCTTCTTTTTCTGAAGAAAAAGAAGCAAAAAGACTTTTCTCCGTTTGCGCGCGGCAAGGCCGAGTCTTTCCGCTTCCAACGGGGAAAAGTTTTTTGGTTCTTTTTTTCAAAAAAGAACCGCTTCCTTCGGCACCCCCAATAATCCCTTGCACCGCCGGAGAACGTTAGATATATTCCCATTATGTCAGCACACCCCGCAACCCAGGCCAAAGCGCGACCGCACGCCACCCTTGCGTTCGTCGCCGGCGCCTGCGTGCTGCTGCTGCTGGTCGCCCTGTTGCGCGCCTTCGCCCGCCTGCCGGCCGGCTATCGCCGCCTGCTCGCCCGCGGCGACGACCTCCCCCCCTCCTTCCTCGCCGCCCTCGCGCCGGACGCCCCGGCCCACACCACCCACATCGCCCTGGGCCTTCTGCGCGGCTGGATCATGCGCTGCTTCCCCAACCTCGGCATGCACCCCACGCCCGTACTCCGCCCCCAAACCCCCCGCCCCCCGCCCGATCCGCGCCCCACCACCACGGCGCAGCGCAGGCTACCCCCCACCCCACCGAAAAACCGGCCCCAGGCACGGGCCAGCAGCCACGCCCTTATTATTCCGTTATCGTAATTAAATAGACACGACGAAACACGGAGGCACGGAGCAGAAACCGCCCTCCGTGCCTCCGTGCCGACTGTGGCTTCCCTGCTTGCCTCAGGCGGTCTTCAGGTCGATCAGGAACGGCCCCTTCCGGCTCAAGGACTGCGCGAACAGGTCGTTGAACTGCTCCATCGTCTCCGCCCGCGCCCCTTCCACGCCCATGCCGGCGGCGAGCTTCACGAAGTCGATGTCCGGGTTGCCCAGGTCCATCATGTCCAGCGCCGTCCGCCCGGGGTTCGCCCCCACATTGGCCAGCTCGCCCAGCAGGATCTGGTACTTCCGGTTGTTGAAGATCACCGTCGTCACGTCCAGCTTCTCGCGCGCCTGCGTCCACAGGCTCTGGATCGTGTACATCGCGGAACCGTCGGCCTGCAGGTTGATCACCCGCCGCCCCGGCGCCGCCACCGCGGCCCCGGTCGAGATCGGCATGCCGCCGCCGATCGCGCCGCCGGTCACCGTCAGCCAGTCATGCTGCGCCGCCCCATGCGTCGCCCCCACGAAGGCGCGCCCGAACGTCACCGCCTCGTTCACGATGATCGCCTGCTCCGGCATCATCGCGGTCAGCGACTGCGCGAAGGCCTCGCTGCTGATGGCCCCCTTGGCCACCTCCACCGTGCCATAGCTGGGTGCCGCCACCGCGGCCGGGCTGCCCAGCTCCTCGGCCAGCGCCTGCAGCGCCTGCAGCTGGTTGTGCTCCGGGCGGGAAAGCGGGTGCAGCGTCGCATCCGCCCGCACCGGGGAGCCCGGCTTGTTCGGATAGGCAAAGAAGATCACCGGCTTCAGCGTGCCCACCAGGATGATGGTCTCGAAATCCTTCAGCGCCGCCACCGCCTGGTCCACCGGATACGGAATGCCGTTGATCGGGTGCCGCCCGCGCCCGCGCTCGATGCGTCCGTTGCTGCCCTGGCTCATCATCGTGGCCCCGGTGGCCGCGCAGATCCGCGCCGCCTCGGCCAGCGTATCCGCCCGCAGCGCGTTGCCGCCCAGCAGCAGCAGCGTCTTCTTGCCGGCCCGCAGCAGCTGCGCCGCCACCTTCACCGCATGCGGCGTGGTCATCGGCGCCGGCGGCACCGGCAGGGGCTTGCCCACCACGCCGCCGGGGTTCCAGCACGTGTCGGAAGGCAGGATCAGGGTGGAGATCTGGCCCGGCGACACCTGCGCCATCTGCGCCGCCACCGCGGCATCGTTGCCCACGTCCTCGGCCCGCATCGCCGTGCGCACCCAGCCGGACACCCCGCGCGCGAAGCCCTCGGTATCCGCCGTCAGCGGCGCATCCAGCGGCCGGTGATAGGTCGCCTGGTCGCCCACGCAGTTCACCATCATGGTGCTGGCGCGCCGCCCGTTGTGCAGGTTGGCCAGCCCGTTCGCCAGGCCCGGCCCGCAATGCAGCAGGGTGGCGGCCGGCTTGCCGGCGATGCGGGCATAGCCATCGGCCGCCCCGGTCACCACGCCCTCGAACAGGCCCAGCACGCAGCGCATGCCGGGAATCCGGTCCAGCGCCGCCACGAAATGCATCTCGGAGGTGCCGGGATTGCTGAAGCAGGTGTCCACCCCGCTGGCCAGCAGCGTGTGCACCAGCGCCTCGGCGCCGTTCATCGCCTGATTCGAATCACCCATAAGCCGTCCCCTCGTTGGCCGCGCATTGAAGGGCCGGAGACTGCGCGCCGCCCGCCCGCAAGGCAAGACGGCGAGGGCCGGGTCAGGAGGCCTGGGTCTCCCGCGCCGCCGCCTCGGCCGGCCGCAACGCCACCACCGGTGCCGGCCGCGGCACCAGCAGCGCCGCGCCATGCGCCGCCTGCTCCTCCTGCAGCGCCCGCGCCGCCAG
>CANHCJ010000003.1 GCA_947458025.1 Rhodospirillales bacterium | reverse complement strand
CCACCCGTCGCTTGCCGCGAGAGCGCGGGAAGTAGGGGGCCAAGCGGGCCATCTGCGCCCGCGACAACAAAACCACGTCGGACATCGCTCACCTCCGACGCATCGAGAATCACATGCTCCCGAGCCGATGCAAGTCGCTTATGGGTCCTAAGCCTAAACCGCGGGCGCACCGGGTCAAGTGAAGGATTTGCGGCAGTCGGGTCAGAAGTGGATCGCCATGGGGGCCAGCCAGCCCAGCAGGCCCAGAAGGGTGCCAATTGCCCCCAGCACCAGGCCGCCCACCGCAAGCAGGGGCACGCCGGTGACGATCGAGGCGGAGGCCACGACGATCGCCACCTGGAAGGCGGCGGCGCCGTATTCGAACAGGTGGTAGGCGGCCATGGAGCGGTCGCGCGTCACCTCGGCCTTCCGGGCGCGTTCCATCAGCTCCTTGCGGCCCTCGCCGGTTTCGGGCTCGCTCTCCCATCGTGCCGCGGTGTCGCGCCAGCGCTTCTGCTGGGCTTCGATGGCGGCCTTCAGCTCCTCCCCGGCGGCGGCCTTCGCCAGTTCGGCCTCCTCGGCGGCGGTGCGCACCGTGGTCTGGCGGATGGTGCGGGCCTGGAAGAAGGACCAGAGGTTGGCGGCCTCGATGTTGCGGGCCAGCGCCTCGGTCTGGGCACTTTTGGCGCCGGTCTCCACGATGGCGAGGAACAGGGCGAGGATGGCGATCAGCAGGGCGATGCGCTTGTCGCCGCCGTGGTCGACATGGGCGTGGCCGGCCATGGTCGAGTCTCCGTTTGCCTCGGGGAGGGCGCGGGTACATCGCGCCCTGCCCCGAGGCAAGCGGCTTCAGGGGATCAAGGCACCCCGGGCTCCCCCAGGTCCCACCAGAGGCCGGCATAGGCGGCCAGGCCCTCGCGCGCCGGGGCGATCAGGAAATGCTCGTTCGGGCCGTGCTGCTTGCAGCCGTTGTAGCTGAGCGGAATCCAGACCAGCGGCACGCCGAGATGGTCGACGAAGACATCGCCGGGCAGGCCGCCGCCGCCGTTGGGGATCACCTGAACGCGCTTGCCGAGCGACTTCTCCATGCTGCGCACGGTCCAGCCCACCCAGGGGTTGTCGAGGTCGGTGCGGCTGGCGGGCATGCCGATCTTGGGATTCTCGATCTGCACCTCCGGGAAGCCGGCGGCATCGAGGTGGCGGCGCAGCGCGGCCTCGAAGCCGGCCACGTCGCTGTCCACGGTGTAGCGCAGCTGGATGTTGGCGCTGGCCCAGGGGGCGACGGCGTTGACCGGAGCCTCTGGGCGGCCAGCGATCATCGCCAGCACAATGAAGCTGGTCCAGCCGAACACCTTCTCGGCACTGGTGAAGCCGGGCTCGCCCCAGTTCGGGTCGATGGTGGCGGATTCCTCGCTGGGCAGGTCGAGGCCGGCGAGGGCGCCGCGGACCTGGGCGGGCAGGCCGTTCCCGGGCAGCCAGTCGCGCACCAGGATCTTGCCGTGGCGGTCGCAGATCGAGGCGAGCGCATGGGAAAGGACGACGACGGGGTCGACGATCATCCCGCCCCAGTTGCCGGAATGCACGCCGCCCGGGCGCAGCCGCACGCTGAGGTCGCAGCCCCAGGAGCCGCGGGTGCCGGTGGTGACGGTGGGAATGGGGGCGGCGACGCGCGGGCCGTCGGAGGCGATCAGGACGTCGGCGGCCAGTTCCTTGGCGTGGCTGGCGACGAACTCACGCAGGCCGGTGGAGCCGCGCTCCTCGCTCATTTCCAGCACGAGCTTGAGGTTGAAGCCGAGCTTGCCACCGCGGGCGGCCAGCACGTGTTCCAGCGCGGTGAGGTGGGTGGCGTGCTGGCCCTTGTTGTCGGCGGTGCCGCGGCCGTACCAGCGGTCGCCGACCTCCTTCATCTCCCAGGGCTTGAGGCCTTCGTCCCACTGGTCGTCCAGGCCGCGCACGGTGTCGCCGTGGCCGTAGGTGAGGACGGTACGGTAGCTGGGGTCCTCGATGCGCTCGCCGACCATGATCGGGCCGAAGCCGGGGCGGGGGTTGGAGTGGATGGTGGCCTTGAAGCCCATGCGTGTCACCCAGGGCTCGATCGCTTCGCGCAGGTAGCGCCACACGTCCTGCTCGAAGGCCGGGTCCTGCATGGTGCTGGGGATCGCCACCAGGGCGGCCAGGCGGTCGCGGAAGCCGCCGGCGTCGAAGAAGGCAAGGGCGGAAGAGATGGCGTTGTCACGGCTGGACATGGACTACTCCGGAGGAACGTCGCGCCAGTATGCGGCGCCGGGCGCCGGGCCGCTACCGCAGGGCGGGACCAAAGGCGGCGCGCAGAACGCGTGTGATGATCAGCATCCGCGCAATGGCGTCTCCAGTGAAGGTCGCCAGTGCGGCATCGACCTGCGGCACGAGCGCCGGGTCCAGCGGCGGCACCTTGGCGACGCGCGGCAGGACGGCGGCGCGGCTGCGCGCGAGGGCGAGGCCGCCGGCGATGGCGCGCTCCAGCCGGCCGTCGGCGTCGAGCGGCGCCAAAACCGGCCAGGACAGCGCAAGAAAGGCCGGCCAATGCGCCAGGTTGCGCCACATGCTGGCCAGGACCGGGTCGGTCCGGTCGGACCCCATGCGGTTCAGTGTCGTCACCAGGGCGGCCGTGTCCGGCGCCATGGCGGCGAGGTCGAGCAGTGGCGGGAGCACCAGCGATGCTTCGGGCGGCGGCTCCTCTTCCCCGGGCTGCCAGGGAAAGCCGCCCTGCCCCGCCAGCCGCGCCCGGGCGGCGGAGAGGGCTAGCAACGCCATAGCGTTGGTGCGGTCATAGGCGGCCATCACGCGCGCGATTGCGTCGCGGGCCTCTGCGCCGAGTCCGGCGGCCTCCAGCACGCAGCGCGGCACCTCCGGCGCAGCCGGTATGGCCAGACCGGCGCGCAGGGACTCCGCCTCCCGTGCAACCGTGCCGTCGACGTAGAGCGGGCGCACCGCGCCCCACACATACGCCAGCGCTCCATCGATGGTGGCAAGGTGGCGCCAGATCAGGTTTACCACACTAACGCCGTACACCTTGCGGATATCGGCGAACAGCGCCGCGGTCTCCCCCGTGGCCGCGGCCTCGGCAATGGCCGGTACCGGATCGCTCATCCGTGCTCCCCCATGATGACGGCGAGGTTGCCCGAACGGCCTGGCTGCGCCAAGAACGCTGGCCAAAATCAGGGAGTCTCGCCATGGCCGCCGCACCGCTAGCAGGAACCGTCAGCCTCGTCATGGGCGCCAGCGTGGGGCTTGGCGCCTCGGTCGCCGAGATCCTCGTGGCGCAGGGCGCCTCGATCGGCATTGCCGCCCGCCGTGCCGACGAGTTGCAGGCCCTGGCCGCGCGGCTGGGCCCGAAGGTGCTGCCGATTGCCTGCGACGTGTCGGACCACGGGCAGGTGAAGGCCGCGGTGGAGGCCACCGTGGCGCGGTTCGGGCGGCTGGACCACCTCATCAACAATGCCGCGGTGATCGAGCCGATCGGGCGGGTGGCCGATACCGATCCGGCGGCCTGGGCGAAGGCGATCGAGATCAACCTCACCGGCAACTACTACGCGATCCATGCCTGCATGCCGCATCTGCTGGCGACCAAGGGGGTGATCGTGAACGTAAGTTCCGGCGCGGCGCACCGGCCGCTGGAGGGCTGGGGCAGCTACTGCGCCTCCAAGGCCGGGTTGGCGATGCTTGGCCGCTCGCTGATGCTGGAGTATGGCCATCTCGGCCTGCGGGTGTACGGCTTCGCGCCTGGCACAGTGCGTACCGCGATGCAGGAGAAGATCCGCGCCTCGGGCCTGAACCCGGTGAGCCAGCTGCTGCCGGAGCAGCATTTGCCGCCCGAGATTCCGGCCCAGGTGATCGCTTGGCTGTGCCGCGCCGAGGCGGCCGACTATCCTCAGGGGGAATGCGCCATCCGCGACGAGGCGCTGCAGCAGCGGGCAGGAATAACCCTGCCCGCCTGAGCGGCCTCAGAGGTGGGGGGTTTCGACCCCCGCATTCCGCGCCGCGGCGACCAGCACGGCGGTGATGTCCTCCTTGCCGAGCCCGTGCACGGAGCGCGCGATGCCCATGGCCTCGCGCGCCGCCGAGCCGGTGATGACGGGCACGCCGGCCGCCGCCGCGGTGGCGACCGCGATCGAGAGGTCCTTGAACGCAAGGTCGATGGCGAAGCCCGGCGTGGTGTCGCCGGCCAGCACCTTGGTGGGCCAGTACTGGCGGAAGTGCTCGTTGCAGGCCAGGCCGCTGGTGATGATGGTATGCATATCGGCCATTTTCAGGCCGAGCTTGGTGCCCAGCGCCAGGGTTTCGGCGGTGAGCTGGCAGGTGGCCATCGAGAGGAAGTTCAGGGTGATCTTCATCGAGATGCCGGCGCCAGGCCCGCCGCACTGCACGATGGTGGTGCCCATCGCCTCCAGCAGGGGCTTTGCGCGGGCAAAATCGGCATCGGTCGCGCCGACCATGAAGCTGACCTCGCCGCGCTCGGCATGGGCCGGGGAGCGGCCGACGCCGGCATCGACCCAGCCGATGCCACGCTCGGCCAATGCGGCGGCCATCGCCTTGCTGGCGAGCGGGTCGATCGTGCTCATGTCGATGTGCATCATGCCGGGCCGGCCGGCGGCCAGCAGCCCACCCTCGCCCAGCACCACGCCCTGAACATCAGGCGTATTGGGCAGCATGGTGAGCACGATGTCGCTTGCCGCGACGAGGGCCGGGATGCTTTCGGCGCGCTTGGCGCCCTTCTGGCGCAGGATCTCCATCGGAGCCTCCGCGATGTCGAAGACAGTGGTGTCGAAGCCCTTGGCGACCAGCTGGCCCGCCATGCCCCGCCCCATGTTGCCCAGGCCGATGAAGCCGATGCGTTCGCTCATGGTGTCCTCATGTCTCGGGCCGCCGGCGTGGCGGGCCCTTTCCCGATCGCCGCGGTCGCGGCACCCTGCGAGTTGAACTGCGCCTGGAGGAAACCGCAATGGCCGACCACGTTCTTCTGATGTCCCTGGACGAGCTTTCGGGCCATTACCAGAAGGGCACGCTCTCGCCGGTGGAGGTAGCGCGGGCGCATCTTGCGCAGCTGGCCCGGTGGGAGCCGGCCCTGAACGCCTTCCAGGTGGTGGACGAGGCAGGCGCATTGGCCGCGGCCCGGGCCAGCGAGACGCGGTGGCGGAGTGGCACGGCGCTCGGCAAGCTTGACGGCGCGCCGGCCACCATCAAGGACAACGTGGACATGGCGGGCTTCCCGACCCGCAATGGCTCCACCACCACGCCGGATACGCCGGCGGCGGCGGATGCGCCCGTGGTGGCGCGGCTGCGCGAGGCGGGCGCGGTGTTCCTGGGCAAGACCACGTCGCCAGAGTTCGGCTGGAAGGGCATCACCGATTCCAGCCTGCGAGGAGCGGCCACGCGCACGCCGTGGAAGCCATCCCATTCCTCAGGCGGATCCTCCGGCGGGGCCGCGGCCTCGGTGGTGGCGGGCATCGGCACCATTGCGTTCGGCAACGATGGCGGCGGCTCCATCCGCATCCCGGCGGCCTTCTCCGGTGCCTTCGGGATCAAGCCCACCTTCGGGCGCGTGCCGCACCATCCGCTGGAGAGTCCGTTCGCGACCGTGGTGGCAGGCGGCCCGATCACCCGAACGGTGCAGGATGCCGCGACCACCCTGGCGGTGATGGCGCGGCCCGATGAGCGCGACTGGTACTCTATCCCGCCGCCGCCCGCCGGCTGGCTTGCCGACCTTGCTCCGGCCGTGAAGGGAGTGCGGTTCGCCTGGTCGCCCGACCTGGGCGGGGCGAAGCCGGAGGACGAGGTGATGGCGGTGCTGGCGCCGGTTCTCGCCACACTGCGCCGGGCTGGCGCGGCCGTGGAGGCGGTGGGGCCGGTGATCGACCCTTTGAAGCCGGCATTCGAGGATTTCTGGCTCGCCGGCTTTGCCAACCGCCTGCGCGTCATCCCGGAAAGTCGGTGGGAGGAGACCGACCCGGGCTGGCTGCGCCTGGCCAAGGCAGGACTGTCGATCGGGGTGGACAAGGTGAATGCGGCCCAGGTGGCGCGACCGCGGCTGCACAACCGGTTCGTGGCGCTGTTCCGCACCCACCATCTGCTGCTGACGCCCACCACGCCGCATGTGGCGCCCCGCGCCGACATTGCCTACCACAGCCAGGGCTATGACCGATGGGACGACGCGGTGCCGTACACCCTTCCCTTCAACCTCACGGGGCATCCGGCGGCCTCCATCCCGGTCGGGCTGTCGGCCAATGGCCTGCCGGTCGGACTGCAGGTAGTGGGGCCGCGCTTCGCCGAGCGGGCGATCCTTGAGGCGTGCCTTGGGATCGAGGCGCTGCTTGGCTTCCCTGCCAGGTATGCCAACCTTCGTCCTTGAGGCGGCACTGCTGATTCGGACCTGACCGGCAAGCAGCACATATGATGTGGGTCCGGACAGGTGATTTGCCAATTCACGCACCTGCGAAGACACATAAATTTCCATCGCATCGATCTGTTTTCAATTCTTGTGCCGTTTGATTCATATCAAGGGTCATTGCATGCTATAGTCATGAAACTCCCAAAATGGTTCCCCGGCCATCCCTGCTGGGCGGAACCCCAAGGGGAGAAAGCCGATGGGCCTGATCATCGACAATACGCGGACCAACACGGTCACCCTGAAGGCGGGTGACGATCCGGTGCTGGTGGCGACCACAGGAGCAGTCGTCACGAATACCAACCTCGGGATCGATGGTCCCATCGGCACGGCTTGGACCGTCACCAACCAGGGGAACATCCAGACCTCCGGCCCCAAGAGCATCGGCGTGCTGTTGCGCTCCGGTGGGACGATCAGCAACGCCGCGACCGGCCGCATGACAGGCACCTACTATGGCGCCAACATCGTGAATGGCTTCGGGCGGGTTGAGAACCTCGGCACCATCGCCGGGACCGACATGGGTGGCGGCGCCGGTGTTCTGCTGAACGGCGGCGGGACGATCGTGAACGGCGCCGCGGGGGTGACCAGCGCGCGCATCGATGGCGGCAATGCGGCCGCCGCCTACATCAAGGGCGGCACGGCCGACCGCGTGACCAATTTTGGCACCATCGTCGGGCGCGGCGATGCCGCAACGGGCGTGGCGCTCTGGACTGGCGGCACGGTGGAGAACCTGGGTGCGCAGTCATCGATCACCGCGCCGCACAATGGGGTGGGGGTGCTCGGCGGTGCCGGCAGCATCACGAACGCTGGCAGGATCCAGGGGAAGGGTGCGGTCGGCTTCTCCACCTACGGCGTCTATCTCGGTTCAGGTGGAACAGTCACGAATCTTGCCGGTGGCAGCATAGAAGGCGGCAGCGTCGGCATCCAATTCAATCAGTTCAGCAAAATTACAAATCACGGCTTGATCGCCGCGTCTGCCAACTACGCCATTCGAGGCGGGCAAGGTGACATCGTGAACACAGGCACCATCACCGGGCTTGGAACCGCTACCGGCAGCATCCGAATGCCCGGCGGCGGCACCATCACCAATTCGGGCTTCATTACCGGGAATGCCAATGCCATCAGCACAAACGGGCCGACGACAGTCGTCAATACCGGCCACATCCAGGCGTTCGGTGTGGGAGTCATCTCGTCAGGCTCCAGCAACACCGTTACGAACTTTGGCACCATCGAGGCAATAGGTGGGGGCGGCAATGCCGTCCAGTTTATGTTCGCGTCGGACGATCGGGTAGTGATGAATGCGGGCGCGAAGTTCATTGGCGCCGTCGTAGCTGATCTCGGCGCAGACACACTGCAACTGACCGGCCCAACCCCTGGCACACTGTCTGGACTGGGCACGGCATTCCAGGGATTCGAACGCGTGGAGATCGACACTGGTGCTTCCTGGACCATTGCGGGCGCCCCTTCTCAACTCACCACCAGCATCCATGGCTTCGACTCAAACGACTCTATCCGCATCACTGGCGCTCAGCTTTCGGTCGTCTCCTATTCGAGCGGTGTTCTGCAACTCAGTGGCTCGCAAAGCCTGAGCCTGAACATTCCCGGGGTGACGTCCGGCAGCTTCGTCGCTACGCCGGATGGGGCCGGCGGCACCAGCATCCGCAACGTCACGGGCAGCGTCGTCTCGCTCAGCACGACATCGGTGACCAAGGCGGAAGGGCTGTCCGGTACGGCCTCGTTCGTCTTCACGGCCACCAGGTCCGGCGCGACGGCCGATCCGCTGTCGATCGGCTGGTCGGTTGCCGGCATCGGCGCAAACGCCGCCACCGCAAGCGACTTCGCGGGAGGCGTGTTGCCGTCGGGCACTCTGAACTTTGCAGCCGGGGCCACGACCGGCAGCATCACTGTCGACGTCCAAGGCGATGCTGCCACGGAAGCGAACGAGGGGTTCCGGTTGTCGCTCGGCACCCCGCCTGCCGGGAGCGTGCTTGGGACTTCGACCGCACTCGGGACCATCACCAATGACGACTCCGCGCTGGCGATCGTCCGCACCAGCGGCAACAAGCCCGAGGGCACCGGCAGCCCTTCGCTGCACAGCTTCACAATCACCCGCACCGGGGCCACCACGGCGGGCCAGACGGTCAAGTGGACCACGGCCGGCGCGTCGCCCGCTGGAGCGCAGTCTGCAGCGGGGACCGACTTCACGGGCGGCGTGTTTCCTTCGGACACCGTCACCTTCGCCGCCGGCGACACCAGCAAGGTCATCCTCGTCAGCGTCGTCGGGGACAGCACGCCAGAGCTCAATGAGACGTTCGAGGTCAGCCTCGCCAATCCCTCGGCGGGGGTGACGATCGCGACGCCGACGGCCACCAGCCTGATCCTGAACGACGATGTTGCCTTTGCGATCGCCGCGGGCACAGCTTCGGGCATCGAGGGCCAGTCGGGCAGCCGCGCCTTCACCTTCGTGGTGCAGCGCGCCGGGGCGGCGCCTGGCCCGAATACGGTTTCCTGGTCTGTCCTCGGCACCGGCGCCGCACCGGCGGGCGCATCAGACTTTGTGGATGGGGTGCTGCCTGGGGGGCTTCTCTCCTTCGGTGTCGGGGAGACATTCAAGACGATCACCGTTCCGGTGCGTGGCGACACGACCGCGGAGGCGGATGAAGGCTTCCAGGTGACGCTCGCCAACCCGACCGGCGCAGTGATCGCCGTACCCAGCGCGTCCATGACCATCCTCAACGACGATACGACACTGTCCATCGCAGCCTTGTCGGCCAGCAAGCCGGAAGGCTCGGGCGGGACAACCGGCTACACCTTCACCGTCCGCCGCACCGGCATAACCGGCGGGCCGGCCACGGTCGGCTATTCGGTTTCGGGCATCGCCGGCGCGGGCACGCAGCCGGCGGGCGCCGCGGACTTCGCGAACAGCCTCCTGCCCTCGGGCATCGTCAGCTTTGCAGCCGGCGAGACCAGCAAGGTGATCTCCATCCCGGTCCTGGCCGACCAGGCCGGCGAGTTCAATGAGCGCTTCGCGGTCACCCTTTCCAACCCCAGCGGGGCTTCTCTCGGAACAGCCAGCGCCCAGGGGATCATCCTCAACGACGACACGTCCGTGGCCTTTGCCACCCGCAACGTTACAAGGTACGAAGGAAATGCCGGCACGACGGCCTTCACCTTCACCATCAGCCGCAGCGGAACGACCACAGGCACCTCCACGGTCGACTGGAGCTTTGCGCCAGGCGGTGTTGCTGGAACGGCGGCGGCGAATGCGGGGGACTTCTTCAAGGGCGTGTTTCCGACGGGCGACACGATCACGTTCCTGCCGGGCCAGACCAGTGCGACGCGCACCATCCTGGTGGCCGGGGACACGAACCCCGATGGCGGGCTGAACGAGAGCTTCACGCTGTCGCTCGCCCATCCCTCCGCGGGCGTGGCGATCACCGGCGGCACGGCGACCGGCACGATCCTTGACAACGACACGATCCGTGGCACGGCGGGCAACGACACCCTCACCGGCACGGCGGGGCCGGACCTGTTCCTGATCGGCCAGGGGCAGGACACGATCACCGCAGGCGGCGGGGTGGACGGGTTCCGCTTCATCCAGAGCGCGATCGGGGCGGAAGCGACGCACCGCTTCACGCTGGCGGACTTCGCGCCAGCGGCGGGGGAACGGATCGACCTGTCCCGCATCGATGCGATCGCCGGCACGCTGGCCAACGACCCGTTCGTGTTCACCGACTTCCAGGGCCTGTTCGGCATGCCGGGGCAGTTGCGTTGGGAGCGCGTGGACGCCGGTCACGTGCTGATCCAGGGCAGCGTCAACGGCGACAACGTCGCGGACCTGACGATCCTGGTTGCGTCCGCCGATCCGGTCAGTAGTGGCTGGTTCGTGCTGTGAAGGCCGGTGGCGGTGCGTTAATCCCGCACCGCCGCCACGAACTCCACCTCGACCGGCGTGTTGCGCGGCAGCACCGCCATGCCCACCGCGGAACGGGCATGGCGGCCGGCCTCGCCGAAGATCTCGCCCAGAAGCTTGCTGGCGCCATCGACCACCGGTGCCTGGTCGGTGAAGTGGGGGGCGGAGGACACGAAGCCGACCACCTTCACGATGCGCTTCACCCGGTCGAGCGAGCCCAGCGCGGCGCGCAGGGCGGCGAGACCGTGCAGCACGCATAGCCGCGCGCAGTCCTGCCCGGTCGGGATGTCCACCTCAGCGCCCAGCTTGCCGGTGGCGGGCAGGCCGCTCTCGCCCACCCAGGGCAACTGGCCGGAGACCCAGGCGAGACCGCCCTCCACCACGACCGGCACATAGGCATAGAGCGGCGGCCTGGCCGGCGGCAGTTCGATGCCAAGTTCCCTGAGACGCGCTTCGTGGCTCATGTTCCTGCCCTTTCCTGGCTCGGCACACGGTAGGAAAGGCCAGGCGGGCCGGCAACCGCCCCTCGACTTTGCCGGCGGTCGGGATAGGGTGACGCCGTCAGGAACGGTTGCGCCCGGGGCGTAGCCAAGGATTGCATAAGGAAACGCGCATGTCTGTGGTGACAACCGAACAGATCGGCAAGGTCTCGGTGATCCGGATCAACCGGCCGGACAAGATGAACGCCATCAGCAGCGGGGTTGCGGTCGGTATCCAGCAGGCCTTCCAGGCGTTTGACGCTTCCGATCAGCGCGTGGCGGTGCTGTCGGCCGTGGGTACCAAGAGCTTCTCCTCCGGCGCGGACGTGACCGACCTGCCGGAGCTTTGGCGCTGCATTCCTACGGTTGGGTACAAGACCAACAAGCCGATCATCGCCGCGACCTCCGGCTGGTGCGTGGGCGGGGCGATCGTGATGGCGATGATGTGCGACATGATCGTGAGCACCCAGGACACGATCTTCTACTATCCGGAGGCCAAGCTGGGCCTCACCGGCGGCATGATCTCCTCCCTGGTCACCCGCATGCCGCACAAGCTGGCAATGGAGGTGATGCTGCTCGGCACGAAGGTGGGGGCGCAGCGCGCCTACGACGTGGGTTTCATCAACCGCGTCACCGAGAATGGCGGCCATGAGAAGGAGGCGATCGCCATGGCGGAGGAGTTGGTCGGCTCCGCCCCGCTGGTGATCTCCACCCTCAAGCATTTCGTCAACGATATCATCATGCCGGCCGGCCCGGTGGAGCGGATGGTGGCAGTGAGCCAGCAGCTGGCAGCCGTGCGCAGCAGCAACGACCTCAAGGAGGGCGTGGCCGCCTACAAGGAAAAGCGCAAGCCCAACTTCACCGGCACCTGATATCCCCCCCTCCGCGGAGCCCAGGACATGACCCACTACACGCAGGCCCATTGGGGCACCTACCGGGTGGAACAGGGCAGCGACGGCAATCCCGTGCTGCGCCACTGGGAGAAGGACCCCGACCCCTGCGACATCGGGCTGCACATGCTCTCACCGGAGCTCGACCGGGTGCGGGTGCGGCGGCCCTCGGTGCGGCGGTCCTGGCTGGAGCGGGGCCCCGGCAGCGCGCCGCATCTGCGCGGCCGCGAGGCTTTCGTGGAGGTGGACTGGAGCACCGCGCTTGACCTCGTCGCGGGCGAGCTTTCGCGGGTGAAGGCGGCGCATGGCAACGAGGCGATCTTCGGCGGCTCCTATGGCTGGGCCAGCGCGGGGCGGTTCCACCATGCCAATAGCCAGGTGCACCGGTTCCTGAACTGCATCGGCGGCTATGTGCGCCACAACGACAGCTACTCCCTGGGCGCCGGGCGCGTGCTGCTGCCGCACGTGCTGATGCCGATCGACGAAAGCTGGAACCAGATGACCAGCTGGGACGTGATGGCCGCGCACACCAAGCTGTTCGTCGCCTTCGGCGGCGTGCCGCTGAAGAACGCGCAGATCAGCCAGGGCGGCGTTGGGTTCCACCAGCACAAGCCGGGGCTGTCCGCGATGGCGAAGGCCGGCGTGCGCTTCGTCAACATCTCGCCGGTGAACGACAACCTCGACACCGGCGGCGAGGTGGAGTGGATCCCGATCCGCCCCAACACCGACACCGCGCTGATGCTGGCGCTGGCATACCAACTGGTGGTGGACGGCACGGTGGACCGCGACTTCCTGGGCCGCTGCTGCTCCGGCTACGAGAAGTTCGAGCCCTACCTCACCGGCGCCGCGGACGGGCAGCCCAAGACCGCCGAGTGGGCCAGCGCCATCACCGGTGTGCCGGCGGCGCGGATCGTGTCGTTGGCGCGGGAGATGGCCGGCACGCGCACCATGATCAACACCGCATGGTCGCTGCAGCGCGCCTCACACGGCGAGCAGCCGTTCTGGATGACGGTGGTGCTGGGCTGCATGCTGGGCCAGGTCGGGCTGCCCGGGGGTGGCTTCGCGCTGGGCTACGGCCCGACCAACCGCATGGGCTCGCCGCAGACGCGGCTTCCCGGGCCCTCCCTGCCGCAGGGCACCAACAAGGTGCGGGCCTTCATCCCGGTGGCGCGCATCGCCGACATGCTGCTGAACCCCGGCTCGGAGTTCCGCTACAACGGCGGCGTGCATGCCTACCCCGACATCAGGCTGATCTACTGGGCCGGCGGCAACCCGTTCCATCATCACCAGGACCTGCAGCGGCTGGCGAAGGCGTGGCAGAAGCCCGAGACGATCATCGTCAACGAGCCTTACTGGACCAGCACGGCGAAGTTCGCCGACATCGTGCTGCCGGTGACCACCACGCTGGAGCGCAACGACATCGGCTTCGGCAGCCATGAAGGCGTGGTGGTGGCGATGCGCAAGGTGGTGCCGCCGGCCGGCGAGGCACGCGACGACTACGCCATCTTCACCGCCCTGGCCGACCGCCTGGGTGTGAAGGAGAATTTCACCGAAGGCCGCGACGAGATGCAGTGGGTGCAGTGGCTGTACGAGGTGCTGCACAAGCGCGCCGATGCCTCCGGCATCGCCCTGCCGGCGTTCGATGCGTTCTGGGAGGAGGGGCTGGTGAACATGGCGGAGCATGCCAAGCCCGTCGTGATGCTGGAGGCCTATCGCCGCGACCCGGCAGGCAACATGCTGAACACCGAGTCCGGGCGGATCGAGATCTTCTCGGAGCGCATCGCCGGCTTCAACCTGCCGGACTGCCCCGGCCACCCGACCTGGTTCGAGCCGCTGGAATGGCTGGGCGCGGCGGAGGCGAAGGACTGGCCGCTGCACCTGCTCTCGGACCAACCGGCCCGCAAGCTGCACAGCCAGCTGGATGCGAGCCCCCACAGCGCCGCCGGGAAGGTGGCGGGCCGTGAGCCGATCTACCTTAACCCGAAGGATGCCGCCGCGCGCGGCATCGCCGATGGCGACGTGGTGGAGGTGTTCAACGACCGCGGCCGTTCGCTGGCCGGTGCCGTCGTGACGCCCGACATCATGCAGGGCGTTGCGCGCCTTGCCACCGGGGCCTGGTATGACCACGACTGGCAGACCGGCATCGAGAAGCATGGCAACCCGAATGCGCTCACCCGCGACATCGGCGCCTCCAGCCTTTCCCAGGGCTGCACGGCGCAGTCCTGCCTGGTGGACGTTCGCCGGGTTGACGGGCCCGTGCCGCCAGTGACGGCTCATGCGCTGCCGGAGTTCACCGCGACGCGCTAGGCTCGCGGCCAGCCACGCACGGAGCGGCAGGGCACCACCATGACACGGCATGCCGAGAGCACGACACTGAGCATCTCCGAGGCCGGGCTGCGCGCGATGCTCGACACGATCCCGGCACGCCTTACCCTGGTCGACCGGGAGGGCCGCCACCGCTACGTCAATGCCGCCTACTGCGCCTATCTGCGCCAGCCGCCGGATAAACTGCTGGGCCGGACGATCCGCGAGATCATCGGGGAGGAGGTCTATGCCCGCATGCGGCCCGACCCGATCCATCGCGACCTGTTCGAGCGGTGCCTCGCCGGCGAGACCACGGTCTGGGAAGGCTGGCTTGGCTATCTCGAGGGTGAGCGCTACGTCCACCGCACCTACTACCCCTATCGCGACGCCTCCGGCGCGGTGGTCGGGGTGGTGGGCTACAGCCGCGACCTCACGGAGTTGCGGTCGAGCGAGGCGCAGTATGCCGCGATCACCGCCGCGGCACTTGATTGCATCATCGTATTCGACGACGCAGGGCTGGTGGTGGAGTTCAACCCGACCGCGGAGCACAGCCTGGGGGTCACCCGCGCCGCGGCCATCGGGCGGCATGTCGGCCATTTTGTCGATCTGCCCGCGCTCCGGCTGCTGGGGCACGAGGCAGGGGCCGCATCGGGCGCCACGCCCGAATGGGTGGGCCGGCGCATAGAGGCCGAGGCAATCCGGGCCGACGGAACCGGCTTTCCGGCCGAACTGGCGGTGGGCGAGGTGCGACTGCCCTCCCGCCGCCTGTTCACCGCCTATCTGCGCGACCTCACCACCGTGCGCCAGGCGGAGGCCGAGATCCAGCGCCAGCGCGAGGCGCTGCATGAGAACGAGAAGATGGCCGCCTTCGGCTCGTTGCTCGCCGGCGTGGCGCATGAGCTGAACAACCCGCTATCGATCGTGATGGGCAACGCGATGATGCTGGGCGAGGAGGCGAAGGAGCTCGCTCCGGCGCTGATCCCGCGCACCGACCGCATCCAGGCCGCCGCGGAGCGTTGCGGACGCATCGTGCGCAGCTTCCTGGCCCTGGCCCGGCAGAACCGCAGCCAGGTGAAGCCGATGGAGATCGGCACCGCGGTGCAGACGGCGCTTGAGCTGCTCGCCTACAGCCTGCGCGGCAGCGGCGTGATGGTGGAGCGGGAACTGCCCGACGATCTTCCGATGGTTCCCTGCGACCACGACCAGTTCAACCAGGTGCTTTCGAACCTGCTGGTCAATGCCCGACAGGTGCTGGAGGCACGGCCGCAGCCGCGCCGGATCCGGATCTCGGCCACCGTGGAGGGCGGGTTTGTCCGGCTCGCCGTGGCCGACAACGGCCCCGGGGTACCGGAAGCGCTGCGGGGGCAGATCTTCGACCCCTTCTTCACCACGAAGCCCGCCGGCATCGGGATGGGCATCGGGCTCGCCGTTTCGCGCAGCATCGTGGAAGTGCATGGAGGGACGCTGACGCTGGAGGAGGCCCCTGGCGGGGGTGCCTGCTTCGTGATCCGCCTGCCGCGCCGGGAGGCAGGCGACATTGCGGCGCCGGAATCGGCCACCGCGGCCATCGTGCAGCGCCGCCAGCCCGCGCTTGTTCTCGACGACGAGGCGGAGATCGCGGCCCTGTTGTCTGACATGCTGGCGCGCGAAGGATTCGATTGCGAAGTGGTGGACAGCGGCGAGGCCGCGCTGAAGCGCCTGGCTGCCGGCGACTATGCGCTGATCCTGTGCGACCTGCGCATGCCGGGAGTGGACGGCGCCGCGGTCTTCGAGTGGCTGTCGCAGAACCGACCCCATCTGTGCGCACGCGTCGGCTTCGTGACAGGCGATACCTTGGGCTCCGCCTCGGAGGGCTTCCTGGCCCGCGCGGCACGGCCGGTGCTGGAGAAGCCCTTCATGCCCTCCTCGCTTCGGCAGTTGCTGGCCGAGATCGGCGCTTCGGCACCCCGCTGAGCGATCGCCGCGCGCAACATTTTGGCAAACATCCGGCTTGCGTCCCCCACAAGGCTGGTGTCTCATTCTGGCCACAAAGGCCGAATGGCCGAACGCAGGAGACCTGACAATGTTCAAGCTCACGCGCCGGCAGGCGCTTGCTGCATTTTCGGCTATCGCGCCTGTTGCCAGCTGGAGCCCCCAGGTGGAGGCCGCGACACCGCGGGATGCGCTGGTGATCGCCAAGGCGATCGACGATACGATCACGCTCGACCCCGGCGAGTGCTACGAACTGACCGGCATCGAGATCTGCACCAACCTGTATGACCGGATCCTGCGCTACGAAGCCGACGACCTGAACAAGATGGTCGGCGGTGTTGCCGAATCCTGGCAGGTTGGCAGCGACGGCAAGACCTATACGTTCAAGATCCGCGCCGGCCAGAAGTTCATGTCGGGCAACCCGGTCACCGCCGAGGATTGCGCCTGGTCGCTGCAGCGCGTGGTGATCATGAACAAGACCTCCGGCTTCCTGCTGACGCAGTTCGGCTGGAACAAGGACAACGTGAAGGACCTGGTGAAGGCCACCAGCCCCGACACGCTGGTGATCAACGTGCCGGCCGCCTTCGCGCCGACGCTGGTGCTGAACATGATGACCTCCATCGTCGCCTCGGTGGTGGACATGAAGACCGCCATGGCCAACCAGAAGGATGGCGACCTCGGCAACGCTTGGCTCAAGACCAACTCGGCCTCCTCCGGCGCCTACCGGCTCGTGTCCTGGCGGCCGAATGAGAGCATCACGCTGGAGGCGAACCCGAACTTCCGCCTCGGCGCGCCCAAGCTGCGCCGCGTGATCATGCGCCACGTGCCGGAGCCCGGCTCCCAGCGCCTGCAGCTGGAGCGTGGCGACATCGACGTGGCGCGCGGCCTGACGCCGGACCAGCTCACCCCGCTGGCCGGCAGCAGGGACATCCGGATCGAAAGCTTTCCGGGCGTGAACAACTTCTACGCCATCATGAACCTGAAGCACGGGCCATTCGCCGACGTGCGGGTGCGCCGGGCGGTGAAGATGCTGGTCGACTACCAGGCGATGGCGAACACGTTCCTGAAGGACCGCTTCTTCGTTCATCAGACCTTCCTGCCGATCGGATTCTTCGGCGCCACGCCGTACAATCCGTTCAAGCTGGACGTGGAGGGGGCCAAGAAGCTGCTGACCGAGGCCGGCTACCCGAACGGCTTCGAGGTGCGGCTGTCGGCCAACACCAACAACCCCTTCCCGCAGATAGCCCAGGCGATCCAGCAGACCATGGCGCTCGGCGGAATCAGGGTGACCATCGCCTCCGGCGACGCACGCCAGGTGATCGGCGAGATCCGCGGCCGCACCTTCCAGATGGCGGTGATCTCCTGGGCGCCGGACTATTTCGATCCCCACACGAACGCCGACTTCTTCGTGCAGGGTGAGGACATGAGCGACACGCCGAAGGCCCGCACCGGCCCCTGGCGCGCCGGCTGGCTGATCCCGGAGCTGACCGCCGAGATGCGGCAGGCCGCGCAGGAGCTGGACGGCAAGAAGCGCGAGCAGATGTACATCGACCTCCAGAAGAAGGTCACCGACGACGGCCCGTACGTGTGGATGTTCCAGAACAACTGGGTCATCGCCATGCGCTCGAACCTTCAGGGCTATCCGAAGGGCCTGTTCGAGGACCAGTTCTTCTACCGCACGATCTCCAAGGCCTGAGCGAACGGGAACGTGTCCGCCAGCGCTTCCGGGGCAGGACACACGGACGGGTGGGTGGCGCGGCGTGTGGTCGCGCCCCTTCGTCGTCTGGGTGGGCTGCTGTTCTCCGTTGCCCTTACGTTTCTGGGCCTGACCTGCGTCACCTTCGCGATCGGCCGGTTCATGCCAATCGACCCGGTGATTGCCATCGTCGGCGACAAGGCCAGCCAGGAGACATACGACCGGGTCTATCGCGAACTCGGCCTCAACCAGCCGGTGGTGGTCCAGTACGGGAACTACCTCGGCAAGATCGCCCAGGGCGATTTCGGCAACTCGGTGATGACCGCACGCCCGGTGGTGGAGGACCTCGTGCGGGTCTTTCCCGCGACGATCGAACTGGCCTTCCTGGCGCTGGTGATCGGCGTGGTGCTGGGCATCCCGTTCGGCGTGATCGCCGCGACCAACCGAGGGCGATGGCCGGACCAGATCGTCCGCTTCCTGTCTCTCGTCGGGTATTCCATGCCGGTGTTCTGGCTCGGGCTGGTGGGGTTGTTGCTGTTCTATGCCAAGCTCGGCTGGGTGCAGGGCCCCGGCCGGCTGGACGTGGTCTATGACGACATCGTCACCCCGGTCACGGGCATGCTGACGGTGGATTCGCTGCTGGCCGGCGAGCATGAGGTGTTCGCCAACGCACTCGGACATCTGGTGCTGCCGGCCTCCATCCTGGGGTTCCTCTCCTTGGCCTACATCGCGCGCATGACGCGCAGCTTCATGCTGGCCCAGCTGGAGCAGGAATACATCCTGGCTGCGCTGGCGAAGGGGCTCTCGCCCTGGCGCATCATCTGGGTGCATGCCCTGGGCAATGTCTGGGTCCAGCTTGTGACCGTGATCGCGCTTACCTTCGGCAGCCTGCTGGAAGGAGCGGTGCTGACGGAAACCGTGTTCGCCTGGCCGGGGCTGGGCCTCTACATGAAGAACTCGCTGTTCGCAGCGGACCTGAACGCAGTGCTTGGCGGCACGCTGCTCATTGGCTCGATCTACATCGTGCTCAACATGCTGTCCGACCTTGTCTACACCATGGTTGATCCCCGCGCGCGAGAACCGAACTGATGCAGATGCGCGCCTGGCTGCTCGACCCCGCCCCTGCCAGCCGCCGGCAGGCCCGGCTTGGAGGATGGTACCGCGCCTGGCTGGCATTTCGGCGCAATACGCTCGGCATGATCGGCCTTGCGATCGTGCTGATGCTGATCGGCATGGCCGCCTTCGCCCCGCTGATCGCCGACCCGGCCAGCGCCTTGACCCAGGTGCTGCCGAACCGGCTGCAGCCGGCCT
Organism: Rhodospirillales bacterium; assembly: GCA_947458025.1. Classification (GTDB taxonomy): domain Bacteria; phylum Pseudomonadota; class Alphaproteobacteria; order Acetobacterales; family Acetobacteraceae; genus CAMDGX01. Next base: position 45,026 of record CANHCJ010000003.1, on the reverse strand, counting down.
CCTGGGAGCATCCCTTCGGCACCGATGAACTTGGCCGTGACATCCTGGCGCGTGTGGTGTTCGGCGCGCGCATCACGCTCACCATCGTGGTGCTGGTAAGCGTGATCGTGGTGCCGATCGGGCTCATGATCGGCCTGCCTGCCGGCTATTTCGGCGGCTGGATCGACGCGGCGCTGATGCGCGTAACCGACATCTTCCTGGCCTTTCCGCGCCTCGTACTCGCGCTTGCCTTTGCTGCCGCGCTCGGCCCCGGGATCGAGAACGCGGTGATCGCGATCGCGCTGACCGCCTGGCCACCCTATGCCCGGCTGGCCCGCGCCGAGACGCTCACGCGCCGGCGCAGCGAGTTCATCCAGGCCGCCGAGCTGCAGGGTGCCTCCCATGTGCGCATCATTGCCACCCAGATTGTGCCGCTCTGCCTGCCTTCGGTGATCATCCGCCTCACGCTCGACATGGCCGGGATCATCCTGACGGCCGCGGGCCTGGGCTTCCTCGGCCTTGGCGCCCAGCCGCCCTCGCCGGAATGGGGTGCCATGGTTTCCACCGGGCGCGAAGTGCTGCTGGACCAGTGGTGGGTGGCGACGATCCCGGGTCTGGCGATCTTCATCACCAGCCTGGGCTTCAACCTGCTTGGCGACGGGCTGCGCGATGTCTCCTCCGGGCGCGGGTGAGACGATGATGGCGATGGGCGCTCCCCTGCTGCGCGTGCGCAACCTCTCGGTGACCTACCCGAGCGACGACGGCGACTTCCGCGCGGTGCGCAACGTGAGCTTCACGGTAGGCCGTGAGCGGCTCGGCATCGTGGGCGAATCGGGCTCCGGCAAGTCCACCACCGGGCGCGCGATCATGGGCCTTGCCCGCCCGCCGGCACGGGTGAAGGCCGACGAGCTGATGCTGGGCGAGGTCGACCTGCGGGCGCAGAGCGAGCGCCAGCTGCGCCGGCTGCGCGGCAAGCGCATGGCCATGGTGCTGCAGGATCCGAAATACTCGCTCGATCCCGTGATGCAGGTGGGCGAGCAGATCGCCGAGACCCATCGCACGCATCTGGGCAGCAGCAAGGCCGAGGCGCGCGTGGCGGCGTTGGAGATGCTGAACGCCGTGCATATCCGCGACCCGGAGCGGGTGTATGCGATGTACCCGCACCAGGTATCGGGCGGCATGGGCCAACGCATCATGATCGCGGCCATGCTGATCGCCGGGCCGGAGCTGCTGATCGCCGACGAGCCCACCAGCGCGCTGGACGTGACGGTACAGACGCAGGTGCTGTCGATCATGGATGAGCTGGTGCGCGAGCGCGGCATGGGGCTGATCCTGATCAGCCACAACCTGCATCTCGTCTCCTCCTTCTGCGACCGTGTCCTGGTGATGTACGCCGGCCAGGTGGTGGAGATCTGCGACGCCGGCAGCCTTGCCGACGCCCAGCACCCCTATACCCGCGGATTGCTCGCCGCCTTGCCGCAGCTCGGCCTGAAGCGGGACGAATTGCCCCAGCTGCAGCGCGATCCGGCCTGGATGGACGACATCGCCACGCCGCTGGAAACGCACAGCCGGAAAGTGGGCGCGTGAGCATCGTCCTCGACCAGGTCACCGTCAGCTACGGTCGCGGCGCCAAGCGCTTCGATGCGGCGCGCAACGTGAGCCTCTCGATCGGCGAGGGCGAGGCATATGGCCTGGTGGGTGAATCCGGCTCCGGCAAGTCCACCGTGCTGCGCGCCGTCGCCGGGCTGATCGCGCATGCCGAGGGCCGCGTGGAACTGGCCGGCCAGACCATGGGAAGGCACCGCAGCACGGCCCAGCGCAAGATGGTGCAGATGGTCTTCCAGGACCCCTACGGCTCGCTGCACCCGAACCAGACCGTGGACCAGACGCTGTCGATGCCGATCGCCATCCACCGCCTGGGCAACGCCGACCGGCGCGTGGCCGCCGCGCTGGAGGAGGTGGGGCTGGGGCCGCAGCACCGGTTCCGGTATCCTCACCAGCTCTCCGGCGGCCAGCGCCAGCGCATCGCCATCGCCCGCGCGCTGATCCTGGAGCCGCGCATCCTGCTGCTGGACGAGCCGACCAGCGCGCTGGACGTTTCGGTGCAGGCGGAAATCCTGAACCTGCTCAGCCGCCTGCGGCGCGAGCATGGCCTGACCATGCTGATGGTGAGCCACGACCTGGCCGTGATCGCGCATCTGTGCGACCGGATCGCGGTGATGAACCGCGGCGAGATCGTGGAGACCACCACCGCCGAGGCGCTTGCGGCCGGTGATGTCACCAATCCCTACACGCAGCAATTGCTCCGTTCGAACCGGGGCTTCGACCCCAGCGGTGCCGAGCTGGATCTGCTGGACGCCGGCCCGACACGCTAACGCGCGCCCCCTGGAGTGGTGCCTGGCAAGCGTCCTCTCGCAGCGGGAACCGGTTGCCCCGGACGTTGCCATTGAGGCGTCATTGATTGCTCTCGCAGGACACAATAAAAACCTTCGCCCAACTGAATATCATGGCAACTCAAAACCTCCCCCAACGAATTAGTTTGCTACTTAATTTCTCCTCACTGTGAAATGCCTTCATTGTAGAGCCCATGTAATTTACCCCCATCGCCACTTTTTGGGGTTCAATGACGTGAATACATTCAGGAATATCGGTTTCGGCATTGCAACCGCGACCGCAATCGCGTTCATGTCGACTGCCGCGCAGGCCACGCTTACGCTAAGTCCCGGCCTGGTCGGCGGCTCCGGCGACGTGGACAACGTTGTGTTCAACGCCTGCGGGCCGAACTTTGCCACGCAGGTGGGCATCCAGATCCAGGGCTGCCTCAACACCTCGCATTCCACCCTGGTGAACTTCACCGGCCAGGAAACCCTGCGGTCGGTCGAAGCCGGTGGCCAGGCACGAATCGAGGCGCAGGACGGGGCGTTCCAGTACGTCCAGATCCAGATGGCCGATTCGAGCCTCGGCTTCTCCAAGCTCCAGTTCAACCTGGATGCCATCGCCGATGGTTTCGCAAGTTTCCAGGCAATCGACCAGTACGGTGCCGTCTTCAACTTCAACAACATTGCGCTCGACGGCCAGGGGAACAACTTCTTCACCCTGGACTCGCTGGACGGGCAGGTTGCCGTGAGCTTCACCCTCACCACCACCGTCGCCATCCAGAACATTACTGAACTTCAGCAGGTTCGGCTGGGCCCGACCCAAGCCGGCGTCTGCCCGAACGGCGCGCCCAACTTCCCGATCTGCAGCCCGCAGGTGGAGACGCCGGAGCCGATGAGCATGGCGGTGCTCGGTATCGGCCTTGCCGGGCTGGGCGTGGCACGGATGCGCCGGCGCGCGGCGTAGCACGCACCCGCGACAGCGACGAAAAGGGGCCCGTGCCTTGGCAGGCGCGGGCCCCGAACGCGTTCAGACGCCGGACAGCCAGTTCACCGTGCGGTGGCCAGCAACTCCTCCACGACCCGCTCCAGCTGGGCGATCGTGTTGCAGGTCATCATCTGGCTGCAGAACGGCGCGTAGCGGTACATGTCGCTGTCGCCGGTGCCCCAGAGCGGCTGCGGCTCCGGATTGAGCCAGATCACGCGGCCGGCCCGGTTGAAGATGTCGCCCATCAGCTCCACCCGCGGCTCATTGCGGTTGCCGCGCGCGTCGCCGAGGATGATCACCGTGGTCTGGCGGTTCACCGACCGCAGCGCCATGCCGCAGAAATCCTCCAGCGACTTGCCGTAGTTGGTCGACCCGAAGCCGATCGCCTCCAGGATCTTGGTGATGGCGTCGTCGCTGTTCTCCCGCCGCAGGATGTCGTTCACGTCGATCAGGTGGCTGGAGAAGGCAAAGCCGCGCAGATCGGCGAGCACATCGTGCAGCGAGTAGAGGAACATCAGCAGGAAGCGGGCGACGTTGGCGACCGAGCCGGAGACGTCGCACAGCGCCATCACGCGCGGCTTGTCGATGCGTTCGCGCTTCCACACCGTGCGGAACGGCACGCCGTCGAACACCATGTTCTTGCGGATGGTCCGGCGCGTATCCAGCACGCCACGGCGGTCGCGGTAGCGCTTGCGGCTGTAGCGCTCGGCGATCTTCTTGGCCATCTCCCGGATCAACTGGCGCATACGCTGCACGTCGCGCCGATCAAGCTGGGAGAGGTTGACCTGCCGCAGCGCACCCTCGCGAATCTCGCGCGTGGTGCCCTGGGAGAACAGCGCCAGTTGCCGTTCCATGTAGGACCGCGCCTGCTCGCCCAGCGCGGCGCGCGCCTTGGCGAGGCGGTCGGCCAGTTCCGCATTGCCTTCGCCGCGCAGCCGGGCGATCTCGCGTTCCAGCTCGGCCAGGCCCATGCGATCGAGGATGCGGCGGGCGTAGAGGTTGGTCTGGGTGAAGAGGGTGATGTTGGTGGCGCCGGCCGCCTCCGCCGCCCGCTCCATCGCGGCCGCCAGCCCGGCAAGGTCGCCTTCCAGCAGCATCTGGCCGAGGCGGGACTGCGCGCCCTGCCCTTCCCCGCCCATGCCCTGCGCCTCGCCCTCGGCACCCTCGCCCTCGGGGCGGCTGGGCGGGGGCAGCTTTTCGGCCAGGTTGCCGCTGAGCGCCGTGTTCTCGCGCTTGAAGTAGGTCTCGAAGCACTGCTCGAAGAGCTGCTTGTCCTCCACCGACTTGGCGATGGTCAGCGTCAGCGCGTCCTTCAGCGCCTGGCGGTCGGCATAGCCCACGGCGTTTGCCGATTCGAAGGCGTCGATCGCCTCCGCGACGGAGATGCGCACGCCGGCGCCACGTGCCACGCGCAACAGGCGCAGCAGCATGTCGGAGGACTGCGCCTGCTCCGCCGCGCGGCCGAAGGGGGAGGAAGCCGACACGGCGGCGCTACTTCGCCACCATGCCGTGCTGGCTCTCGCGCACCGCCTGGTGGGTCATTTCGCCCACCAGCTTGCCCGCGCTGGTCATGTCGCCCTCGAACTTCAGCAGCACATTGAGCGTGTTGTGCACCAGCTCCGGATCCAGCTGGGAGGCGTTGAGCAGGATCAGCGCACGCGCCCAGTCGATCGTCTCGGACACGCTCGGCAGCTTGCGCAGGTCCTGCGTGCGCAGGTTCTGCACATAGTGAACCAGCTGGCGCAGCAGGCTGGCCTGCACGTGCGGCACACGGGTCTGCACGATTCGCTCCTCGCGCCGCGCATCGGGGTAGCCGATGTGCAGGTGCAAGCAGCGGCGCTTCATCGCGTCGCCCAGGTCGCGCGTGTTGTTGGACGTGAGCAGCACGATCGGGATCACCTTGGCGTACTGGGTGCCAAGCTCCGGGATCGACACCTGGTAGTCCGACAGGATCTCCAGCAGGAAGCTCTCGAATTCCTCGTCGGCCTTGTCCACCTCGTCCACCAGCAGCACGCAGCCGATGGGCTCGCGCAGCGCACGCAGCAGCGGCCGCGGCTCCAGGAACCGCTCCGAGAAGAACATGTCGTCCACGTTGTCCAGACGCGCCAGCGCCTCGTCCAGCGTGGCGGCATCGCGCAGCTGCTCGCCGAGCTTGTCGCGCAGAAGCTGGGTGTAGAGCAGCTGCTTGCCGTACTTCCACTCGTACAGCGCCTTGGACTCATCCAGTCCTTCGTAGCACTGCATGCGGATCAGCGGCAGGTTCATGAACCCGGCGGTGGCCTTGGCCAGCTCGGTCTTGCCGGTGCCTGCGGGCCCCTCGACCAGGATCGGCTTGCCGAGGCGCACGGCCAGGAACAGCGCAGTGGCGATCTGGCGCGACGAGATGTAGCCCTGGCCGGCCAGGCCCTCCTCGATCGCCTCGATGGTGGGAATCTTTTGTTCGAGTGTGCTGCTCACGCCGGACGGCTCCTCAATTCCTTGCCCGATCCCTAGCCCGAAATGCCGACGGGCACGAGTCCCTCCAGGCTCAACCCGCCCCCGCGCCGGGCGAGGGTAAATATGACAAATTGTCCATGTTGTTCCCTCTTGGCCGATCGCCAAAGCGGGTGCAAATTGTCAGCAATCCTCGTCCAAGGAAATCCTTGCCCATGCGGGCCTACGTGATTCGCCGCCTCCTGGCGCTCATCCCGACCCTCTTCTTCGCCAGCGTCATCGTCTTCTCCACCGTGCGGCTCATCCCAGGTGACATCATTGACATGATGATCGCCCAGAATGACATCGCCGCGGACAAGACCTCCCGCGAGCAGCTGGAGCGTGCGCTGGGCCTCGATCAGCCGATCTACATCCAGTATTTCCGCTGGATCGGCGGCATCCTGCTGCGCGGCGATTTCGGCTCCTCGCTGTGGCAGGAGCAGTCGGTGATCGGCGAGATCATGGAGCGCCTGCCCACCACCTTCCAGTTGGGCGCCATGGCGCTTCTGGTGGCGCTGATCGTGGCGATCCCGGTGGGCGTGTGGTCGGCGATCCGGCAGGACACCTGGGGCGACTACCTCGGCCGGTCCTTCTCCATCCTGATGCTCGCCGTGCCCAGCTTCTGGCTCGGCACCATCGTGATGGTGTTTCCCGCCATCTGGTGGGGCATCTCGCCCGAAGTGAAGTTCGTGCCCTTCCGGGAGGACCCGGTCGCCAACATGCTGCAGCTGGCCCTGCCGGCGGTGATCCTGGGCACCTCGCTCTCGGCGATCTCGATGCGGATGACGCGCACGATGATGCTGGAGGTGCTGCGGCAGGACTACATGCGCACTGCCTGGGCCAAGGGGATGAATGAGCGCACCGTGGTGGTGCGCCATGCGCTGCGCAACGCGCTCATTCCCGTCGTCACGCTCATCGGGCTGCAGGCGCCGATCCTGATCGGCGGCACCGTGATCATGGAGCAGATCTTCGTCATCCCCGGCATGGGGCTGATGCTGCTGGAGGCCGTGAGCCGCCGCGACTACCCGATCATCACCGGCGTGTTCCTGATCGTGGGCGTCGCCGTCGTGCTCATCAACCTGATCGTCGATCTCAGCTACGGGCTGCTCGATCCGAAGGTGAGGTACCGCTGATGTCCGCCGCCACCGACACCGTGGCCCTCGCCCCGCGCCAGCGCGGGCCCGTGGCCACCTTCTTCATCCGCCTGATCCGCGAGAAGCCGCTGGGCGCGATCGGGGCTGCGATCTTCCTGGTATTCCTGTTCTGCGGCGTCTTCGCGGACTACCTTGCGCCCTATGGCGTGAACCAGATCAGCCCGGCCAACAGGCTGAAGCCGCCCTCGGCGCGGTTCTGGCTCGGCACCGACCATCTCGGCCGCGACATGCTCTCGCGCATCCTTTACGGCGCGCAACTCTCGGTGATCATCGGCTTCGCGGCGGCCACGCTGGCGACCGTCATCTCGGTCCTGCTCGGCATCGTCACCGGCTATCTCGGCGGCAAGGTGGACCTGATCGTTCAGCGCCTGGTCGATGCCTGGATGAGCTTCCCGGAGCTGATCATCCTGATCGTGGTCGTCTCGGTGCTCGGCCCTGGCATGGTTCAGGTGATCTTCGTGCTTGGCCTCACCTTCGGCATCGGCGGCAGCCGCATCATCCGCGGCGCCGTGGTGTCGGTGCGCGAGCAGATGTACGTCCATTCGGCGCAATCCATGGGCGCGGGAACGCCGCGCATCCTGCTGCAGCACATCCTGCCCAACGTGCTGCCGCCGGTGATCGTGCTGTTCACCACGCGCGTGGGCGCGGTGATCCTGGTCGAGTCCGGCCTCAGCTTCCTCGGCTTCGGCGTGCCGCCGCCGGCGCCCACCTGGGGCGGCATGCTGAGCGGCACCGGCCGCACCTACATGTACCTGGCACCCTGGCTGGCACTTGCCCCGGGCCTGTGCCTCACCCTCGTGGTCTATGGCATCAACGTGCTCGGCGATGCCATGCGCGACCTGCTGGATCCGCGCATGCGGGGCAGCCGGTGAGTGACGGAGTGAACACCATGCGATCCAAGATCCTGGGCGCCGCCCTGCTTGCCTCCACCCTGCTGGCGGTGCCCGCGCAGGCCCAGAAGCCGCAATACGGCGGCAACCTCGAGGTCGGCACGGTGAACGTGACCATCTCGGCCCTGTCCTTCGACCCGCAGGACTTCGCCTGGAAGCTGAACCACGACAACCTGCACTACGAGACGCTGTTCGCCGGCGACCTCGACAAGTCGATCCGCCGCGGCGGACGCTACAGCTTCCGCCCTGATGCCTGGCTGCCGTCTGACGCGATCCGCGGCGAGCTCGCCGAGTCGTGGGAATGGCAGGACAACCCGCTCGCCGTCGTGGTCAAGCTGCGCCGCGGCATCATGTGGCCCGCCAAGCAGGGCGTGATGGAAAGCCGCGAATTCAACGCCGACGACGTTGTGTTCAGCTACAACCGCCAGGACAAGTCGCCCAAGAAGATCCCTGGCTACTTCGACCATGTGGACCGTGTGGAAGCGAAGGACCGCTACACCGTCGTGTTCTACATGAAGGATTTCAACGCCGAGTGGGACTACCGCTTCGGCTGGGGCTACTACTCCCAGATCATCCCGCCGGAGCTGGTGCAGGCTGGCGCCGGCAACTGGCGCAACGCAGTCGGCACCGGGCCGTTCCAGCTTTCCGAGTACGTGCAGGGTAACTCCCAGGTCTATGCCAGGAACGCGATCTACTGGGATACCGACACGATCGATGGCCAGAAATACAAGCTGCCCTTCGTCGATCGCGTCACCTACCGCATCATCCGCGACGAGGCGACACAGCACGCCGCGCTGCGCACCGGCAAGCTCGACATCCTGGAGGCGATCCGCTGGCAGGCGGTGGACAGCCTGAAGAAGAGCGCGCCCCAACTGCAATGGGCGCGGTGGCTGGCCATGTCCGGCATCTACCTGTCCATGCGCACCGACACCAAGCCGTTCGACGACATCCGGGTCCGCCGTGCGCTCAATATGGCGGTGAACAAGCAGGAGATCGTGAAGGAATACTACGGCGGCCACGCCGAGCTCTTCGCCTATCCGCAGCATCCCGAGTACGTGGGCTACTTCGAGCCGCTGGAAAGCATGCCGGATTCGATCAAAGAGCTCTACACCTACAATCCGGCCAAGGCCAAGCAGTTGCTGCGCGAGGCCGGTTACCCCAACGGTTTCACATTCCGAACCCAGGTTTGCTCCTGCTCGCCCGACCACATGGACCTGCTGCCGCTGGTCGCCGGGTATCTCGAGCAGATCGGCGTGAAGATTGAGATCCAGCCGATGGAGTACGGCGCGTTCCTCTCGGCGATGACCACGCAGAAGCACGCCGCCGGCTACTTCATGAACAACGGCCACACCAACCCGACCACCTCGATCCGCAAGAGCTTCACGCCTGGCCAGATCTGGGGGCCATCGATGTGGTTCAGCGAAGGCTACACCGCCCGGGTGGCCGAGATGTACCGCACCCGCGACGAGGACACGCGCAAGCGCATGATCCGCGACCTGACGCGCGAAGCGCTCGACGCGGCGCCCTACATCTGGCTGCCCACCCCCTATGTGCACACCGCCTGGTGGCCGTGGGTGAAGAACTACAACGGCGAACTGCGCGTGGGCGCGGTCAAGCCGGGTGCGGTCTATGCGCGCATCTGGATCGACCAGGAGATGAAGAAGCGCATGGGCTACTGAGTTGGCACAGCCCCACAGAGCCGAACAGCCGGGGGCGCAAAGGGAGGGATTGATGCGATACGGAAGATGGCTCGGCGGGTTGATGGCAGGCGTTGCCGCGGCCGGCCTGCTGGCCGGGGCGGCACAGGCCCAGGCCCCGAAGCCGCAATACGGCGGCAACCTTGAGATCGGCACGGTAAGCGTGACCATCTCTGCCTTGTCGTGGGATCCCGGCGACTACGCCTGGAAGACCAACCACGACAACCTGCACTATGAAACCCTGTTCGCCGGCGATCTCGACAAGTCGGTGCGGCGCGGTGGCCGGTTCAACTTCAAGCCCGACGCCTGGCTGCCGACGGAAGCGCTCCGCGGCGAGTTGGCGGAGTCGTGGGAGTGGAAGGAGAACCCGCTGCGCGTGGAGATCAAGCTGCGCCGCGGCGTCATGTGGCCCGCCAAGCAGGGCGTGATGGAAAGCCGCGAGTTCGTGGCCGACGACGTGCTGTTCACCTTCAACCGGCAGAAGACCAGCCCGAAGGCGTTCAAGGACTACTACTACTACGTCGACAAGGTGGAAGCGCCGGACAAGCACACCGTCGTCTTCTTCATGAACGAATACAATGCCGACTGGGACTATCGCTTCGGCTGGGGCTACTACTCCGCAATCTACCCGCAAGAGGTGGTGAAGGCTGGCATCGGCAACTGGCGCAACGCGGTCGGCACCGGCCCGTTCCAGCTCAGCGACTATGTGCAGGGTAACTCGCAGGTCTACACCAAGAACCCGGTCTACTGGGACAAGGACAAGATCGACGGGGTCGAGTACAAGCTGCCCTTCGTCGATCGCGTCACCTATCGAATCATCCGCGACGAAGCCACGCAGCACTCCGCGCTTCGGACCGGCAAGCTCGACATCCTGGAGGCGATCCGCTGGCAGGCGGTGGACAGCCTGAAGCGCAGCGCGCCACAGTTGCAATGGGCGCGCTGGCTCACCTTCTCCGGCACCTTCCTGTCGATGCGGACGGACATGAAGCCGTTCGACGACATCCGGGTGCGCCGTGCGCTCAACATGGCGGTGAACAAGCAGGAGATCGTGAAGGAATACTACGGCGGCAACGCCGAGCTCTTCGCCTATCCGCAGCACCCGGACTATGTCGGCTACTGGGAGCCGCTGGAGGCGATGCCGGATGAGGTGAAGGAGCTGTTCACCTACAATCCGCAGAAGGCCAAGCAGCTGCTGCGCGAGGCCGGCTTCCCGAACGGCTTCACCTTCGATGTGCAGGTGTGCTCCTGCGCGCCCGACCACATGGACCTGCTGCCGCTGGTGGCCGGTTACCTGGAGCAGGTGGGCGTGAAGCTGAAGATCATCCCGATGGAATACGGCGCATTCCTCTCGGCGATGACCACGGCCAAGCACACCGCCGGCTACTTCATGAACAACGGCCACACCAACCCGACGCGCACGCTGCACAAAAGCTTCACGCCCGGCCAGCTCTGGGGCCCGTCGATGCTGTTCTCGGAAGAGTACACGGCGAAGATGCACAAGGCCTTCGCCACACGGGACGAGAAGGATCGCCAGGTCATCATCAAGGAGATGACGCGGGAAATCCTGGCCAAGGCGCCGTACATCTGGCTCCCGGGCCAGTACATCTACACGGCGTGGTGGCCCTGGGTGAAGAACTACGACGGCGAGCTGCGCGTGGGCGCGGTGAAGCCGGGGCCGATCTACGCCCGGATCTGGATCGACCAGGAACTCAAGAAGAAGATGGGGTACTGAGTGGCCAAGCTCCTGGAAGTCCGCAACCTCACCACCCGCTTCCGCACGGAACGCGGGGCGGTGATGGCGGTGGACGACGTGTCGTTCGATGTCGATGCCGGCGAGACGCTGGCGATCGTGGGCGAAAGCGGATCAGGCAAGAGCGTCACCGCGCTCTCACTGATGCGCCTGATCCCGAACCCGCCCGGCGAGATCACCGCCGGCAGCGTGATGTTCGAGGGGCAGGACCTGCTGAAGCTCAGCGACGCGGAGATGCAGGCGGTGCGGGGTGACCGCATCGCCATGATCTTCCAGGAGCCGATGACCTCGCTGAATCCCTCGCTCACCGTCGGGCTTCAGGTGGGCGAGCCGGTGCAGCTGCACCGCGGCGCCAGCTGGAAGGCGGCGCTGGAGAAGGCGGGCGAGTTGCTGGCGCGGGTGCGCATCCCGGACGCGAAGGCGCGCGTGGATGCGTATCCGCACCAGTTCTCGGGCGGCATGCGCCAGCGCGCGATGATCGCCATGGCGCTGGCCTGCCAGCCCAAGCTGATCATCGCCGACGAGCCAACCACCGCGCTCGACGTGACCGTGCAGTCCCAGATCCTCTCCCTGTTGAAGGAGCTGACGCGCGAGACGGGGGCGGCGCTCATTCTCATCACCCACGACCTCGGCGTGGTGGCGCGCTACGCCGACCGGGTGAGCGTGATGTACGCCGGGCGCGTGGTGGAAACCGGCACCGCGCGCGAGATCTACAAGATGCCGCAGCACCCCTACACGCGCGGCCTCATGGCCTGCGTGCCGCGGCTGGATGGCGTGCTCGGCGACCGCCTCGTGCCGATCGAGGGCTCGCCGCCAGACCTCACGCGGCTCCCGCCGGGCTGCGCCTTCGCGCCGCGCTGCTCGGTGGCCGAGCCGGGCTGCCTCAAGGCACGACCGGTGCTGGAGGATGTGGGAGGCGGGCACCGCAAGGCCTGCTTCGTATCCGTGGAGTCCGGGGTGCCTGCCCATGCTTGATGCGAACGTGGCGGGATCCCCGCTGCTGGTGGTGGAGAACCTCAAGGTCCACTTCCCGGTGATGTCGGGAACGGTGTTCCAGAAGCAGGTCGCCTCGGTGAAGGCCGTGGACGGCGTGTCGTTCACCCTCAACCGCGGCGAGACCCTGGGCCTGGTCGGCGAGAGCGGCTGTGGCAAGTCCACCACGGGCCTGGCTGTGCTGCGCATGCTCGACATCACCGGCGGGCGCGTGGTGTTCGACGGGCAGGACATCACCCGGCACGACCGGGCGGCGATGCGGCCGATCCGCAAGCGCATGCAGATGGTCTACCAGGACCCCTTCGGCTCCCTGAATCCCCGCATGAAGGTGGTGGACCTGATCGCCGAGCCGATGATCGTGCACGACATCCTGCCGAACAGGTCGGCCCGGTCGGATCGCGCGCGGGAACTGCTCGCCCTCGTGGGCCTGCGGCCGGACATGGCGGATCGCTACATCCACGAATTCTCCGGCGGCCAGCGCCAGCGCATCGGCGTGGCCCGCGCCCTGGCCATGTCGCCCGAACTGCTGATCTGCGATGAGCCGGTCTCCGCGCTCGACGTCTCGATCCAGGCGCAGATCGTGAACCTGTTTCAGGACCTGCAGCAAAGCCTCGGGCTCACCTACGTCTTCGTCGCACACGACCTTGCCGTGGTGCGCCACATCAGCGACCGGATCGCGGTGATGTATCTCGGCCGCATCGTGGAGATCGCCGACCGCGAGACGCTCTACAAGCGCCCGCAGCATCCCTACACCCAGGCCCTGCTGGCGGCGGTGCCGATCCCCGACCCGGAGATCGAGGCCACGCGGCCGCAGATAGCGGTCACCGGCGAGGTGCCGAGCGCGCTGCGCCCGCCGCCGGGCTGCCGGTTCCACACGCGCTGCCCCCGGGCCACCGATGTGTGCAAAACCGAGGAACCCGTGCTGCGCGACCTCGGCGGCGGGCAGATGGTCTCCTGCCACCACGTGTAGGGCGGCTTCCGTCAGGGCAAGCACCTGACGGCTGTTTGCCACCCGACGATGCGATGCAGCACCCCTTCGCGGGGTGTCAGCGCGACAGGGGGATCCGGCTGGTTCCCTCAAGCACGCGCAGGCAGGCCACTCGCCGGTCAGTGCCCACCTGGTTCGGCGTGGGCGCGCCGCTGCGGCAGCGGCTTTCGGCGATCGGGCAGCGCGGCGCGAAGCCGCATCCCGGCGTGCGGTCCTCAGGCTGCGGGGGGTCACCGCGCAGGCGGATGCGCCGTCCACGCCGGCTGGGATCGGCGGGGAGATGGGCGGACAGCATCGACTGCGTGTAGGGGTGCAGCGGGTCGCGCAGCAGGTCGGCCGTCGCGCCCTCCTCCACCACCTCCCCCAGATACAGCACGGCGATCCGGTCCGCGACCGGCTGGACGTTGGCGATATCGTCGCTGGTCACCACGATCGCCATGCCGTCCTCGCGCAGCCCGGCCAGCAGGGCGAGCAGGTCGGCAGCGGCCGCCGCATCGAGATCGCGGCTCGGCTCGTCCAGCACAAGAAGCCGCGGCTTGGTGACTATGGCGCGCCCGAGGCCGACCAGTTGCATGCGGCTGGGCGAAAGCTCGCCTGGGCGCAGGACGAGCTCCGCGGGGGTAAGGCCGAGGCGCGTGGCCACCGCATCCACCTCGGCGCGGCGGTCGGTGCCGCGCGGCGCATGCAGGCGCAGCGGCTCCTCGATCAGCTCGCGCGCGGTCATGCGCGGGTTCAGCACGTCGCCGGGGCTGCGGAACACCATGGTCATGCGCCCACGCAGCCGGCGCAGGCGACGCTCCGGCATGGCAGTGATGTCCGCGCCTTCCAGCAGCACGGCGCCGCCCTCGGGGGCGACAAGGCGCAGGAAGCTGCGCGCCAGCGTGCTCTTGCCGGCACCGGACTCGCCCACCACGGCGAGGATCTGGCCCTCCGCCACCTGAAGATCGATGCGGTTCAGCGCCGCAACCCGCCCCTCGCCGCGGCCGAGCACGACCGAGACACGCCGGAGCTCGGCCACCGTGGCGCCGCCTGCATGTGCGGCGCTCATGCCGCGGCAATCCGTGCGAAGTGGCAGCGCGCCGCATGCACCCCGGCGCCCACCAGCGGCGGCGCAACAAGGCACCGGTCGGTGGCATCAGGGCAGCGGGCGCGATAGGCGCACCCATCCGCGGGCTCCGCCACGGGTCCGCCGACGCGACGGCCCGCAAGGGCCAGGCGCTCCGGCGCATCGGCGATCATCGCCCGGGTGAGGGGATGCGCCGGGCGGGTGAACACCTGGCCCACGGGCCCCTGCTCCACCACCTGCCCGGCATACATCACCGCGATGTCGTCGCAATACTGCGCCACCACGCCGAGGTCGCGGGTGATGATGATGCCGCCGATGCGCCGGCGGCGGACCTCCAGGTGCAGCAGATCGAGGATCTGCACCTGCGTGGTGATGTCGAGTCCCGCGGTCGGCTCGTCGGCGATCAGCAGCTGCGGCTCGTTGATCAGGGCAAGGCCGATCACCACGCGCTGCACGATGCCGGGCGTCAGCTCGTGCGGCCAGGCCTGGGCCCGCAGCCGCGGCTCGGGAATACCCATGGAGGACATGATGGTCTCCGCCCGCCACGCCGCCTCGGCCTTCACGATCGGGCGGTGGATGCTCTGGGCGCGCACCAGCTGGGCACCGACCCGGGTGTTGGGGTCGAGCGTGGCATGGCCGGACTGGACGACGAAACCGATGCGCGCGCCGCGCACGCGGGTGAGGTCCGCCTCCGACATGCGCAGCAGGTCCTGCCCTTCGAACAGCGCGCGCCCGCCGACCAACCGCGCCTCCGGGCGGAGCAGCCCCAGTATGGCGCTGGCGGCCAGCGACTTGCCGGCGCCGTGCTCGCCCACCAGGCCGAGAATGCGCCCCTTCACCACGCGGAAGGACACGCCGGCCAGGGCCGGCTCGAAACCGCGCTCGCCCTGGGCGCCGGTCACGGAACGCTCAACGCGCAGGTCCTGGACGTCGAGCAGCATCAGCCCGCACCCCGCGGCGAGAGAGGCCGCCCAGCCCGATCGGTGGCGCCGGCCAGGGCGGGGCTGGTGGCGGCGCGGCGCGGCCCGTGCTCGTCGATGCTCTCGGCCAGCACGCGCAGCGCGCCGCCGAACACCAGCAGGGCCAGGCCTGGGAAGATCGCGGCCCACCACTGGCCGGCATAGAGATGCTCCACCCCCTCGCGGATCATGGAGCCCCACTCGGTGGTGTCGGCGGCCGTGGCGATGCCCACGAACCCCATGGCCGCCAGCACCCCCAGCGCCCAGGACGCCTGGCGGGGCACCTCGCCGGCGATCCGGGCCAATGTGTTGGGCAGAAGGTGCACCAGCACCAGCCGCGGCAACGGGTTGCCGGCCGCGATCGCCGCCTCGATGAAGCCGCGATCATGCAGCGCCCGCACCTCGTCGCGCATGGCGCGGGCGAACACGATGGCCTCCAGCAGTCCGATGGCCACGACCACGTGGCGCAGCGAAGGCCCCATGGCGGCCACGAGCGCCATGGCCAACAGCAGCGGCGGCACCAGGCCGATGCCTTGGAACGTCCTGCGCAGCAGGGAATCGAGCCACCCGCCGCCGAGGCCTGCGGCGAGGCCCAGAGGGGCGCCGAGCAGGATCGCCAGCGCCAGCGCGGCCAGCGGTACGGCAAAGGCATAACGCGCGCCATCGACCACGCGCGCCAGGATGTCGCGCCCGTTGGCGTCAGTGCCGAGCGGATGGCGCAGGGAAGGGGCGGCAAGGACGCTGCCGGCATCCTGCGCGCCAGGCGGATGCGGCCACGCGACCGGGCGGGCAACCACCGCCGCCGCGAAACCTGCCAGCACGACCAGCGCGAGCGCCGCACCGGCACGGCGGCGGGCGAGCAGGCGCAGCATCCGCAGAAGGCGCCCGATCATGCGCGGCGAATCCTGATGCGGGCGATACGACGAACCAGGGCGTGCACCAGGTGCATGATCGCGGCAAAGGCCGCGCTGACCAGGATAAAGCCCTGCACTGCGGCAAAATCGGCCCGCGCCATCGCCTCAAGCCCGTATTGGCCCACCCCTCCCCAGGCAAAGACGTGCTCCACCAGTGCGGTGACGCCAAGCAGGGCGGCGGACTGGGTGGCAAGCCCCGCCCCGATCGTGGGCAGGGCACCCCGCAGGGCGATCATCGTGAGCATCTCGCGCGACATGCCCTGGGCGCGGGCATAGACGAAGTGCGGCGCGTCCATCTGGGCCAGCATCGCCCCACGCACCAGCAGGGTCAGCGTGGCCCCCACCATCAGCGCCAGGGTGACCACCGGCAGTACCAGCTGGGCCAGCGCCGAGCGGGCGGCGATCGAGTCCTGCATGATGATGGAGTCGATGAAATAGCTGCCCGTGACCGCGGTCGGCGGCGACAGCACGATGCTGATACGCCCCGAAGGCGCCGGCGCGATGTCCAGCCAGCGAAAGAACACCAGCAGTAGCAGCAGCGCCAGCAGGAATGGCGGCATCGCCTCGCCCAGCACGCTCGCGCCGCGCACCGTGCGGTCTTCCGCCGTGTTGCGCGCAAAGGCGGCGGCCACGCCGGTGGGGACCGCGATCAGGGTGCCGAGCAAGATGGAATAGAGCATCAGCTCCAGCGTGGCGGGGATGCGGGCCATGATCTCGCCCAGCACCGGATCGCCGGTCAGCCAGGAGCGGCCGAGCTCCCCGCGCAGCACACGAATGGTATAGCGCACGAACTGCACGAAGGCGGGCCGGTCCAGCCCGTAATCCTCCACCAGCTGGGCGCGCTCCTCGGCGGCGGGGGTGGGGCCTCCGAGCAGCACATCGCTGGGCGCGGCATCGAGCTTGACGAGCAGGAAGCTCGTCAGCACGACCACCAGGGCCAGGAAGAGCCCCACGCCGAGGCGGCGCAGAAGGGCGCGGACCGGACGCTCCATTGCGTCAGGCGATCCCTGGGCTCTCGGCCATGGATGCCATTATCCGCTCCACCATGGGCCTCATCTCCTGGGAACGCTGCCCCGGGCTCCCTGCCGCTTCACGCCTTGCACTGCTTCGGCCAACGGGCCCGGCCCGGTTGGCACCTTGGTCTCGCACGAATCCGCCTTGCTCCGTCGTCGCGCTGGCGGTCCGGGCGAGGAAAGCGGAATCGCGCGGCAGCGCATACCACGAATCGCGACGATGACAACCTTCTGATTGGCGCCCTGCAATGCCGGCGCGCCCCGGTATGCGTGCGCTCAGCCCTTAACGGCCCCGGCCGTGAGGCCGGAGGCGTACTGGTCCACAAAAAACGAGTACACCAGCGCCACCGGAACGGAGCCCAGCAGGGCGCCGGCCATCAGCGGGCCCCAGAAGAAGACGTCGGCGCGGGTGAGCTGGACCAGGACCCCGACGGGGATGGTGCGTTCGGCCGAGGCCGTCACCAGGGTAAGGGCGTAGATGAACTCGTTCCAGGACAGGGTGAAGGAGAAGATGCCGGCCGAGAGGATGCCCGGGCGGGCCAGAGGGATGGCGATGCGCAACATGGCGCCGAGGCGGGTGAGGCCGTCGATGCGGCCGCATTCCTCAAGCTCGGCGGGGATGGTGCGGAAGTATCCGCTCATGAGCCAGGTGACGAAGGGCACCAGGAAGGTCGGGTAGACGATGACCAGCGCCCAGATGTTGTCGTCCATGCCGATGGTCGCCATGACCTCGATCATCGGGATGAACAGCAGGGTGGCGGGCACGAGGTAGGTGACGAAAATGGCGGTGCCGACGAACTCGGAGCCGCGAAAACGCATGCGGGCCAGGGCGTAGCCGGCCGGGACTCCCATGATCAACGCGATGGCGGTCGACAGGGTGGCCACCATCATGGTGTTGCTGACCCACAGGACGAAGTCGGTCTTCTCGAACAGGTAGATGAAATGCTCGAGCGTGGGGACGGCGACGTAGAGCGGGCTCTTGCTGGTGTCGTAGAGCTCGGAATCCGGCTTCAGGGCGGTGATCAGCATCCAGTAGAACGGGCCGACCAGGAAGACGAGGAAGAAGGCCAGCGGCGCCCACACGAACAGGGCGCGCTCCAGGCGGGGATGGTACGAGCGAACGGCACCGGAAGAGAGTGTGGCGGCCACTTCTGGGTTCCTACATCGCGGTGCTGCGGCGGATGCGGCGCAGCTGCCAGATGATGAGCACGAGGAGGACGGGCAGCATGGTCAACGAGATGGCCGCGCCCTCGCCGATGTTCCCGCTGGCCAGCCCGGTCTGGTAGCTGAGCGTGGCGAGCACGTGGGTGGCGTTCATCGGGCCGCCCTTGGTGAGCCCGTAGACGATGCCGAAATCGGAGAAGGTCCAGATGATCGAGAGCACGAGCGCGGTGAGCAGCACCGGCATCACCAGCGGCAGGGTGACATAGCGGAAGCGCTGGAACTTGCCGGCGCCGTCGATCGAGGAGGCGTCGTAGAGGTCCTGGGGGATGGCCTGCAGGCCGGCCAGCACGGTGATGGCCATGAACGGCACGCCGCGCCAGGCATTGACCAGCAGCACGGAGAACAGGGCGAGGTCGGGGTCGGTGAGCCAGTTGAAGCCCGTGGTCATCAGGCCGGAATTGACCAGGATGTAGTTCAGCACCGAGAAGTTGGGGTTGAACAGCCACAGCCAGGCCATGGTGCCCAGCACCGTGGGCACGATCCAGGGCAGCAGGATGGCCGCGCGGACGGCGCGGCGGAAGCGGAAGCTTTCGTTCAGCAGCAGCGCGAGGCCGACGCCGAGCACAAGGCGGATGGTGACGGAGCCGGCGGTGAAGATGAAGGTGTTCGCCAGGGTCTGCCGATAGATCTGGTTTTCCCAGAGCAGCACGAAGTTCTCGAGGCCGATGAACACGCCAGGGTCGGCCAGGGTCCGATCGGACAACGCGTAGCCGATCGCCATGAAGAACGGATAGGCGACCAGCGCAAGCAACAGCAGCACGACCGGCGCCACCAGCAGGTAGCCGAGCGCCCGCTCATTATCGATGAGGGTGGTGAGCGGGTTGCGCCGGACCGCCCTGTGGGAGCGGCCCGGCGTGCCCGTGCCGCCAGAGGCGGCAGCGGAGGTGCCCATGGCGGCGACCGGCCGCGCGCTCAGGTGCGGGTGCGGCGGCGGACGATCTGGGCGTATTCCTTCTCGGCCCATGCCACGGCGTCACGCGGGGTCATCTGGCCGGTGCAGGCCTTGGCGAACATGTCGACCAGGATGTACTTGTTCACCGCCTCGGCCGCCGCCGCGGTCGGCGGGCCGCCATAGCCGGGAAGGCGGTTGATCTTGTTCAGCTCGCGGAAGATCCGCAGCTTCGGATCGGCCGGCCAAACGTCCTCGGTGTCGAAGCCGACGAGCTGCGGGATGAAATAGCTCTCGCCGATCTTGGTCCAGCGCGGCAGGAAGGTGCGGCTGTACCAGGCCTTGAGGAACTCGCGCTGGCCAGCCTTGTTCGGGCTGGAGGCAAAGGGCAGCCAGACATTCACGTTGTAGCAGGCAAAGCGCCCGGCCGGCCCGCTGGGCCACTGGCCGTGGTCCATGTTGTCCACGATATTCTTGCGCGCCGGATCCGTCGCGGCGGCGGCGCGGGAGGCCAGGTAGATGGTGTTGACGTTGACGGTGGCGGAGATCTTGCTGGCCAGGAAGGCCTGGTTGTTGTCGGGGTCGAGCCACGCGGTCGTGCCCGGGATGAAGTACTGGTAGATCTCCTTGTACCACTCGACCGCGGCCAGCGTGCCGGGCGAGTTGATCGCCACGGTGCGCCCGTCGGCCTCGAACTCCTTGCCGCCGAAGGCCCACAGCACAGGGTAGTTGGTGGAGCGGCCGTCGCCCGAGGCCTTGCCCAGGGTCATGCCGATCGGGGTGCCCCGGGCATGAAGCTTCTTCGCCGCGTCCAGCAGGCCGGCGAAGGTATCCGGGAAACGCTCCACGCCGGCGGCACGGAACATGTCGGTGCGCCAGTTCCAGGCGGCCGGGGCCTGGCCGATCGGCAGGCTCTTCCAGCGGCCGCCGGTCACGGAGGCGGCGCGGGCGGAGTCCATCCAGCCGCCATAGGTGCGGCCGATCTCGTCGGCGAGGTCGGTGACGTCGCTCAGCCGGGCGCCGTAGAGATGGGTGTCGAACTCGACGCCGACGGCAAGGTCGGCACCGCGGCCGCTGCCGATGACCGAGGCCGTCTTGGTCATCAGCTCGTCGCCGGCGAAGCGCTCCACCTTGATCTCCATGCCCGAATCGCGGGCGAGATCGGCGGCCAGCTGGTCCAGCATGGCATTGGTCTGCGGCACGAACCACTGCCCGGCGAGAATGGTCAGCTTCGTGCCCCGCAGCGTGCCCTGCGCGATGGACGGCGTGGCGAGCGTAAGGGCCGGGGCAGCGGCGGCGCCTGCGAGCAGCTTGCGCCGGCTCACGCGGGCCGGGCGGCGATCCTGGGTCATGGAGGCATCTCCTCGTATGGCGTTTCTTGTTGCTGCAACCTACCGCTTTCACGTCAGGCCGCCTGCCCGGGGGTGCCTTCGAGGCCCCTTCCCGCGGCAGCTAATATAATACTATGCGCCGAATGCATCTGCTGGCCAGTGGATTCGCGGCGCTTGTTGACGAGGCAAGGCGTCCGCTAGGATTGCTGCACTGCCGCGAACGCCGCCCCGGCGATTCCCCCCAGATTGGAGGACGACATGCTCCCGACGGTTCGAGCCGCGCTTGCCGCCACGTTGCTGGCTGGCGCCGCTGCCATCTCCCCTCAGGCCCAGGCGGCCACCCCGCGCGACGCGCTGGTGATGGCGTGGAACCTCGATGCGCTGATCACCTTCGACCCGGCGCAGATCGCCGAGGTGAACGGCAACGACATCATCCGCAACGTCTGCGAACCGCTGGTCAACTATGACCTCAGGGACGTGTCGAGGATGGCGCCGGGCACGGCGGAAAGCTGGAGCGTCTCCGAGGACGGGATGACGCTGACCTTCAAGCTGAATGCGAACCTGAAGTTCCCCAACGGCCGCACCGCAACCGCGCATGACGCGGTGTGGTCGATGCACCGGGTGGTGGCGCTCGGCTACGGCAACTCGGCCAACTTCACGCAGTGGGGCTTCACCCGCGACAAGATCGAGCAGCAGATCACCGCCGCCGATGACCGCACCATCGTGGTGAAGATGGACCGGCCCTATCCGGTGCAGCTGATCCTGTCGGCGATGTTCGCCTCCGGCTCCACCGGCATCCTGGACAGCGAGATCGGCAAGAGGGAGGCCAAGACGGTCGACGGGCGCTACGACTGGGCGAACCCGTTCTTCAAGACCAACCCGGTGTGTGTCGGCCACTACCGGGTGACGCGCTGGAACACCAACGAGGTGGTGATCCTGGAGCGCAACGATAACTACCACGGCGAGAAGGCGAAGCTGCGCCGCATCATCATCCGCCACGTGCCCGAAAGCGCGGCCCAGCGCCTGCTGCTGGAGAAGGGCGACATCGACGTGGCGCGCCTGCTGAACACCGACGACCTGCGCGCGCTGTCGAGAAACCCGAACGTGTCGGTCACCACCACCACGATGCACGGCTACAGCTACCTGGCGTTCAACGCGCAGGATCCGATCTTCTCCAACCCCAAGGTGCGGCAGGCCTTCCGCTGGATGATCGACTACCAGGGCCTCGGCTCGACCGTGCTGGAATACCAGGGCACGCCGCGCGCCAGCCTGGTGCCGCTCGGCGCCTTCGGGGCGCTGGACGAGAAGGAAGGGCAGCCCTTCAAGCTCGACCTGGAGCGCGCCAAGGCCCTGCTGGCCGAAGCCGGCTTCCCGAACGGCTTCACCAAGAAGTTCATCCACTCGGCCAACAACATCTCGCCGCAGGTCGCCCAGCACGTGCAGGCCAACGCCGCCAAGATCGGCGTGCGCCTGGAGCTGGAGCAGATGGCCGACGCGCAGCTGTTCACCCGCGCCCGCGCGCGTGAGTTCGAGGTACTGCTGATCGGCTGGGGCGCCGGCTATCCGGACGCCGACAGCATGATCTCCCGCCACGCGGTGAACCCGGACAACCGGCCCGAGGCGCGGCTGGCGCAGTACCCGTCCTGGCGCTCCTCCTGGCAGGACGCGAAGATCAACGAGATGGCCGACGCCGCGCGCATGGAGCGCGACCCGGCCAAGCGCATCGCGATGTACCACGAGATCCAGAAGTACATGATGGAGAACGGGCCGATGGCCTACATCTTCCAGACCGTTCGGCCCATCGCCGTGCGCAAGGAGATCAAGGGCTTCATGATGACGCCGTTCGACGTCGACTACGCCACCGCCAGCAAGTAGCGCGCGATGGCCGAGCCCAAGGCCGCGGCGGGGAAGCCCCCCGCCGCGGCATCATCTTCCGCATTGCCGCGCTGGGTGCGCCCGCTCGCGCGCCAGGTCGCCTCCGTGGTCGTCACGCTGCTGGGGCTGATGGCCCTGGCCTTCTTCATCGGCCGCATGCTCCCGCTCGACCCCGTCATCGCCATCGTGGGCGAGCAGGCCGAGAAGGAGACCTACGACATGGTCTACCGCCAGCTCGGCCTCGACAAGCCGCTCTGGCAGCAGTTCCTGTTCTTCATCCGCGACATGCTGAGCGGCGATTTCGGCAACGCCCTGTTCACCGGCAACCGCGTCGCCGACGACCTCAAGCGCGTCTTCCCGGCCACGATCGAGCTGGCCACCTTCGCCATCATGATCGGAGTGGGCATCGGCGTGCCGGTGGGCGTGCTGGCCGCGGTCTACCGCGACAGCCCGCTGGACCACTCGGCGCGGTTCATCGGCCTGCTCGGCTATTCCAGCCCTACCTTCTGGCTCGGCCTGATGGGGCTGATCGTGTTCTACGCCTGGCTCGGCTGGGTCGGCGGCCCGGGCCGGCTCGACGTGATCTACATCGACATGGTGGAGCCCGTGACCGGGATGCTCACCATCGATGCGCTGATGGTCGGCGAATACGACGTGTTCTGGGATGCGCTGAGCCATCTCATCCTGCCCGGCACGATCCTCGGCTACTCCTCCATGGCCTATATCAGCCGCATGACGCGCAGCTTCATGCTGGAGCAGCTGAGCCAGGAATACATCACCGCCGCGCGCGTGAAGGGGCAGTCGAAGTGGCGCGTGGTCTGGCGCCACGCCTTCCGCAACATCCTGGTGCAGCTGATCACGGTGATCGCCCTGGCCTATGCCTTCCTGCTCGAAGGTGCGGTGCTCACCGAAACCGTCTTCGCCTGGCCCGGCTTCGGCCGCTACCTCACCAGCGGCATCCTGGCCGGGGACATGAACGCGGTGCTCGCCTGCGTGCTGATCATCGGCGTGATCTTCGTGGCGCTGAACCTGCTCTCCGACCTTCTCTACCGCATGCTGGACCCGAGAACGAAATGAGCGAGAACTCCGCAACGCTCCGGGGCTGGCTGAAGGCAGAGGTCACCACCTCGTCGCGCCATGCGGCGCTGCAGCGCTTCTACTTCGGCTGGCTGCGCCTCAAGGGCAATCCGCTGGCGCTGTTCGGCCTGGCGGTGCTGCTGTTCCTGGTGGTGGTGGCCATCCTGGCGCCGGTGATCGCGCCGGCGGGCTACAACGACCAGAGCCTCACCCGCCGCCTGCTGCCGCCCTCGGCGGAGCACTGGTTCGGGACCGACGAGCTGGGCCGCGACGTGTTCAGCCGCATCGTCTGGGGCTCACGCATCACGCTCTACATCTCCTGCCTCGTGGCCATCATCGCCGCCCCCGTGGGCCTCGCGGTCGGCACCACCGCCGGCTATTTCGGCGGCTGGACCGACACGGTGCTGATGCGCGTCAACGACATCTTCCTCTCCTTCCCCGGCCTGATCCTGGCACTCGCCTTCGTCGCCGCCCTCGGCCCGGGCATCGAGAACGCGGTGATCGCCATCGCGCTGACCGCCTGGCCACCGATCGCCCGGCTCGCGCGGGCGGAGACGCTCACCGTGCGCAGTTCGGATTACATCGCCGCCGTGCGCATCCAGGGCGCCTCGCCGGCGCGCATCATCCTCAAGCACATCGTGCCCATGTGCATCCCCTCCGTGGTGGTGCGCATCACGCTGAACATGGCCGGCATCATCCTTACCGCCGCCGGGCTCGGCTTCCTCGGCCTTGGCGCCCAGCCGCCGCTGCCGGAATGGGGCGCGATGCTCTCCACCGGAAGGCAGAGCATGCTGCAGGCCTGGTGGCTCGCCGCCATCCCGGGCCTGGCCATCCTCACCACCTCGCTCGCCTTCAACCTGTTCGGCGACGGGCTGCGCGACGTGCTGGACCCGAGGTCGGAATGAGCGAAGCCCCCCAGCTGGTCGTCGAAGACCTCCACGTCCGCTTCCGCACGCCGCAGCGCATGGTGCATGCCGTGCGCGGCGTCTCCTTCAGCGTCGGGCGCGAGAAGGTCGGCATCGTCGGCGAATCCGGCTCCGGCAAGTCCCAGACCGGCCGCGCCATCCTCAAGCTCACGCCCCCCAACGGCACCGTCTCCGCCAGGCGCCTGCAGTTCCAGGAGCTGGACATCGCCGGCGCCAGCGAGCGCGAGATGCTGAAGGTGCGCGGCAGCCGTATCAGCATGATCATGCAGGATCCGAAATACGCGCTGGATCCCGTCATGCGCGTCGGCGCGCAGATCGCCGAGGCGATCCCGGAGACACCCCGGCTCTCCACCGCCGAGAAGCGCGACAGGGTCATGGCGATGCTGGAGGCGGTGCACATCCGCAACCCCGCCCGCGTGCATGATCTCTACCCGCACGAGGTCTCCGGCGGCATGGGCCAGCGCATCATGATCGCCATGATGCTGATGGCCGAACCCGACCTGCTGATCGCCGACGAACCCACCTCCGCGCTCGATGTCACGGTGCGCATGCAGGTGCTGGCCATCCTGGACGACCTCGTCACCCGCCGCGGCCTCGGCCTCATCTTCATCAGCCACGACCTCAACCTGGTCGCCACCTTCTGCGATCGCGTGCTGATCATGTACGCCGGCCGGATCGTCGAGGAATGCGCCGCAGCCGACCTGCAGAACGCGAAGCACCCCTACACCCGCGGCCTGCTCGCCTCCCTGCCCCGCATCGGCTCGCGCCACCAGAAGCTGGCCGTGCTCAACCGTGACCCGGCCTGGCTCAATGACTGACAGCACCAACCCGAACGCCATGATCTCCGTGCGCGACCTGCGCGTCACCTTCGGCACCGGCGCGGCCCAGGTGCACGCCGTCGATGGCGTGTCCTTCGCGGTGAAGCCGGGCGAGACCTATGGCCTCGTCGGCGAAAGCGGCTGCGGCAAGTCCACCATCCTGCGCGCCCTGTGCGGCCTGAACCCCAACTGGTCCGGCGATGTCACCATCGGCGGCGAGGCCATGACCCCGGTGCGCACCCGCAGCTTCTACCGCCGCGTGCAGATGGTCTTCCAGGACCCCTACGGCTCCCTGCACCCGCGCCACACCGTCAACACCACGCTCGCCGAGCCGCTCAAGATCCACGGCATCGGCGAGGCGGACGAGCGCATCTCCCGCGTGCTGGTCCAGGTCGGCCTCGGCCCCGCCTTCCGCTACCGCTACCCGCACCAGCTCTCCGGCGGGCAGCGCCAGCGCCTGGCCATCGCCCGCGCCCTGATCCTGGAGCCCCAGGTGCTGCTGCTGGACGAACCCACCAGCGCGCTCGACGTCTCCGTGCAGGCCGAGATCCTGAACCTGCTCGTGGACCTTCGCGACCGCCTTGGCCTCACCTGCATCCTGGTCAGCCACGACCTCGCCGTGGTGGCCCACATGTGCGACCGCCTGGGCGTGATGAACGCCGGCAAGATGCTGGAGGAACTGCCCGTCTCCGCCCTGGAGGACGACAGCCCCACCCACCCCTACACGCGCCAGCTGCTCGCCGCGAGCCTGGGCTACGACCGGCGGCTGGCCAGCGGAGCGGTGGAGGATATCGAAGGCTGACCCACCGCTACGCCGGCTGGTTCGCCTTCAGGAATGTCCGGATGTGCCGCACCGCCATCGGGATATGCTCCGGCGGGTCCTTCCAGGGATACAGGCTCACCTGCGCATTCGGAGCGAGCCGCGCCGATTCCATCGCCGTGGCATAGGGGTGGGCCGGAATGTCGTCCGGCAGGATCAGCACCGGCGTCTGGCACTCGCGCACGAAGTCGCGCGACACGGTGAACACGAAATCCGCGCGGTCCAGGTACATGTGCTTCAGGAAGGCCTCCACCTGCTCCATGCTGATCTCGGGCCGCCGCGCGCACAGCGCCGGGCCCCAGTTGGCCAGGTTGTTGCGGTAGAACTGGGCCGGCATCTCCACCCGGTGCCCGCTGGGCTGCACGATCACCGCCGCCACCACGCGCTGCGGCGCCCGGCGCAACAGGTTCCAGATGAACGGCCCGCCGATGCAGAAGCCCATCACGAAGAACCGCTCCAGCCCCAGATGGTCCATCAGCGCCAGGTGATCGTCGGTATAGGCATCCCACGGCCGGTCGACCTCCAGCGGCCCCTCCGTCTGCCCGCCATTGGCGTTGCGCAGGTCCATGGAGATGCAGCGGTACTCGGGGCTGAACTCGTTGATGGAATGGAAGGGCCCCTTCTCCGCCACATACGGCATGGTGGCGTTCAGCCCGCCGCCGGGCAGGATCAGCAGCGGAAAGCCGCTGCCCTCGTCGCGGTAGTGGATGCGGGTGGTGCCGGTCTGGCAGAAGGGCATCCTGGCGTGCTCCCTGTTCCTGGGCCGCATGGTCGGCGCAATACCCGGGCGAGGCAAGCGGAGGGGGAATGAGGGGGCTGCGATTGGGCCTGCTGCTGTTCGTGCTGTTCTACCTGGCGCCGCTCGGCGTGTCGGCGCTGCGCCATCACTGGACCGGCGTGGGCGCCGACTGGTGGCAGGCCGATCGCGCCAGCATCGGCCACTTGCCGCCGGCGGCCGCGCACGCGCCGGCGGTGGTGCGCGTGTTCGCCGCCCCCACCGTGCGCTGGCGCGGCATCTTCGCCGTGCACAGCTGGATCGTGGTGAAGCCGGAAGGGGCCGACCGCTACACCCGCTACGACTACACCGCCTGGGGCGAGCCGATCCGCGTGAACGGCTTCCCACCCGATGGCCGCTGGTTCGGCCGCGCGCCAGAGGTGGTGTTCGCGGCAGACGGCGATGCCGCGGCGGCGCTGATCCCGCGCATGCAGGAAGCCGTCGCCTCCTACCAGTGGCGCCATCGCGGCGACTATCGCGTCTGGCCCGGCCCCAATTCCAACACCTTCGTCGCCGCCGTGCTGGAAGCGGTGCCGGAGGCGCGCGCGGTGCTGCCGCCCACCGCCATCGGCAAGGATTTCCCGCATGACGGCCGCTGGCTGCGCCCCACCCCCTCGCGCACCGGCCTCAGCCTCACCCTCGGCGGCGTCTTCGTGGTCACGCTGGGCTGGGTGGAAGGCATCGAGCTCGGCCTGCTCGGCGCCGTCTCCGGCATCGACATCCGCCGCCCGGCGCTGAAGCTGCCAGGCCTCGGCCGCATCGGAATGCCGGCCACGGGCTGACCCCCGCGGCCGGCGCCTGCTCAAACGCCCTTCGGGCGCGGCTGCAGGTTCGGCTTCACGTCCGGCGGGATCGGGCAAACATAGGGCGTGGCCGCCGTGCGCGCCGCATGGTCCGCCTTGGCCGAGGCCAGCAGCTCCGGGTTGCGGATCGCCTCTGCAGCGGTGGCCGCCATCACCTTGGCCACGTGCACCATGCCCTTCTTGGCCAGCGCGGACTTGCCCTGCGCCGTCATCTGCCAGGAATGGAACGGCGTGCCGATCGCCACCGTCGCGCCATCGGCCTGCACCAGCGGCACCTTCCAGGAAACGTCGCCCACATCGGTGGAGCCCAGCATCGGCGCCCCGGTCTGGCCCAGCCTGGTGATGAAGTCGGCCAGCGGCTGGTCGGCGCGGAACGGCACGCCATGCCGGCGATAGGGGTAGGCGATGTCGTCGGGCGACAGCGTGGCGCGGATCTTCTCGGCGAAGTCGCGGTCCGCATCATCGAAGGGCGGTGGGCCGAGCCGCTCGAACTCCGCCTGCATCGCCCGCTCCAGCGGCGAGTTGCCCATGAGGTTCGAGACAGCGGAGATCACCTTCTCCTCCACCGTCGTCTCGGTCATCAGCGCGGCCCCCTGGGCGATCTTGCGCACCCGCTCGTTCAGCTGCTGCATCTCCACCAGGTCGCGGGCGCGGATGGCGTAGCGGATCTTCGCCGTGCCCTGCACCACGTTCGGCGCAATGCCGCCCACGTCGAGATAGGCGTAGTGGATGCGCGCATCGCTCGGCATGTGCTCGCGCATGTAGTTCACGCCCACATTCATCAGCTCCACCGCATCCAGCGCCGAGCGGCCCAGATGCGGGCTCGCCGCGGCATGGCTTGGCCGCCCGGTGAAGGTGAAGTCGATGCGGGTGTTGGCCAGGCTCAGCGCATCGTTCACCCCGGCGAACGGCATGGAATGCCAGGTGATGGCGATGTCCACGTCGTCGAAGCAGCCCTCGCGCACCATGAAGCCCTTGGCCGCCCCGCCCTCCTCGGCCGGGCAGCCGTAGTAGCGCACGCGCCCCTTGATGCCCTGCGCCGTCAGCCAGTCCTTCACCGCAGTGGCCGCCAGCAGCGCGCCGGAGCCGAGCAGGTTGTGCCCGCAGCCATGCCCCATGCCGTCGCCCGGCAGCGGCGTCGGCGCGGTGGCGCCGGCTTCCTGCGAAAGGCCGGGAAGCGCGTCGTACTCGCCCAGGATGGCGATCACCGGCCCATCCTCGCCCGCCTCGCCCATGATCGCCGTGGGGATGCCGGCCAGGTTCTCCGTGATGCGGAACCCCTGCCGCTCCAGTTCCGCCTTGTGCTCGGCCACCGAGCGGAACTCGGTGTAGGCGATCTCCGGCATGTCGAACACGCGGTCGCTCAGCGCCTCGAAGGCCTCGCGCTTGGCATCGACAAGCTGCCAGATGATGTCCGAGTTCTGCATGGGGCCTCCGGGCTTGGGGTGTGCGCCTGTCTAAATCATCAGCGCGGCAGCGGCCAGCGGTCGAGATAGGGCTGGTACTCCGGCTCCACGTCGATCTGCATGGTGGCCAGGAAGCGCACCACCGCGCAGTAGAACGCGATCGTCACCACCAGGTCGGTCAGGTGCTCGGTGCTGAAATACCCTTGCAGTTCCTTGAAGGTGGCATCGCTCGCCGCCCCCTCCACCGTCATCTCCCGCGCCGCGCGCAGCACGCAGCGCTCCACCGCGCCGAACGAGGTCGCCTTGCCCGCGGTGTCGTCGATCAGCGCCTGGATATCGGCATCCGACACGCCGAAATCGTAGCCGATCTTCACATGGTGCGACCATTCATAGGGCGAGCGCGCCAGCCACCCCACCTGCAGGATCGCCAGCTCGCGCAGCCGCCCGTCCAGCGTGGACTTGTTGCGAATATAGCCGCCCAGCCCCTGGAAGGCGCGGGTCGCCCCCGGCGAATGCACCATCAGCCGCATCAGGGCGATGTCGCGCGCCAGCAGCTTCTGGTCCTCCGGCTTCAGGTCGGCTTGCGTGAGATAGGGAAGGCGGGCCATGGACGTTCCTCCAGCGGATGATCTTGCCGCCGAGGATAGAATGGCTTTGAGTGGCAGGACAGTTGCAGCGGAAACGAGGTCTGGGTGTGAGCGTAGCCGTCGGAAGCGGAACAAGGATCGCGCACGCGCCGGTGGTGGCCGAGCCGGTGCCGGCGCTGGCGAATGCGGCGCAGGTGCTGCGCACCCCCTGCGGCGACGGCAGCATGGTGTGGCGCCGCTGGGGCCAGGGCACGCCGCTGGTGCTGCTGCATGGCGGCACCGGCTCCTGGCGCCACTGGGCCGGCAACATCGCCGCGCTCTCGAAGCACTACCAGGTCTACGCCGCCGACGCGCCGGGCCTGGGCGATTCCGACATGATGCACGAAGACCCGGAGATCACGCCCGAAAGCGTCAGCGCCATCGTGGCGAACGGCCTTAGCCGCATCCTGCCGGAAGGGGCCCGCTTCCACATCATGGGCTTCTCCTTCGGCGCCATGGTGGCCACTCATGTCGCCGCCATGCACGGCCCGCGCGCCCGCTCCCTCACCGTCGTCGGCCCCGCCGCCCTCGGCTTCACCCGCCCCGCCGTGCCGCTCGAGAAGGTGCGCAACAAGCAGGGCCAGGAGCGCTACGAGGCCAACCGCAAAAACCTCGGCATGTTCATGTTCGCCGACGTGAGCAAGGTCACCGAGGAATCGGTGGCCATCCAGGACTGGAACACGGTGCATGCCCGCTTCAAGAGCAAGGGCTTCGCCGGCTCCACCAGCCTGCGCGACGCCGCCGGCCGCGCCAGCGCCTATCTCACCGCCGTCTGGGGCGACAAGGACGTCACCTCCTTCCCCTCCATCGAGGCGCGCATCGCCGCGCTGCGCAGCACCCGCCCCGACGCCCGCCTGCGCGTGATCGAGGGCGCCGGCCACTGGGTCGCCTATGAGGCCGCCGAGGAATACAACCGCCTGGCGCTGGAGATCCTGCGCGAGGCCGAAGCAGCCGGCGCCTGAGATGCCGCTGCGGCGGGCCCTGCTGGGCTTGGCCGCACTCTGGCTGCTGGCCACGCCCGCCCGCGCCGCCGAGGAAGTCGATCTGCTGCTCGTCCTGGCCGTCGATGCCTCCGGCAGCGTCAGCGAGGAGCGCTTCCGCCTGCAATGGCAAGGCTATGCCGACGCCTTCCGCGACCCGCGCCTGCATGCCGCCATCGCCTCCGGCCCCTCCGGCAGCATCGCCGTGGCGATGTTCCAATGGACCGGCCCGGCCATGCAGGTCCCCTCCGTGCCCTGGACCCGCCTGCCCGACGCCGCCGCCGCCACAGCCCTCGCCCGCCGGATCGAGGCGGCGCCGCGCCTGCTCTTCGGCGGCGGCACCTCGATCAGCGGCGCCATCGACCACGCCATGCGCCTGCTCGCCGCCGCCCCCTACCAGGCCCCGCGCCAGGTGATCGACGTCTCCGGCGACGGCGCCAACAACCGCGGCCGCCCCGCCTGGCAGGCGCGCGACGCGGCACTGGCCCAGGGCGTCACCATCAACGGCCTGCCGATCCTGGCGATGGAATGGAGCCTCGACGAGCACTACCGCGAGCAGGTGATCGGCGGCCCCGGCGCCTTCATGATCCCGGTGGCCAGCTTCGAGGAGTTCCCCGCCGCCGTGCTGCGCAAGCTGGTGACGGAGATCGCCGGCACCGCGCCTCAGAGGTTCAGCGGCGCCAGGAACCCGTCGATCGCCGCGGCCACCAGCGCCGGCGTCTGCACCGCCATGAAGTGGCCGCTGTCCAGCGCCTGGAACCGGGCGCCGGGGATCGCCTGCGCGATCGGCTCCACCAGCGCCGGCGGGCGCAACCTGTCGTGGATGCCGGCCAGCAACAGCGTGGGGCAGGCGATCCTGCCGTATTCCGGCGCGAGGTCGGTCTCCACCAGCATGCGGTAGATGCAGCCATAGCTGCGCGGGTCGTTGGCGATCCAGCGCGCGCGGAACTCGCGGTAATGCTCCGCGTCGTGCCGCACCTCGGGCGGGTAGGAGGCCGCGAAGCTCTCCTCCACCACGGCCGCCATGCCGCGTCGCTCCGTGTCCTCCGCCCGCGCCAGCGTCGCCGCCCGCCGCTCCGCCGCCACGCCGGTCGCCGGCCCCATCGCGATCAGCGCCGCCGTGCGCGCGGCATGGCGCAGCGCGAAGGTCATGGCGATGCCGCCGCCCACCGCACAGCCCGCAATGGCCACCTTGCCCGCGATTCCCGCGGCATCCAGCAGCGCGGCGATATCGTCGGCCATCAGCGCCATGCTCGGCGTGGCCGACAATTTCTCGCTCTGCCCCGCCCCGCGCGTGTCGAAGCGCAGCACGCGCCGCGTGGCCGAGAGCGCCGACAGCACATGGTCCCAGCTGTCCAGCGTGCCGCCCATCTCGTGCACCAGCACCAGTGTGGACGGCCCGCTCCCCGTTACCTCGTAGCGCAGCGCGGTGCCGTTCACCTCGATCCAGCGTTTCATATCGCTTGCTCCTTCGCGGCTGCGCCTGCCAGGAGGGTCACGCCTCCGGCAGGGCGATGTCAGGGGTCACG
Source organism: Rhodospirillales bacterium (assembly GCA_947458025.1). GTDB lineage: Bacteria > Pseudomonadota > Alphaproteobacteria > Acetobacterales > Acetobacteraceae > CAMDGX01. Next base: position 12,709 of record CANHCJ010000003.1, on the reverse strand, counting down.
AGATCCTTGCAGTCCGGCGCGAAGGTCAAAGGCGCCCCTGTCCGCCGTTGCAACTCCTCGCGCGAAATCCCCGGCAGGATCTCATGCACCAGGAAGCCCTGCGGCGTCACCGACAGCACCGCGATGTCGGTGTAAACCCGCTTCACGCAGCGCACCGCCGTCAGCGGCAGCGTGCATGCCTCCAGCAGCCGCGGCCCGCCCTTGCGCGTGTTGTGCTCCATCATCACCCACACCGCCCGCGCGCTCGCCGCCAGGTCCATCGCCCCGCCCACCAGTGGCCCCTTGTCCGGGATGCGGTTGTCCCAGTTGGCCAGGTCGCCGTTGCTGGCCACCTCGAAGGCGCCCAGGATCGTCACGTCGATATGCCCGCCGCGGATCATCGCGAAGCTCGCCGCCGAATCGATGATTGTCGCCCCCGCCCGCAGCGTCACCTTGCGGCTGCCGGCATCCACAAGATCCGAATCCGCCGCATTGGCCGAAGCCAGCGGCCCCACGCCGATGATCCCGTTCTCGGACTGCACCACCACGTCGTAGTCATGCGGCACGTAGTCCGAAACGCCCACGGGCATGCCCAGCCCGAGGTTCACCACCGTGCCGTCCTCGATGTCCTGCCCCACGCGCCAGGCCATCTGCAACCGGTTGAGCGGCTTCATGGCTCAGGCTCCCGCAACAAGAATGCGATCGACGAACACGCCGGACAGCATCACCTGCTCCGGTGGAATCGGCGTATCGCTGAACGCCCGCACCTCGGCCACCACCAGCTTCGAGGCGGTGGCCATCGCCGGCCCGAAATTCATCTGCGCGTGCCGGAACGTCAGGTTCCCCCAGCGGTCCGCCAGGTCGGCGCGGATCAGCGCGGCATCGCCGGGGATGGATTTCTCCAGCACATAGTCGCGCCCGTCGAAGTTCCGCACCTCCTTGCCCGCCGCGAGGTCCGTCCCGAAGGCGGTCGGCGTGAAGTAGGCGGGAATGCCGGCGCCGGCCGCGCGGATGCTCTCCACGAAGGTGCCCTGCGGCAGCACCTCCAGCTCGATCCTGCCTTCCTTGTAGAGCTCCTCGAAGGCCGATAGCCCGCTCTTGTCGTGCCCGCGCGCCGCCGAGCAGATCACCTTGCGCACCATCCCGGCCGCAATCAGCTCATGCGTGTTCGAAAGCCGGTGCGTGGCCGAATTCACCACCAGCGTCAGGTTCCGCGGCCCCAGCTCGCGCAGCGCGCCCACCAGCCGGTTGGCAAACCCCGCCCCGGCAAAGCCGGAGAGCATCACGGTTGCCCCATCCCCGATGCCCGCCACGGCCTCGGCGGCCGTCGCCCTTCGCTTCTCGATCGCCACGCCCGTTTCCCCCTTGCGGATCGGCCGACTCTAGGCGACGCACCGGGCCAATGCCAACATGACCCCCCCGGGGAGGAACCGCCGCATGGCAACGGATCGCATGGTGCTGCACTGGTCGCCGCGCTCGCCCTATGTGCGCAAGGCGGTGATCGCCGCGCACGAGCTCGGCCTGCACCACCGCATCGACCGCGTGCGCACCGTGGTCGGCGGCACCGAGCCGCATCACGAGCTGATGCGCGAGAACCCGCTCGGCAAGATCCCCACCCTGGTGCTGGCCGACGGCACCATCATCTACGACAGCCCCGTGGTGTGCGAGGCGCTGGACCGCATGGCCGGCGGATCGCTCTTCCCGGCCGACTGGTCCGCCCGCCTCACCGCCCTGCGCTGGCAGGCGCTCGGTAGCGGCATGCTCGACATCTCCCTGCTGCGCCTCACCGAGCGCAACAAGCCGGAAGCCATGCGCAGCGCCCCGCACGAGGCGCTGTGGAAGGGCAAGATCGAGTGCTGCATCGATGCCCTGGAAGCCGAGGCGGAAACCCTCGCCGCCACCCCGTTCAACATCGGCCACATCGCCATCGGCGTGGCCCTCGGCTACCTCGATTTCCGCTTCGCCGCCGAGGCCTGGCGCACCGGCCACCCCAGGCTCGCCGCCTGGCACGCCGGCTTCAACGCGCGCCCCTCGGTCGCCGCCAACATGCCGCAGGAGGGCTGATCCCATGATCCAATCGCGCATGATCGGCGATGCCAGGATCACCCGCGTGCTGGAATACACCGGCCCCACCCACGCGCCGGAATTCCTCTTCCCCGAGATCGCCAAGGCCGAGCGCGACGCGGGGATCAAGGCGCAGCAGCACTGGATGGCACCGAACCACTACATGCCGCACATGGACCGCTTCATCGTCACCATCCAGGTCTGGGTGGTGCATGCCGGCGGCAACGTGATCCTGATCGACACCGGCGTGGGCAACTTCAAGCAGCGCGCCGCCCCGCGCATGAACAACCTCAACACCCTCCTGCTGCCCTGGCTGGAAGCCGCCGGTGCGGCGCCGGACCAGGTGACCCACGTGGTCCACACCCACATGCACACCGACCATGTCGGCAACAACACGGTGCTGCAGGACGGGCGCTGGGTGCCGACCTTTCCGAAGGCGAAATACCTCTTCCCGAAGCAGGAATTCGATTTCTGGAAGGCCGAGTACGACCGCGGCGACACCATGGTGCAGAACGGCTCCTTCGCCGATTCCGTGCTGCCGGTGATCGAGGCGGGGCTGGGCGAATTCTACGACGGCACCAGCGAACTCGCCGGCTGCCTGGCGCCGGAGCCGGTGTTCGGCCACGCCCCCGGCATGTTCGCCCTGCGCCTGCGCTCCCGCGGCGAGGAGGGCCTGTTCACCGCCGACACGATGCACTCACCGATCCAGGTCGCCTACCCGCACTGGAACGACCGCTACGTGCTCGATGCCGCCATGGCCAAGGACTCCCGCGCCCGCACGCTGAAGCACGCCGCCGACCGCGGCGCCCTCATCATGCCGTTCCACTTCGGCGCCCCCTATTGCGGCTATGTCCGCCGCCAGGGCGAGGGCTACGCCTTCGAACCCGCGGGCTGGTAGCCGAAACAGCGCAGGAGCCCCGCGCCGGGGCTCCTGCCCGGCCCGCTACCGGTCCCGCAGCCCGCGCAACGCCAGCTCGTAGCCCTGCACGCCGAACCCGGCCACCGTCATCACGCACACCGCGCCCACCTCGCTCACCAGCCCGCGCCGCGCGGGGTTGGAGATGTGCACCTCCACCACCGGGAACTTCACCTGGGAGATCGCCGCGTTCAGCGCCGGATAGCCGCGCGTGAACCCGGCCGGGTTGATGATGGCGCCATCGAAGCCGGCATCATGCGCCGCGTACAGCCTGTCGATGATCGCCCCCTCGGAATTCGAGTGGAAGATCTCCACCGCCACGCCAAGCTCGCCCGCGTAGCCGCGGATCTTCGCGTCGTATTCCGGCAGCGTCATCGGCCCGAAGGTCTCGATCATCACCTTGCCGCGCATGTCCATGCCCGCGCCGTGCAGCACCAGGATCCGCTTCATCGTCATTCCTTCCCGTCATGCGGCCAGCCATCGGCTTTCAGCACTTCGCCCGCCAGATAGAGGCTGCCGCAGATCAGCACCCGCGAAGGCGGCCCGGCGGGAAGCGCCCGCAGCGCCGCCTCCACCGTCGGCCCCGGCCGCGCCCGCCCGTCGGACGCCTCCACGATCGCCTCCACCGGCAGCGCCGAATACTGCCCGGGCTCCGACACCGCCGCGATGCCCGCGGCCAGCGGCAGCAGCGGCGCCAGGAACTCCCGCGTATCCTTCGCCTTCTTCATCCCCACCACGAGGTGCACCGGCCGGTCCGCCCAGGCCCCGCGCAGCTGCTCGGCGATCGCCACGCCGCCGCCGGGGTTGTGCCCGCCATCCAGCCACAGCTCCCACCCCGCCGGCACCTGTGCCGCCAGCCGCCCCGTCAGGCGCTGCATCCGCGCCGGCCAGGTCGCCGATGCGATCCCGCGCGCAATCGCGTCCTCAGTGAACCCCAACCCGCTCGCCCGCGCCGCCGCCACCGCGATCCCGGCATTGTCCAGCTGGTGCGCCCCCGCCAGCGCCGGCTTCGGCAGGTGCAGCACGCCGCCGGCATCGCGGAACGCGAACCCGTCCGCCGTCGGCGCCACCTCCCACGCGTGCCCGCGCGCCAGCAGCGGCGCCCCCAGCTCCGCCGCCCTCGCCGCGATCACGCCGAACGCCTCCGGCTCCTGCCGCCCCGTGGCCACCGGCACGCCCGGCTTGATGATCCCCGCCTTCTCGAAGGCGATCCTGCCCAGCGTGTCGCCCAGCATCTCGCGATGGTCCATCGAGATGGAAGTGATCGCGCAGGCCGCCGGCCGCGCCACCACGTTGGTGGCATCGAACCGCCCGCCCAGACCCACCTCCAGCACCACCAGCTCCGCCGGCACGCGGGCGAACAGCACGAAGGTCGCCGCCATCAGCACCTCGAACACGGTGATCGGCTGCCCACCATTCACCCGCTCGATCTCGTCCAGCACATCCAGCAGCGCCTCGTCCGTCACCAGCGTGCCCGCCAGCCGGATGCGCTCGTTGAACCGCACCAGGTGCGGGGAGGTCGCCACATGCACCTGCATCCCCGCCGCCTCGCCGATCGCGCGCAGGAAGGCGCAGGTGCTGCCCTTGCCGTTGGTGCCGGCCACGTGCAGCACCGGCGGCAGGGCGCGTTCCGGACGCCCCAGCTGCCCCAGCAGCCGCTCCAGCCGCTCCAGGCTCAGGTCGATCAGCCGCGGGTACAGCCCGTGCAGCCGTTCGATCACGGCCTCGATGCGCCCCGGCGTGGCGGCGCCCATTTGCGCCTCAGGCAGCCGGTGCCGGCAGGGCAGGCGTGGGCGGCGCAACCTTCACCCGCAGCAGCGAGATCAGCCGCCCCAGCGTCGCGTTCATGTCCGGCCGCTTCACCACCATGTCCAGGATGCCGTGCGCCAGCAGGTATTCGCTGCGCTGGAACCCCTCTGGCAGTTTTTCCCGAACCGTCTGCTCGATCACCCGCGCGCCGGCGAAGCCGATCTCCGCGCCCGGCTCGGCGATCTGGATGTCGCCCAGCATGGTGAAGCTCGCCGTCACGCCGCCGGTGGTCGGGTCGGTCAGCACGGTGATGAACGGCAGCCCCGCCTCCTTCACGATGCGCGTGGCGATCACCGTGCGCGGCATCTGCATCAGGCTCACGGCACCTTCCTGCATCCGCGCGCCGCCGGAGGCGGTGAACACGATCAGCGGCGCATCCTGCAGCACCGCCAGCTTCGCCGCCGCCACGATCCCCTCGCCCACCGCCGCGCCCATGGAGCCGCCGATGAATTCGAAGGCCATCACCGCCACCACCGCCTTGTGGCCGCCGATCCTGCCATGCGCCACCAGGATCGCATCGTCGAGCGAGGTCTTGTCCCGCGCTTCCTTCAGCCGGTCCGGATAGCGCTTGCTGTCGCGGAACCGCAGCGGGTCCACCGGCACCTTGGGCAGCTCGATGCGGGTGAACTGCCCCTCGTCGAAGGTCCAGGCCAGGCGCTGCGGCGCCGCGGCGCGCGCATGGTGCCCGCACTGCCCGCACACGCGCTGGTTCTTCTCGAACTCGGCGTGGAACATCATGTGCTGGCAGCTGGCGCACTGCACCCACAGGTTCTGCGGCACGTCCCGCTGCCCCAGCAGGGTGCGGATCTTCGGCCGGACGAATTCCGTGAGCCAGTTCATCGCATCCGCTCCTTCAGGCCGGAACGCGCGCCCCGCGCACGCCAGCGGCCAAAGCCTTCACCTGCGCCAGGATGCGCGCCACCGTATCCGGCTTCGGCTTGCCGCCATTGGCTTCCAGGTCCTGCCGCATCGTATCGATCAGCGCCGAGGCCACCACCGCGCCATCGGCATGCTTCACCGCATTGGCCGCCTGCTCCGGCGTGCGCACGCCGAACCCGATGGCGATCGGCAGGTCGGTCACGCGGCGAATGCGCGGGATCGCGTCGGCCAGCTCATCCCCGCTCGCCGTGCGCGTGCCGGTGATGCCGGTGATCGACACGTAGTACACGAAGCCGGAGGACCCATCGAGCACCAGCGGCAGCCGCGCCTCATCCGTTGTCGGCGCCACCAGGCGGATGATGTCCAGCCCATTCGCCGCCGCATCCGGCAGCACCAGGTCGGCCTCCTCGCTCGGCAGATCGACGATGATCAGCCCGTCCACCCCGAACGCCGCACAGTCGCGGCAGAACGGCGCCACGCCATAGGAAAGGATCGGGTTGAGGTAGCCCATCAGGATGATCGGCGTGTCGCCATCGTCCTTGCGGAACTCCTGCACCATGGCCAGCGTGTTCTTCATGCTGGCGCCGGCATCCAGCGCACGGCGGCCGGCCAGCTGGATGGTCGGCCCGTCGGCCATCGGGTCGGTGAACGGGCAGCCGATCTCGATCAGGTCCGCCCCCGCGCCCGGCATGCCCTTCAGCAGCGCCAGGGAGGTGTCCCGGTCCGGGTCCCACGCCTCCACGAACGGGATCAGCGCCCCGCGCCCCTCGGCCTTCAGCTTGGCAAATCGTGCGGCGATACGGCTCACAGCTTCACCCCCAGCGCCTCGGCCACGGTGAAGATGTCCTTGTCCCCCCGCCCGCACAGATTCATCAGGATGATGGCATCCTTGTCCATCGCCGGCGCCATCTTGGCCACGTGCGCGAGCGCATGCGCCGGCTCCAGCGCCGGGATGATGCCTTCCGTGCGCGTGCACAGCTGGAACGCGTCCAGCGCCTCCTGGTCGGTGGCGGCCACGTATTCCACGCGCTTGATCTCGTGCAGCCAGGAATGCTCCGGCCCGATCCCGGGATAGTCCAGCCCGGCCGAGATCGAATGCGCCTCCTGGATCTGCCCGTCCTCGTCCTGCAGCAGGTAGGTGCGGTTGCCGTGCAGCACGCCGGGCCGCCCGCGGCTCAGGCTCGCCGCATGCTGCATCGTGTCCAGCCCATGCCCCGCCGCCTCCACGCCGATCAGCCGCACGGAGGGGTCGTCGAGGAACGGATGGAACAGCCCCATCGCATTCGATCCGCCGCCGATCGCCGCCACGCAGGCATCCGGCAGGCGCCCGGCCTGCTCCTGCAGCTGCGCCTTGGCCTCGTTGCCGATCACGCTCTGGAAGTCGCGCACCATCATCGGGTACGGGTGCGGCCCGGCCACCGTGCCGATGATGTAGAAGGTGTCGCGCACATTCGCGACCCAGTCGCGCAGCGCCTCGTTCATCGCATCCTTCAGTGTGGAGGCGCCGGAGGTCACCGGCACCACCTCGGCCCCCAGCAGCTTCATGCGGAACACGTTCGGCGCCTGGCGCGCCACGTCCACCGCGCCCATGTAGACGGTGCAGGGCAGGCCGAACAAGGCGCACACCGTGGCGGTGGCCACGCCATGCTGGCCGGCGCCGGTCTCGGCGATGATGCGGGTCTTGCCCATGCGCTTGGCAAGCAGGATCTGCCCCATGCAGGAGTTGATCTTGTGCGCGCCGGTGTGGTTCAGCTCGTCGCGCTTGAAATACACCTTCGCGCCGCCGAGCTTCTCCGTCAGCCGCTCGGCGAACCACAGCGGGCTCGGCCGGCCGACATAGTCCTTCAGGTAGCGATCCAGCTCCGGCTGGAACGCCGGATCGGCCTTGGCGGCATTGTAGGCCGCCTCCACCTCCAGGATCAGCGGCATCAGCGTCTCGGCCACGAAGCGCCCGCCGAACTCGCCGAAGCGACCCCGGGCATCCGGACCATTGCGCAGCGAATTCGCGCCGAAGCGCGCAGCAGGAACGTTCAAGGGGTCGTGCCTCCAGACAACGCGCCGTCATAGCGCAGGGGAGGAAGGCACGAAAGGCCACGGGCGCTGCCCCGCCCCCGCGGCCGGCGGCTTCCACCCTGCCCCGAAGCTGGGGCGGAAGCCCGCCTGCCGGCGCCGGCGGCCTAGCTCGGCAGCGCCAGCACGTTCTTGGCCAGCACGTTGCGCTGGATCTCGTTCGACCCACCGTAGATCGTGCTGGGTCGGGACTGGATGAACTGGCCCTGCGGGTTCAGCTCGCGGTTGCCGCCGATCGGCTCCAGCAGGCCGGTGTTCTCGCCGGCGATCTCGATCATCGCCTCGGTGATGCGCTGGTAGAGCTCGGTCTGGTGGACCTTGAGCATCGAGACATCGGGGCCGAGCTGCTCGCCGCGGCGGACCTTCTCGGCGAAGGTCTCGTACAGCGCCTTGTGGTCCTCGAGGTCCATGCGCAGGCGGGTGTAGCGGTCGAGGAACTGCGGGTCGTCCTCCAGCCCCATGTGCTCGGCCAGCAGCTTCAGCCGCTGCAGCGCATAGCCGGACTGGCGCGGGGAGCCGATGCCGATCCGCTCGAAGCTGAGCAGGTTCTTGGCCATCGTCCAGCCCTTGTCCACGGCGCCGACGATCTGGTCCTTGGGCACGCGGACATTATCGAAGAAGACCTCGCAGAACTCGTCGCCCATGTCGAGGTTGCGGATCGGGCGCACGGTGATGCCCGGGGAGTTCATCTCCACCAGCAGGAAGGAGATGCCCTCCTGCTTCTTGGCGATCTTGTTGGTGCGGACCAGCAGGAAGATCCAGTTCGCGTCCATCGCCAGCGAGGTCCAGATCTTCTGGCCGTTCACCACCCAATGGTCGCCCTCCAGCACGGCTTCGGTGCGCAGGTTGGCGAGGTCCGAGCCGGCATTGGGCTCGCTGTAGCCCTGGCACCAGATATGCTCGCCGGCGAGGATCCTGGGCAGGAAGTGCTGGCGCTGCGCATCGGTGCCGAAACGGATCAGCAGCGGGCCGATCATGGTCATGCCCATGTCGTTTAGGCGGGTGCAGCCGTGGCGCTGGAACTCCTCCAGCATGATGAGCTGCTTGCCGGCGGTGAGGCCCATGCCGCCGAACTCGCGCGGCCAGCCGGGGGCAAGCCAGCCCTTCTGGGAGAGCTTGTAGTACCACGCCTTGTTCTCGGAGAAATGCAGCCGCTTGGTGGGGTTGCGGATCTCGGGCGGGTAGTTCGCCTCCACCCAGCCGCGCACCATCATGCGGAAGGCCTCGTCGTCGAGGTGGTTGTAGTCCTCGGGGATGCCGGGGGTGATGGCGTTCATGGCATGGGCTCCGCGTTCCTCCGCGGCAGGTTACGCCGGGCGGGGCGGCTGTTCCAGGGGGCGCGGCTTGGCTAGGCTGGTGCGGGAACCTGGGGGAACGGCCATCCGCAACGCTTACGCCGGCCTGGTGGTGATCGGCCTCGGCACGCTGGTGGTGCCGCTGGATGCGATGGTGAACGTGGCGTTCCCCGACATCGTGCGCGACTTCGCCATCCCGATCCCGATGATCCAGTGGGTGGTAATCAGCTACGTGCTGACCCATGCCAGCCTGATGCTGGTGTTCGGCCGGCTCGGCGACATGCTGGGGCATCGACGAATCTTCCTGGCCGGCGCGGCCCTCAGCGCCGTGGCCTTCGTAGGCTGCACCCTGGCGCCTGGCTTCGGATGGCTGCTGGCCGCGCGGGTGGCGCAGGGGATGGGGGCGGCGCTGCTGCTGTCCTGCGGGCCGGCGCTGGCGACGTTCCTGTTCCCGGAAAGCGAGCGGGCGCGGGCGCTGGGGCTGTACACCATGATCTTCGGGCTGGGCGGCGCGATCGGGCCGCCGGTGGCGGGGCTGCTGGTGGAGTGGTTCGGCTGGCGGGCGGTGTATGCGGCGCGGGTGCCGCTGTGCGTGCTGGCCTTCGTGTTCGCCTGGCGCCTGCCGATGGAGCCGGCGGGCGGGGTGCGGGAGCGGTTCGATGCGCTGGGCGCGGTGCTGCTGACCGGGGCGATCACGGCGGCACTGCTGGCGCTGAACCAGGGGGCTGCGTGGCTGGGGGTGGTGGCGGCGGGGGCAGTGGCGGCGTTCATCTGGCAGGAGCGGCGCACGGAGCGGCCGATCATCGACATCGCGCTGTTCCGCGACGGCGGCTTCGCGGTGATCAACCTGGGCAACGTGCTGGTGAACCTGGCCGCCTTCGCGGTGATGCTGCTGGCGCCGTTCCACCTGGTGCGGGTGGAGGGGCTGTCCGTGGGCGTGCTGGGGCTGGTGCTGGCGGGCTCCTCGGTGGGGATCATGGTCTCCGCGCCGGTGGCCGGGCGGCTGGCGGGGCTGGTGCCGGCGAAGGCGATGCTGGTGGGCGGGGCGCTGCTGGTGGCGGTGTCGCTGGCGCTGGTAGGGCAGACGCTGGGGCTGTGGGTGACGGTGCCGGCGCTGGTGATGCAGGGGATTGGGCTGGGGCTGTACCAGGTGGCGTATTCGGAGATCGTGACAGGCACCCTGCCCCGCCGTTCGCGCGGGGTGGCGGGGAGCCTGGCGATGATGACGCGGACGCTGGGGACGGTGACGGGGGCTTCGGTGCTGATGCTGGCCTTCACCGCGGCGCGCGGGGCGGCGGAGGCTTCGGGGCTTTCGGCGGAGGCGGCGCTGACATCGGGGTTCCGGGCGGCGTTGATGATGGCGTCGGGGCTGGTGGTGGCCACCGCGGTGCTGCTGGCGTGGCGGGTGCGGGGTGGGCATGGACACGGTTGACGTTCTGATCATCGGCTCGGGCGCCTCCGGGGCCGCGGTGGCGTGGAGTCTCTCGGAGACGCGGATGCGGATTGTCTGCCTGGAGCAGGGGGAGTGGCAGAAGCCATCCGACTTCCCCTCCACCGGGCGGGACTGGGAGGCGCGGCGGTTCACGGACTTCGCCTCCTCGCCGAACCAGCGGCGGCGGGCGGCGGATTATCCGGTGAACGACGACGACAGCCCGATCAAGGTGGTGAACTTCAACGGCGTGGGCGGCGGGACCGTGATGTTCACGGCGCATTTCCCGCGGCTGCACCCCTCGGATTTCCGGGTGAAGACGCTGGACGGCGTGGCCGATGACTGGCCGATTGACTACTTCACTCTGGAGCCCTTCTACGCGCTGAACGACCGGATGACCGGGGTTTCGGGCATGGCGGGCGACCCCGCCTACCCGCCGCACGAGCCGCCGATGCCGCCGCTGCCGATGGGGCGGACGGGGCGGCGGATCGGCGAGGCGATGAACCGGCTGGGCTGGCACTGGTGGCCCAGCGAGGCGGCAATCGCGACGCGGGAATGGGACGGGCGGGCGGCGTGCATCAATATCGGCCACTGCACGCCTGGCTGCGCGCAGGGGGCGAAGGGCTCCACCGACATCACCTACTGGCCGCTGGCGATCCGGGCGGGGGTGGAGTTGCGGACGAAGTGCCGGGTGCGGGAGATCACGCATGACGCGAGCGGCATGGCGACGGGGGCGATCTACTACGACGCCGACGGAAACGAGGTGTTCCAGCCGGCGCATGTGGTGGTGGTGGCGTGCAACGGGGTGGGCACGCCGCGGCTGTTGCTGAACTCCGCCGGGGGGAAGCACCCCGACGGGCTGGCGAATTCCTCGGGGATGGTGGGGCGGAACCTGATGTTCCATCCCTGGGCGGTGGTGAGCGGGTATGTGGACGAAAGGCTCGACGGGCATCGCGGCTCGCCGCTGTGCCTGTGGAGCCAGGAATTCTACGAGAGCGACCCTGCGCGCGGCTTCGTGCGGGGCTATGAGTTCCAGTTCGGGCGCGGGGTGCAGGTGATCACCGAGGGCATCCAGAACATGGCGCTGGGGCGGGTGCCGTGGGGCGAGGGGCATCACGAGGCGTTCCGGCACTGGTCCGGCCGGCGGTTCTCGGTGGAAGTGTGCTGCGAGGACCTGCCGGAGGAGCACAACCGGGTGACGCTGGATCCGGTGCTGGTGGATGGGCACGGGGTTCCGGCGCCGAAGGTGAGCTACCGGATCAGCGAAAATTCTCGGGCGATGCTGTCGCACGGGGTGGCGCATGCGCAGCGGATCATGTCGGCGGCGGGGGCCACCGACCTTTCGACCACCTGCCCGGTGCCGGTGGCGGGATGGCACCTGCTGGGGACGTGCCGGATGGGGACGGACCCGTCACGCTCCGTGGTGAACGAGTGGGGGCGGTGCCACGACGTGAAGAACCTGTTCATCGTGGATGGCAGCGTGTTCGTGACCTCCGGGGGCGTGAACCCGACGACGACGATCCAGGCCATCGCGCTGTACATCGCCGACCAGATGAAGCAGCGGCTGGCGAACTTGTTCGATTGAGGCGGGCGATGCATCCCTTTCTTTCTGCGGACGCGGTGGACGACCTGCGCTGCCTGGCGGCGATGATCATTCCGGCGAGTGCCAGGTTCGGGATTCCGGCGGCGGACGATCCCGTGATCTTCGCGGACCTGCTGGGCAGCCTGGAACACGACCGGATCGAGGTGGAGGCGGGGCTGGCACATGTGCGGGCCCGGGCGGGGGGGCCGCTTGCGGGGCTGGAGGCCGGGGCGCGGGCGGCGCTGGGGCGTTCGTTGCAGGCGGAGGGCGAGGCGAACGTGGCGGTGCTGGGCCGCTTGGTGATGCTGGCCTATTACCGGGATGACCGGGTGGTGCGTTCGCTGGGGCTGGAGCCGCGGGCGCCGTTTCCGAAGGGGCACGAGGTGGAGGCGGGGGACTGGTCCTTGCTGGATCCGGTGCGGGCGCGGGTGCCGATGTGGCGGGATCCTAGGTCTTCAGCGTAACGTTATTATTTTGCAACATATTGGGCGTGCGAAGGCTCCGCGGCCAGGCGGTGTTTTGAAGAATCGGGGGGACGGTACGGGCGCCATGGGGCGATCGGCGGCAGGGGAGATTCGCGCCGGCGCAGGGCGGGCGCGGGCATGCGGGGGCGCGAGGGGGTATGCGGGCGGGCCGGCGCGAGGGGCTGGACCGGCGGCATGCGGGCGCACGGGGGGTGTGCGGAT
>CANHCJ010000002.1 GCA_947458025.1 Rhodospirillales bacterium | reverse complement strand
TCTGTGCCCCTCCGCCTACGGCTGCGGGGCACAGACCAGCGCGGGCACAACGCGCATCAAGTGGGGTCCCTTTTGGACGCCGATGAGGGGGCACTTTTGCGTGCCGATTGACAGCCCAGGCGGAGAGCTTCATAAAGACACTTAAGGTCGAGGCGGTCTACCCGATGGCCTTCGAGAGCCACGAACACGTTGCCGACCACCTCCCCGCTTCATCGCGGACGTCCACAATCAGCGCCGCTTGCAGTCAGCGCTCGGCTACCTGAGCCCTCTACAGTTCTGGGACCAGCAAACCCGGGCCACGGTCAATATCGCCGCCTGACCTTGTCCGGCCCCAGGGCCTACTCCAATGAGGCAGCACTATTGCGTGCCGAGCGACACTTCATCCGTTTTCCAAGCGACGAATGAACCGGGCCGCAGGTCTTGCTGGCCGATCACCAGAGCGCCAATTGCGTTCTCACGCCAGGGCTTCGGTGCTCTCTGCGCTCTCCAGCCCCGCATCAGCCAAATGTGGCATGGCACGTCCCTCCACCCCCGGCTTCAGCGGGTCCCGCATCATGTAGCCGCGACCCCAGACCGTCACGATCAGGTCGCCTGCTCCGAACGCCGCCAGCTTCTTCCGCAGCTTGCAGATGAACACATCGATGATCTTGGCTTCCGGCTCGTCCATCCCGCCGTAGAGATGGTTCAGGAACATTTCCTTCGTCAGGACAATGCCCTTGCGAAGCATCAGCAGCTCAAGGATCGCATACTCCTTCCCGGTCAGATGCACCTGTTGATCTGCGATCGAGACCTCGCGGCTGTCGAGCAGGAGGCGAATGGGACCGACATCGATCGAAGGATGGCTGAAGCCTTTGCTGCGGCGCACAATTGCCTGGATGCGGGCCAGCAATTCGGCCTTGTCGAACGGCTTCGTGATGAAGTCATCCGCTCCCAGGCTGAGCCCCTTCACCTTGGCCTGTGGCCGCGACAACCCCGATAGGATCAAGACAGGAACTTCGATTCGCGCCATCCGCAGGCGTCGAACCACCTCATATCCCTCCATGTCAGGCAGCATGAGGTCCAGCACGACAATGTCGTAGTCATAGTGACGCGCGAGTTCGATCGCCTCTTCTCCCGTGTCGGTCTCGTCGACCACGGCGTTGATGGACTTGAGCATCATCGTCACCGCGCGAGCAACCATGAGGTCGTCTTCAACCAAAAGAATACGCACGGGATATCTCCAAAGTCGCGTCGACGATCGAAATACAACCATAAGGAGAAAATGTCAACGCGAATTTCGCGCATGACGGCTGCGGTCTGCATAAAAAAAGAGAATTAACCCGGGTTGTGGCGCATGCCCCGCGGGGCGCACTTCCTCAGGATCGTGGATCAAAGGTGGACCTAGCCCGACCGGTGCCCCAGCCCCTTCGGGCCAAAATCACCCCCCGCGCTACCGGACCTGCGCCACCCGAAGCGCATTCGTGGTGCCGGATTGCCCAAACGGAACACCTGCAATGACAACGATTTGCTGTCCGCTCAACGCAAAGCCTTCGGCCACGGCGGCCCGCGAGGCACGGGCGACCGTCTCTGTCATCGAGTGGACTTCCGCGGCCATCACCGCATGCACCCCCCAAACCACCGAGGTGCGCCTCGCGGTCTGTATCGACGTGGTCATGCTCAGAATCGGCGCCTCGGGCCGCTCCCGGGCAGCCCGCAGCGCGGTGCTGCCGCTGGCCGTGAAGGCGCAGATCACGGACGCATCGATCGTATGGGCCACCTGGCGCGCTGCCGCGGCGATGGCGTCCGCAGCGGACCGCTCCGGCGCCGGCCGCGATGCCTCGATGATCGCGCGCCACCCGGAGTCTTCCTCCACGCGCGCCACGATGCGGTCCATGATGTTCACTGCTTCGAAGGGGAACTGTCCCGCTGCCGTCTCCGCCGACAGCATGACCGCGTCCGCACCGTCGAACACGGCCGTTGCAACATCGGAGGCTTCGGCGCGGGTCGGCGCCGGCGCACTGATCATGCTCTCCAGCATCTGAGTCGCCACCACCACGGGTCGCCCGAGTTGCCGTGCCATTCGGACGATCCGCTTTTGTGCCAACGGAACCTCCTCCGGCGGCAGTTCTACCCCAAGATCGCCGCGCGCCACCATGACTGCGTCCGACAGCCGAATGATCGCCTCCAGGTTCTCCAGCGCCTGTGGCTTTTCGATCTTCGTCATGATCCAGGCGCGTCCCGCCGCTATCTCCTGCGCCTCCGCCACGTCCTCGGGCCGCTGAACGAATGAAAGCCCCACGAAATCCACGCCATGCTCCAGCGCGAAGGCGAGGTCGCTGCGGTCCTTAGCCGTAAGTGCCGGGATCGGCAGGATAATGTCGGGTACGTTCACCCCCTTGCGGTCAGACAGCAGCCCGCCCACCGTCACCTCGGTCTCCAGATGATCGGGTCGCTGCCGCGTCACGCGCAGCCGCAGCTTGCCGTCGTCCAGCAGAAGTGTCGTGCCGATCGCGGCCGCCGAGATGATCTCGGGATGGGGAAGCTGCACCCGCCGCACATCCCCCGGCGTCGGGTTGAGATCGAGCCGGAAGCTCTGCCCGGTCTGCAGCTGTACCCTTCCACCCGCGAACTGCCCCACGCGCAACTTCGGCCCCTGCACGTCCGCGAGGATGCCGATAGGGCGATCGAAGCGTACTTCCAGGTCGCGGATCATCGCGATGCGCGCCGCATGGTCATCCTGCGTGCCATGGCTGAAATTCAGCCGGAACACATCCGCCCCGGCCTGGAACAGCCGCGCCAACACCTCGGGCGATGAACTGGCCGGGCCCAGTGTCGCGATGATCTTGGTCCGCCGCCGGCGGCGGATCTTCACACGGCTCGGCATGTCGTGTCCCTTGCGGTCAGACGATCAGTATCGCACGCATGTCGTTGACGTTGGTCAACGTGGGCCCGGTGCGAACAAGGTCCCCGATCGCGTCGAAAAGGCCATAGCTGTCATGGGCAGCGAGCACTCCATGCGGGTCGAGCCCAGCCGCACGTGCCCGCGCGAGCGTATCCGGTGTCACGAAGGCCCCGGCCGCATCGTCGGTCCCGTCGATCCCGTCAGTATCGCCGGCCACAGCCCAAATCCCCGCGGCTCCGCCCAGCGCCAACGCCAGGCCCAGCAGGAACTCGGTGTTGCGTCCTCCTCGCCCCGTGCCGCCCGCGCCGATCGAAACAGTCGTCTCTCCGCCCGACAGCAGCACTGCCGGTGCGCGAACCGGTTGGCCGTGCGTTGCAACCGATCTCGCGATCCCGGCCATCACGGTGCCCATCTCGCGGCTTTCGCCTTCCAGCGCATCGCCCAGGATCAGCGGCGTAAGCCCCAGGCGCACCGCTTCGTCCGCGGCCGCACGCAACGCCATCGCCGGGGTTGCAATCAGGCGGAACTCGGCCCGCGGCAGGCTACCCGGCTTCGGCGTTTCATCCGCCTCCTGCTGCAGTCGCGCCGCCACCGCCGGCGGCAGCACTACCCCATACCGCGCAATGATCGCCCGCGCATCCGCGAAAGTCGTCGGATCAGGCACTGTGGGGCCGGAGGCGATCACCGCCGGGTCGTCGCCGGGCACATCGGAGATTGCCAGCGTCATCACTCGCGCTGGCGCCGCTGCCGCCGCCAACCGTCCACCCTTGATCCGCGAGAGATGCTTGCGGACTGCATTCATCTCCGAGATCGTGGCCCCGCTTGCCAGCAGCGCACGGTTCACCGCCTGCTTGTCGGCCAGTGTCAGGCCGTCCACCGGCAATGCCATCAGCGCGGAGCCGCCACCCGAGATCAATGCCACCACCAAGTCGTCCGCACCCAGCCCCTGCAAGGCCTCCAGAACGCTTCGAGCTCCGAGTTCGCTGTTGGCGTCCGGAACCGGGTGGTTTGCCTCGATCACCCGCACGCGCCGCGTCGGCACCGCATGCCCATACCGCGTCACCACAACGCCCGAGAGGTCGACACCGGGCCAGGCATCCTCCAGCGCCGCCGCCATCACGGCTGCGGACTTGCCGGCCCCCACCACCACGCATCGTCCCAACGGTGGGGAGGGCAGGTGCAGTGCCAGCATCCGTCGCGGATCGGCGGCGGCGATCGACGCGCGAAAGATCCTGTCCAACGCCTCGCGCGCCCTCTGGTCCGTCCACTCGGCCATGCCCGAAGCTGCCCCTTGCTGTGCGGGTCGAGTATGGCGAAGTCGGCGCGAAAGCGCCATGTTGGCGCCCAACAAGGAGGTCCGCCATGCCCATCCCCCAGTTGGACGCCCAGACCCAGACCGAGCTCGAGGCTGCCGCATTCCGTCGTCTGGTGCAGCACCTGCGTGAGCGCACCGACGTGCAGAACATCGATCTGATGAATCTCGCCGGCTTCTGCCGCAACTGCCTCAGCCGCTGGTATCGCGAAGCCGCGGCCGACAAAGGCATCGCCATCGCCGATCCCGACGCGCGCGAGACGATCTACGGCATGCCCTACAAGGAGTGGCAGGCCAAGCATCAGAAGGAGGCGAGCGCACAACAGAAAGCAGATTTTGCCAAGGCCAACCCGGGCCACTGACGGATGTTCCGTTGACCGTCCGGGGGCGCTCGGCTAATCCGCCGCCCCTGGATGCCCGATGCGGGCGTGTCCGAACTGAGACGGAGTTTCCCGATGGCCCGATCCGCTTCCGCGACCGCCGGCGAGCCGCAAGCCGAGGAATCCGCCCAGTGGGGCAACATCTCCGCTGAACGCCTGCGCAGCCTCATCGAGCGCATCGAGCGGCTTGAGGAGGAAAGGAAGGCGCTGTCCAGTGACATCAAGGACATCTACGCCGAGGCGAAGTCCGCCGGCTTCGACGTGAAGGTGATGCGTCAGCTCATCCGCCTGCGCAAGCAGGAGCCCGCCGAGGTTGAGGAACAGGAGACGCTGCTCGACGTCTACCGTCGCGCACTCGGGATGTAGGTCCGCAACCGACCCATTCATCATCGGAAGAACCCGGGCGGCGCCCCTTGCTGGTAGCATTGTGTGCCTGCACGCCGCGCCTGGCAGAACACCCGCCTTATCCGGTTACCACCGCCGCCTGCAATGCGTCGCGCCGCCGCTTGGCTTGGTGGGGGCGCAGCCCCCGCACCAGCAGGATCACCGGCACGAGCCCAACCAAAACGATGGCCAGCGCGGCGACCGCCCCGTCCTCGTAGGTTCCGCGCGACGCCTCAGCATACAGCGCTGTGGCGAGTGTATCCACGTTCAGCGGCCGAAGCAGCAGCGTCGCCGGCAACTCCTTCATGCAGTCGATCAGCACCAGCAGCGCTGCGGCCGCCCCGGCTGGCGTCAGCAACGGCACGTGCAACCGCCAGGCGAGCGCCCGGTCTGGCGCTCCCAACCCCCGCGCGGCATCGTCTACGCTGTAGGGGATGCGACCATAGCCGGCCTCCAGAGTGTTCACCGGGATCGTCAGGAACCGCAGCATGTAGGCCAGCACCAGAGCCCCAGCAGAACCTGAAAGCAATAGCCCGGCATGAATGCCGAGCCAGCCAAGCATGGTCGCCACCAGGTCGTCGAACCATGCCATCGGCCCCAGCAAACCCAACGCAAGCACCGTGCCCGGCAGCGCATAGCCTATCGAAGAAACCCTCAGGAATGCGGTCGCCCAAATGCCGCCGACATGGCGATGGCAAAAGGCAAGCAGGAAGCCGACGAGGATCGTCCCCACCGTGGCGAGCGCCGCCAGCAGCGCGCTGTTCCAGATCCATCCAGCCAACGCCTGGGGCAACCCGAACTCCGCAACCCGGATCGTGGCGTTCACCACCAGATGAAGCACCGGGATCAGGAAACCCAGCGTCACCGGGATCATGCAGGCGGCACAGGCGACCCAGGCGGCCCAGCCGCGCAAAGGCACGCGCAGCGGCTGCCGCTCGCCCGCGCCGCCGCCTCGGTCGCGCCGTCGCGCCATGCCGCGCTCCAGCGCCAGCAGCCCGAACGTGATCACCAGCATGGCCAGCGCAATTTGCGCCGCGCCCTCCACGGAGCCTCGCGTAGTCCAGGTGACATAGACGGCCACCGTCATCGTGCGGATACCGAGGAATTCGCTCGCCCCGATATCTGCCACCACTTCCAGCATCGCGAGCCCGAGCCCCACGCCCAGCGCAGGGGCGGCGATCGGCAGCGTTACCCGGCGAAACAGCGTGAGGCCGCCCGCTCCCAACCCCCTCGCCGCCTCGATGGCCTCGGCCGACTGCATCAGCAGGGCCGCGCGGGTGGTCACGTAGACATAGGGATACAGGACGAAACCCATCACCAGGATGCAACCCGTCATGGAGCGGATGTCCGGCAGGATCAGTCCCCGCACCTCGGTGATGCCGAGGATGAAGCGCAACATCGACTGCACCGGCCCGACTGGATGCAGCACATCCAGATAGGAGTAGGCGACGATATAGGTCGGCATCGCCAGCGGCAGTAGCAGCGCCCATTCCAGCAGCCGACGCCAAGGGAAGGCAAAGCTGGTCACCAGCCAAGCCGTCCCCACGCCCACCACGGCGGTCAGCGCCGCGGTGCCGGCAAGCAGGATCGCCGTCTGCCTCAGGGCGTCGGGCAGTACATAACCCATGATATGGGACCAGTGGTCGCCGGCGCCCTGCAACGCCAGCACCACCAGCCCCAGCACGGGCAGCACAGCCAGGAAGGGTGCCACGGCTGCCAGCGTCAGCAGGCCGCCGTGCTTCTCGGTATGGTCCATTTTCTCAGAGGGACGATACCCCAATCAATTGTCGAAGCCCACCCGGTCCACCATCTGGCTGGCACCCGCGCGGTTCCGCGCCACCGCCAGGAGCGACGTCGAATCCACCTTGAGCGCCCCGAAGCCGGCAACGATCGGATGCAAAGCCGCAGTTGCCAGAACCGGATGCTCGAAATTCCCCTCCGCATACATCTTCTGCGCTTCGGGAGAGAGAAGGTACTCGATCAACTTCGTAGCGTTGGCGACGTTGGGGGCATGCCGGGCAACCGACGCTCCGGACAGGTTGGCGTGCGTGCCGCTGCCGTCAGAGAAGGTCGGCATGATGACCCGGACCGCCTCGGCCCACTTCTTCTGCTCAGCCCCGCCTCGGCCAGCCAGCATCAGCCCAATGTAATAGCTGTTTGTCACGCCCACGTCGCACAGCCCAGCCATGATGTCGCGCGAAATGTCCCGATCGCCGCCTGCCGCCCTGCGCGCCAGGTTACCCCTGAGCGCGGCCAGGTACGCTTCCGTCGTCGGTGCCCCCTTCTTCGCGATCATCGCGCCCCAGAGCGCGGTGTTGTAGGGGTGGTTGCCGCTGCGGATACACACCCTGCCTTTCCACTTCGGGTCCGCGAGTTGCTCATACGTCATTGCCTTGTCTGCAACACGGTCCTTCGACACCACGATCACCCGTGCCCGTAGTGTCAGCGGCACCCAGTTGGCACTGGTATCGCGAAACCAAGAGGGCATCGCCGCCTGCACCGCCAGCGAATTGATGCGTTGAGTCAGGTTCCTTTCGTCGAGTTCAACCAGGCTGCCGACATCCACCGTCATCAGCACATCGGCCGGCGAGCGGGCACCCTCGGCTGCCACCCGCTCAGCCAGTCCGGCATTCATGAACACTGTGTTCACCTTGATGCCGGTCGCCTTGGTGAAGCCGTCGAGCAGCGGCTGGATCAGTCCCTGCTCACGAGTCGTATACAGATTGACCTCTCCAGCTGCGACCGCGGGAGAGGCTGGAACCAGGGCAGCAAAGCCTGCCAGCATGGCGGCACCGAGGAGGAGGGGGCGGCGAATCAGGCGCATCGATGACGTCTCCCGACACTGCAATTGCGAGTTATTCGCATTCTTAATTTGGAGCTGTGCCAGTGGCAAGCATCTTAGATGCTTCACCCTGCTGTTGGTCGCGGTGGAGGTTGAGTTAGCGGGCGGTCACGCCTATCCCGTGATAGGCGAAGCCATGGGCCAGCATGGTCGCCGGGTCGAAGACGTTGCGCAGGTCAACTACGACCTTGCCGCGCATCATCGTCTGCAGTGCGTCGGGCTGGATAGAACGAAACATGTCCCATTCGGTCACCAGAACCAGCGCATCAGCTCCATCCAGCGCCGCTTCGCTGGTCGGCGCGAACACGGTTCCGTTCGGCAGCAGCGGGCGTGCAGGTTCCATTCCCTGGGGGTCGAACACCCTCACCGTTGCGCCATCCTCGACCAGTCGTGCCACGATCGGGATGGAGGGCGAGTCGCGCATGTCATCCGTATCGGGCTTGAAGGTCAGGCCCAGGATGGCGATCGTCTGGCCACGCACGTTTCCCCCGCAGGCGGCAATCACGCGCGCTGACATCGATGCCTTGCGTGCATCGTTGACCGCCACCACCGCCTCCACCAGGCGCGACGGGGCGCCGGCTTCCTGGGCGATGCGAACCAAGGCTAGCGTGTCCTTTGGGAAGCAACTGCCGCCGAATCCCGGCCCGGGCTGCAGAAAGCGCGGCCCAATGCGGGCGTCGAGGCCGATCGCATGGGCGACCTCCTTCACGTTGGCCCCGACCTTCTCGCACAAGTCCGCCATCTCGTTGATGAAGGTCACCTTCATCGCCAGGAAGGAGTTCGCGGCGTACTTGATGAGTTCGGCCGTCTCGATGCCTGTGTACAGCACGAGATCCGGCCGGGAGGCTAGCGGGCTGTAGAGTTGGCCAAGCACCGAACGGGCGCGGGGGGAAGTGCAGCCGATCACGACCCGGTCAGGCTGCATGAAGTCACGAATGGCGCTGCCCTCCCGCAGGAACTCCGGGTTGGAGGCGACGTCCACATCGGCACCAGGGGTGACATGCTGGATGATGGAGGCGATCCGCCTTCCGGTGCCGACCGGGACGGTGGATTTGGTGACGATCACGGTGTAGCCGCTCAAGCACTTCGCCACCTGCTCGGCAGCGGCATAGACGTAGCTGAGATCGGCATGCCCGTCGCCACGCCGGGTCGGAGTGCCGACCGCGATGAACACCGCGTCGGCCCCGGTCACCGCGGCGCGCAGATCGTCGCCGAAAGAGAGATGCCCCTTGGCAACGCCCTCTGCGACGAGTTCGGTCAGGCCTGGTTCATAGATCGGGATCCGGCCCTGGCGGAGTGCCTGGAGCCGCGAAGGGTCGCTTTCCACGACGGCGACCTCGGTGCCGAACGCTGCGAAACACGCGCCCGACACGAGACCCACATAGCCCCCGCCGATCATCGCGATCTTCAATGCCCTACCTCCAGGTCGCCCGGTGCTGCCTGTGCCCCAGACCCGCCCACCAATGCGGCGCTAGACAGCACATCTCGCGGGTGAACGCCACCGCGCCCGGCCAGGGGGGCAAAAGCTGCGGAGTCACGTTCGATGTTGTTTTCTTGCGCCATGGTTACCGTCTAGGCTCGACCTACGTCACCGATCCGGGAGATCCGCCATGCCTGCGTCTCGCCTGACTCGTCGCGCCATCCTCGCCGGCGCCGCTGCCTTGCCGCTTGCTGCGCCAAGGATCGCCGCGGCGCAAGGCCAACGGGTGCTGAAATTCGTCCCGCATGCCGATCTCACCGTGCTGGATCCGTCCTGGAGTGCCTCGTACATCACGCGCAATGCGGCGATAATGGTCTACGACATGCTCTATGGCACCAGTGCCGACTTCCAGGTGACGCCGCAGATGGCGGCCGGCCACGTGGTGGAGGATGGTGGCAAGATCTGGACCATCACGCTGCGCGACGGGCTGAAGTTTCACGACGGCGAGCCCGTTCTGGCCAAGGACGCGGTGGCTTCCATCAGGCGCTGGGCGCTGCGGGACAACATGGGCCAGACGCTCATGGACCGGACCGATGAGCTGGAAGCGCTGGACGACAAGCGGCTGCGGTTCCGCATGAAGAAGCCTTTCGCGCTGGTGGCGGCGGCATTGGGCAAGCCGGGTTCGTCGATCTGCGCGATCATGCCGGAGCGGCTGATCGCGCCGGCGACGGGACGGCCGATCACGGAGATGGTGGGCAGTGGACCTTACCGGTTCGTTGCCGCCGAGCGCGTGGCCGGCTCGCGCGTGGTTTTTGCCCGCAATGCCGACTATGTGCCGGTGTCATCCGGGACACCGAGCTTCATCGCCGGGCCGAAGGTCGTGAATTTCGATCGCGTTGAATGGCAGGTCATTCCCGATGCCGGAACCGCAGGGGCTGCGCTGCAGGCAGGGGAGATCGACTGGTGGGAGAATCCCTCCACCGACCTGCTTCCGGTGCTCCGGCGCAATGCCAACCTGACCGTGCAGAACCATGACAAGACGGGTTATCTCGGATTCCTGCGGTTCAATCACCTGACCGTGCCCTTCAACAACCCCGCGATCCGCAGGGCTGTGTGGTGGGCGGTCAGCCAGGAAGATTACATGACCGCGGTGGCCGGCACCGAAAAGTCGATGTGGAATGACGGCGTTGGCTTCTTTGCGCCGAACGGGCCATGGGCGAACGATGCCGGGATGGAGCGGCTGACGAGCAGGCGCGATCCCGATCGAGCCAGGCGAGAGATCCAGGCCGCGGGCTACAAGGGCGAGAAGGTGGCGGTGCTGGTGCCGACCGATGTGCCGGCTTTGAAGTTCGCGGGCGACGTGGGCGTGGACATGCTGAAGCGCTGCGGGCTCAACGTGGAACCGCTGTACATGGACTGGGGTTCGGTGGTGCAGCGGTTGGGGCGGCAGGATGCGGCCGATGCCGGCGGATGGAACGCGTTCCACAGCTACTGGTCGGGCGTGGACCAGCTGGACCCGGCGGTGAACTCGTCGCTGCGGGCCAATGGCCGGCGCGGGCGCATCGGCTGGCCGGAGAGCGCCAAGCTGGAGGATCTGCGCGACGCGTGGCTGGATTCGTCGGATGTGGCCGAGCAGAGGCGGCTGGCGCGGGAGATCCAGCTCCAGGCCTTCGAGGACGTGCCCTACATTCCCTTCGGGCAGTTCTTCTCGCCGATGGCCTACCGGAAGAACATCAGCGGCGTGCTGGACGGCTATGCGCTGTTCTGGAACGTGAAGCGGGGCTGAGCGGCCTTGCCGGGGGGCTTCCCGGGCGCGACAATGCGCCCGGGAGGGCCCTGCCGATGTTTGAGTTGTCCGAAGAGCACCGCATGCTGAAGGAACTGGTGGCGAAGTTCGTCGACCAGGAACTGATGCCACTTGAACGCCAGGTGCTCGCGCGGGAGGCGGCTGGAGGCAAGGCGGGCCTTTCGGACGAGGAGGAGGAGCGGATCCTGGCCCGGTGCAAGGAGCTGGGGTTGTGGTCGCTTGACGTGCCGGAGGAGTTGGGCGGCGCCAATCTGCCGGCGGTGGCGCTGATGGCGATGAACGAGGAACTCGGCCGCTGCGCCTTCCCGTTCACCTTTCCGCCTGATTCGCCCAACCTTCATATGTTGCTGGCGGTGGCCAGCCCGGAGCAGCGCCGGAAGTACCTGGAGCCCTATGCGGCGGGTACAGCGAAATCGGCGATCGCGATCTCCGAGCCTGGCGCTGGCGGCGATCCGGCGGGGATGATCACGCGGGCCGTGCAGGATGGCGGCGACTGGGTGATCAACGGGCGGAAGATCTGGGTGAGCCGGGTTCCGCAATCGGACTTCGTGATCGTGATGGCGCGGACCGGCGACGGGAAGCGGCACGAGGGGGTGACCGCCTTCATCGTGGAGAAGGGCGAGAAGGGCTTCATCATCGAGCGCGAAATCCAGATGATCGGTGGGCAGCGGACCTACGAGCTGGTATTCGAGGATTGCCGCATCCCGGGCGACCGGGTGCTGGGGGCGATCGGCAAGGGGTTCGCGCCGATGCAGCTGCGGCTGACGGTGCGGCGGCTGCAGATGGGGGCATGGTGCACCGGAATGGCGGTGCGGGCGCTGCAGATGCTGTGCGAGCATGCGCGCCATCGGGTGACGTTCGGGGCGAGGCTTGCGGACCGCCAGGCGATCCAGTGGTGGGTGGCGGAGGCGGCGACGAAGATTCATGCCTGCCGCCTGATGGTGATGGACGCGGCGGCGAAGAACGACGCGGGCAAGGATGTCCGCACCGAGGCCTCCATGATCAAGGTCTATGCGACCGAAATGGCGCAAGAGATCATCGACCAGGCGATGCAGGCGCATGGGGCGATGGGGGTGACGAAGGAGATGCCGCTGCAGCTGATGGCGAACAAGGTGCGGGCGATGCGGGTCTATGAGGGCCCGAGCGAGGTGCACCGGATGACGATCGGCAAGCGCGTGCTGGACGGGAAGTGGGGCGGCATCAATTAATTTTGATATCGTAACAAAACAGACGAGCGCGGTCGCCGGCCCTGGCAAGGCTTTTTCGGAGGTCCGGAGGGCGCAGCGGAGGGTCGGCAAGGACGGGCCGTCGAGAGACCGCGCGGCCACGTGGCGGCTGGCTTGCGGGCGTACAGCCATTCACGGCAACCCGGGCGGGCCGGCGCATGATGGGCATGCGACATCCGGGGCCCGGCGAGGGCTGCGGCTTGGGCACTGCATGTGGCGCAGCAGGGTTGGGTAGGCCGGATATGGCATCCGGCGCTTGCGGCTGTGATCCGCAGGCCTGGGGAACGATGGGCGGTTGGGAGGCTGACGCCGTACGGGCGCGCGGCCGGGATCCGCAGACCGGTTCGTCGGAGGCGGCCAGGGCAAAGAGGGTGTCCAGCCAGGACGGCACCTGGGCAGGCGGCGCGGAGTACGGGCGCGGGGAGGCCTGGCGGGGGAGGTACGGGCGCTCCGGAGGCGGCGGCGGAAGCGTTCCGTCGCGCCATCGCTGCATCAGGCCGAGCAGCTGGTCCAGCGCGACGCCGATGCGCGCTTCGAGGAGAGCGATGAGGGGCGCGAGAATGACCCGCAGCACCGCGCGTGCCAGCTCGGGCGTGCGGAGGCACGCCGGCGCAGCAGGGGGTGAAGCGGATGATTGGGTCATGTCAGTTATATAAAATGTCCATCGGTGGGTGGCAAGGGAATTTTCCTGCGAGGCAGAAAAATTTCTTCCGACGGCACGGCAAGGGCAGATGCCGGCGCGTGGCTCGCCGGCATCCACCTGACATGGTTGTGTTTACAAGGATTTCATCCTTTTGGATGGGATGGGACCTAGCCGCCGGCCGGTGGCTTGCCCTTGACCGCAGGGGCAAGGCCGGAGGGGTCCACCGCCATGTTGAACAGCATCTGGTTGTGGGCGTGGCAGAGCTGGTGCAGGGCGAAGGCGTGCTCCATGGCTTCGGGCTGACCCATCGCGTCGGTGGCGCGGTTGACGGCTTCCTTGGTGGTTTTCAGCGCGAAGGCGGGCTTGGCAGCGATCTTTTCGGCGAGTGCGAGGGTGAAGGCAGAGAGTTCGCCACGGGGGACGACGTGGTTGACCATGCCAAGGCGGTGGGCCTCCTGCGCCGACCAGGTGTCGGCGGTGAAGAGGAACTCCTTGGCCTTGCGGGCGCCGAGCTCCCAAGGGTGGGCGAACCATTCGACGCCACAGACTCCCATGGTGACGACGGGGTCGCAGAAGGAGGCGTCGTCGCTGGCGATGATGAGGTCGCAGGCCCAGGCGAGCATGAGGCCGCCGGCGATGCAGCGGCCCTGGACTTCGGCGATGGTGGGCTTGGCCAGGTTGCGCCAGCGGCGGGTGATCTGCAGGTAGATCTCCTGCTCGCGCGCCATACGGCCATGTGCGCCGCCCTCCGTGAAGCCGCCCCAGGTGCCGATGGCGGGGAAATCGATGCCGGCCTTGTTGCGGCCGCCGGCGCGCAGGTCGTGGCCGGAGGAGAAGTGCGGATCGGCGCCGGCGAGGATGACGACTTTAACCTGTTCGTCGGCCACTGCGCGGTCGAAGGCAGCATTGAGGTCGTAGGTCATGACCAGGTTCTGGGCGTTGCGCGCCTCAGGCCGGTTCATGACGATGCGGGCGATGGCGGGGGTGGGCTGTTCGTAGCGGACGGTTTCGTAGGTCGTCTCGGACATGGTGACGGTTTCCTTTCTTGTCGTTTTCCTCGGGGGTGCCTTGTTCCGGCGCGGATTGCGGGTAGGCTCGCATGATAAGCGTAAGGCGGGAGGATGCTGATGGCCACGACTGGGGCCCCGACAGGCGCGCTGCGGACGGTGCTGGGCGGAATCACCTTTCCCGAGGGCCCGCGGTGGCATGAGGGGAGGCTGTGGTTTTCGGACTTCTACACGCATCGGGTGATCGCGCTGACCGAGGATGGGTGGGCCGAAACCATGGCGCATGTGCCGCAGCAGCCGAGCGGGCTGGGGTGGCGGCCGGACGGGACGATGCTGGTGGTTTCGATGCTCGACCGGCGGCTGATGAAGTGCGAGCGTGGTGAGCTTTCGGTGGTGGCCGACCTGTCCGGGGTTGCCAGCGGCCCCTGCAATGACATGGTCGTGGACGGAGCCGGGCGCGCCTATGTCGGTAATTTCGGGTTCGACCGGCACAAGGGCGAGGAGCCGCGCGCCGCTGTGCTGGCGCGGGTGGATCCCGACGGGAGCGTGCACCAGGCGGCGGATGGGCTGATGTTCCCGAACGGGGCCGTGATCACGCCCGACGGGAAGCGGCTGATCATCGGCGAGACGCTGGCGCATCGGCTGACCTGCTTCGACATCGCGGCGGATGGAGGGCTTTCCGGGCGGCGGGTGTTCGCGCAGCTCGACGGGGTTTGGCCGGATGGGATCTGCCTGGATGCGGAGGGCGGGATCTGGGTGGCGGATGCGCGCGGGGGGCGTGTGGTGCGGGCAATGGAAGGCCGCGGGGTGGTGGAAACGATCGCGATGGCTGCGGGGCGGCATGCCTTCGCCTGCATGCTGGGCGGGGTGGACAGGAAGACGCTGTACCTTTGCACGTCGAC
Source organism: Rhodospirillales bacterium (assembly GCA_947458025.1). Classification (GTDB taxonomy): domain Bacteria; phylum Pseudomonadota; class Alphaproteobacteria; order Acetobacterales; family Acetobacteraceae; genus CAMDGX01. The sequence goes on along the minus strand of CANHCJ010000002.1, from coordinate 60,198 downwards.
GGCGAGCGGGCCGGGGATGGCGGATAAGCGTGACGGAGCGATCGAGGCGGTGCGGGTGGCAGTGCCGGGGGCGGGGTTGCCATAAGGGAAGGATGTTCTCTCTTGAAAAAGAGACCCAAACAGCCTTCTCCCGTTCATTGGCGCGGGCAGCCTTGGGCGCAAACAGGTAAAGTCTTTTTTGCTTCTTTTTTCTTCAGAAAAAAGAAGACTCTTTCTGGGGGGTGATGGTGGAAGACGATGTCTGGGGCCTGAGGGGAAAAGGGGCGATCGTGACCGGGGGCGGTGCTGCCGGGGACGGAATTGGCAATGGGCGTGCGGCGGCCATCCTTTTGGCGCGGGCCGGGGCCGGGGTTTTGGTGGTGGACCGGGAGATCGGGCTGGCTGAGCGTACGGTGGAGATGATCCGGGCCGAGGGCGGCGCTGCGGAGGCGGCCTCCTACGATGTGACGGACGGGGCGGCGTGTGCCGCGATGGTGGCGCACGCGGAGCGGAGCTTCGGGCGGCTGGACGTGCTGGACAACAATGTGGGGATCGGCGGCAAGGGCTCCGTGGTGGATGTGTCCGAGGCGGAGTGGTCGCGGGTGATGCGGGTGAACGTGGATTCGATGTTCCTCGTGAGCAAGTACGCGGTGCCGGCGATGAAGCGGGCGGGGGGCGGGGCGATCGTGAACGTTTCCTCGATCTCGGCGCTGCGGCCGCGGGGGCTGACGCCGTACACGACCAGCAAGGCGGCGGTGATCGGGCTTTCCCAGGCGATGGCAGTCGACCATGGCAAGGACGGCATCCGGGTGAACTGCGTGGCGCCGGGGCCGGTCTATACGCCGATGGTTTATGCGAGGGGGATGAGCGAGATGGCGCGGGAGGGGCGGCGGCGGGCTTCCGTGATGGGTGTTGAAGGCACGGGCTGGGATGTGGGGATGGCGGTGCGTTTCCTGCTGTCGGCACAGGCGCGGTTTGTGACGGGACAGGTTCTGGTGGTGGATGGCGGCGCGACCCTGGTGGGGCCGTCGCGTGAATCGGAAGGATAAGAAAGATGGCTTTAGACGATGCGGCGGTGCTGGCGGCGCTGACGGGCGCGCGGTCGGCGGCGGATGTGTGCAAGGCGGCAGGGGCGACGGAGGCGGAGTTCGCCGCGGCGCGGGCGGCGTGGCTGAAGCGGCATGCGACGCTGCCTGACCAGACGCTGAAGGCGGGCGTTGGCGCGAAGGTGGATATCCTGCGCGACACGTCGGGCATTCCGCATGTGTTCGCCAAGAGCACGGCGGATCTGTACCTGGGCGTCGGCTTCGCGATGGCACAGGACCGGCTGTGGCAGATGGACCGGCTGCGGCGGCGGGCGCTGGGACGGCAGGCGGAGATTCTGGGGGCGTCGTTCGTGGCAAGCGACACCGCACACCTGACGGTGGGGCTGGACCTGATGGCCGAGCGGGAGCCGGCCCTGATGGATGGCAAGACCTATGAGGAGACGGCGGCGTTCGTGCGCGGGATCAACCGGGCGATCGAGCGGTTTGGTGCCGATCTTCCGGTGGAGTTCCGGATGCTGGGCTATGCGCCGGCGCCGTTCACGGTGAGCGACGTGGTGGCGATCGCGCGCGGGTTCTGGTGGAGCCTGAACGGACGGCTGGACCGGATCATGGCGGCGGAGGCGGCGAAGTTCCTGCCGGCGGAGGTTTTGCGGGAGATCTACCTGACGCCGGAGGCATCCGAGCACCTGGTGGTGCCGCCGCCGGGCTGGCCGGAGGTGGTGCCGCAGAAGCCGATGGGGGCCGGGACGGACGACGCGACCGGGTCCAACAACTGGGCGGTATCCGGCAGCCGGGCCGCCGGGGGCAAGGCGCTGCTGGCGGGGGATCCGCATCAGCCGTTCTGGATTCCGTCCAGCTGGTATGAGTATGGGCTGCATGGGCCGGAGGATGATGCGGCTGGAGCCGGGCCGGTGGGCATGCCGGGGCTGTGGTGGGGAAGCAATGGGGCGGTTGCCTTTGCCATCACCAATAACATGGCGATGACGCGCGACCTCTACCGTGAGGAGGTTGATGCGGCCGATCCTGCGCGCTATCGCGATGGGGATACTTGGCGGCGGTTTGACGAGCGCGTGGTCTCGATCCCGGTGAAGGGGGAGGCGACGCGGGCGCTGGTGGTGCGCTCTACCGTGCGCGGGCCGGTGGTGAACGCCATCATTCCGCAGATCGCTGAAGGGGGCGACCCCGTGACGTCGCTGCGCTGGGTGGGGGCGGAACATCTGAACGACATCCGCGCCTCGATCAACGTGGGCCGAGCGAAGAACTGGGAGCAGTTCCGCGACGCGCTGCGCGACTGGGCGGTGGCGGTGTTCAACTGGGTGTACGCCGACAGCAGCGGCAATGCCGGGTACCAGATGGCCGGTAGGCTGCCCATCCGCGGGCGAATGACGGCGGGTGTTCGTGATGCGAACAATCCCGCGGACCGTTGGACGGGCTACATTCCGTTCGATGGGCTGCCGAACCGCTACAACCCTGCTACCGGGTTCGTGGCGAGTGCCAATCAGCGGATTGTTGAGCCGGGCTACAGGTATCCGATCTATGGCGCGTATTCGCAGGGGCACCGGGGGATCCGGATCGACCAGGCGTTCAGCGGCGCGAAGGCGGACCGGGATCATACGATCCGACTTCAGAACGACGTGAAGAGTATCCGGGCGGAGCGGAGCGCGCCGGGGATCGTTTCGCTGCTGAAGGGCAGCGGGGATCCGGATGCCGAGGCGGTGGCGGGCATTCTTTCCGGGTGGGACTGCATGTACACCGTGGAGAGCGTGTCGGCGACGGTGTTCGAGACGTTCATGTTCCACTTCCAGGAGGCGACGCTGGGGGTGCATATCCCGAAGCGGCTGATCGGGCTGACGATGCAGCAGACCAACCTCTGCGTGCATCTGCTGGCAAACCCGGACATGGCGTATTTCTCCGAGGGCACGAAAGCCGCGGCGGTGGCGGCGGCGAAGGCGAGCATGGCGACGCTGCGCGGGCGGCTTGGGGCGGATCCGAAGGGCTGGACCTGGGGGACCGTTCACGTGGCCCACTGGAAGCATCCCGTGGGTGGGCCGGACGTGGCGGCGGATTTCGATATCGGGCCTGCGCCTCTGGATGGTGGTTCGCACACGGTGCGCAATACCGGTGGTGAGTTGCCGCCGCATGCGGCGAGTTCCGGGGCGGAGTATCGGATCGTGGCCGACTTCGCCGAGCCGCGGCGGTTCCTGGCGGTGCAGAACATAGGCAATTCCGGCATGCCGGGAAGCCCGCACTATCGCGACCAGTTCCAGCCGTTCATCAAGGGCGAATACCACGTGGTGAGCCTGGATCGGGTGGAGATCGAGAAGATGCTGGAAAGCACTACGACGCTGGAACCATAATCGGCATGGCGGGCGCGCTCCCTGCTGGGCGCGCCCGACAACGAGAGGGAGGGGAAACGAAGATGCTGCAGGATCTACGCGGGGTGATCCCGCCGATCGCCACGCCGTTCGATGCCCAGGGAAACGTGGTGCATTCAGCGCTGGCGGATTGCGTGGAGTTCCAAATTTCCGCTGGTGTGCACGGGTTGATCCCGGGCGGGAGCACCGGGGAGGGGCATACGTTCGAGCGCGAGGATTTCGGGCGGATGTTCGAGAGCGTTGCCAAGGCCAATCGCGGGCGGCTTCCGCTGCTGGCGGGGCTGATCGTGAACTCCACCCAGGAGGCGATCATCCGCGGGCGGATGGTGCGCGAGATGGGAGCTGTAGGGCTGCAGGTGACGCCGGTGCACTACCTGTTCAAGCCAGACGAGGAAGCCACGGTGGAGCATTTCCGCGCAGTGGCGGAAGGGACGGGGCTGCCGATCCTGATCTACAATGTGATACCGTGGAACTATCTATCGCCGGCGCTGCTGCTGCGGATCATGCGCGAGGTGCCTGGCGTGGTGGGGGTGAAGCAGAGCTCCGGTGACCTGAAGCTGATGGCGGACCTGATCCTGCAGGCGCGGCCGCAGGACCTGATCTTCACCGCGATCGATGCGCTGCTGTACCCCTCCTACGCGTTGGGGGCGCGGGGGACGATCTCTGCGCTGCCGGCTGCGTCGCCCCATGCCAACGTGGCGCTGTGGGATGCGGTGCAGCGGGGGGACCACAAGACCGCCAAGGCGCTCCATGAGCGGCTGCTGGTGCTGTGGAACGCGCTGTCGGCGGACAACCTGCCTGCGAACGTGAAGTATGCGCTGGCTTGTCAGGGCGTGCCCTCTGGTCTGTCGCGGGCGCCGATGCCAATGCCGGATGCGGCGCGGCAGGCGGCGATCCGGGCCGGGTTGGAAGGCTTGGGGGTTTCACTGCGCAAGGCCGCCTGATCCGAGCGGCCGCCCGCTGCCTAGAGCGGCGGGTCGCCGTAGGGGATGTGCACGACGCGGTGCACATAGATGCTGGGCGTGACGATGTGGTCGGGGTCGATTTCGCCGAGCTCGACCAGGTGTTGCGTTTGCACGACCGTCAGTTTGGCAGCTGGGGCCATCACCGCGTTGAGGTTGCGACCGGCCCGGCGGTAGGTGAGGTTGCCCCAGCGGTCGGCCTGCCAAGCTTCAACAAGGGCGACATCGGCGAAGATGGCTTTCTCCAGGACGTAGGTGCGGCCGTCGATTTCGCGATGTTCCTTGCCGTTGGCCAGAGGGGTGCCAACGGAGGTGGCGGTGAAGAAGGCGGGAACGCCGGAGCCGGCGGCGTGGATGCGTTCTGCGAGTGTGCCCTGGGGCACCAGTTCCAGTTCCGCCTTTCCGGCACGGAGCAGCGGTTCGAGGGGGATGGGGCCGCTGGGGCTTCTTGCCCAGGAGACGATGGCCTTCCGGACGCGGCCGGCGGCGACGAGGGCGCCGAGCGCGTCGTCGGCCATACCGGCGTGGATGCCGACGATGGTGAGATCCTTCGCGCCCTGTTCCAGTAGGCCGGCGAGGAGGTGACGCGGCTCGCCCGTGCCGGCGAAGCCGCCCATGAGGACCGTCGCGCCGTCGGGGATGCCTTGCAGGGCTTCGGCGACGGTGCGCACGGTCTTGTCGATCATGGGAGGATCCTCAGGGGCGCAATAAGTCTGCCGATGTCCTACTTGCCTGGCTTGGCGTTGCGGAAGCTTGTGCCGGACTCGGCAAGAGCGCGCAGGTAGGGGGACGGGGCCCAGCGATTGCCGTAGCGCTGGTGCCAGACGCTGATCTGGTCGTAGATCGCCTTGGGGCCGATCTGGTCGGCCCAGAACATCAGGCCGCCGCGGTAGCGCGGGAAGCCGAAGCCGTGCAGCCACATCACGTCGATGTCGCTGGAGCGGTAGGCGATGCCTTCCTCGAGGATCTTGCAGGCCTCGTTGACCGAGGAGAACAGCAGGCGGCGGAGGATCTCCTCCTCCGTGAAGCTGTGCTGCTCGATGCCGAGTTCCTTCCCAACATCGGCGATGATCTGCTTGACGACGGGGTCGGGGTGGGGGGTGCGGTCGCCCTTTTCGTAACGATACCAGCCGGCGCCGGTCTTCTGGCCGAAGCGGCCCATTTCCACCAGGCGGTCGGCGATGGGAAGCTTGCGGTAGTTGGGGTCGGCGGCGGCGCGGCGCTTGCGGCTTTCGGCGCCGATATCGAGGCCGGCGAGGTCGCCGACGGCGAAGGGTCCCATGGGATAGCCGAAATCGACCATGACCTTGTCGATCTGCTCCGGCAGGGCGCCTTCCTCCAGCATGATGACCATCTCGGCGTTGAAGGGGGCGCGGGAGCGGTTGGCCAGGAAGCCATCGCAGTTGCCGCAGCCGACGCTGAGCTTCCCGATCTTGCGGCCCATGGCCATGGTGCTGGCCATCGTGTCCGGCGAGGTCTTGGCGCCCTTCACGACCTCGAGCAGTTTCATGACGTTGGCGGGTGAGAAGAAGTGTGCGCCGGCGACGTCCTGTGGCCGGGAGGTGGCGCTGGCGATCTCGTCGATATTGAGCGCGGAGGTGTTGGAGAGGAGGAGCGCGCCGGGCTTCATGACGGCGTCGAGCTTAGCGAAGACCTCCTTTTTGGGGGCCATCTGTTCGAAGACCGCTTCGACCACCGCATCGGCGTCGCCGATCGCGTCGTAGGAGAGCACGGGGGTGATGCGGGCGAAGCGGCGCTCCATCTCATCGGCGGCAAGACTGCCGCGCTTTACCGAGGTTTCGTAGTTGGCGCGGATGCGCGCCATGCCGCGGTCCATCGCCTCTTGCGTGGCTTCGAGGATGCGGACAGGGACGCCGAAATCGGCGAAGGCCATGGCGATGCCGCCGCCCATGGTGCCGGCGCCGATGACGGCGGCGGTGTTCACTTCCCGCACCTTGATGGCGGGATCCAGGCCAGGGACGCGAGCGGCCTCGCGCTCGCTGAAGAAGACGTAGCGCAAGGCGCGGGCTTCGTCGGAGTTCTCCAATTCGTTGAAGAGGTCGCGCTCGCGCTGCAGGCCCGCGGCGAAGGGGAGTTCGGTGGCGGCCTGGACGGCCAGGATGCAGTTGTAGGGCGCCTTCTGGTTGCGGGCGCGGCGGGCGATTTCCTTGCGCTTGGCATCAAACATGCCGGGGTCGGACTTGGCCTCCTCGAGCTTGTCGGTGCGGCTGCTGATCTGGGGCAGGGGGTGTGCATCGGCCTTGGCGCGGGCGAAGGCGATGGCCGCCTGCTTGAGGTCCTGGTCCTCCTCGACGATCGCGTCGATGATGCCAAGCGTGAGGGCTTCGGCGGCGGGGACGTGACGGCCGGAGACGATGAGGTCGAGCGCGGCCTTGGGGCCGATGAGGCGAGGCAGGCGCTGGGTGCCGCCACCGCCGGGGAGGATGCCGATCAGCACTTCCGGCAGGCCCACCTTCGCGCTGCGCTTGGCGATACGGTAGTTGCAGGCCATGGCGTTCTCGAGCCCGCCGCCGAGAGCATAGCCGTGGATGGCGGCGACGATGGGCTTGGAGGATGTGTCGAGAATGTCGTGGCTGCGGCTGCCAGGCGGTAAGGGTGGGCGGCCCTTGCCGAAGTTGCGGATATCGGCGCCGGCGATGAAGCTGCGTCCGTCGCCGATCAGGACCATTGCCTTGATGGTAGGGTCGGCATGCGCCTCGTTGAAGCAGGCAACGATGCCTTCCGGGACGCCCGGGGACAGGGCGTTTACCGGCGGGTTGTTCACGATGATGACGCCGACGTCGTTGTGGCGTTCGAGGCGGACGAGCGGCGCATCGGTCATTTGCGTTTCCTGGCGTTTCTGCGTGAGCTTCGCGGCAGGTTACGGGATGGACCTGGGGGCGTCCAGGCGGGCTCTGCGGGTTATGCCGGACGGATGACGCGGCTGATGGCTGGCCAGTAGTTCTTACCGAGCCCGGTTGCGGCGGCTTCGCTGAGATAGGCTCGGGCGGCGTGGGCGCCCCTGGGCACGAGCCCTGCCTGTCCGGCGAGGTCGAGCGCGTAGGCGAGGTCCTTTAGCGCGTATTCGGTAGAGAAGGCGCGTTCGGGGAAGGTGTCGGGCAGGACCGCCTTCATACCGTGGTTGCGCAGGGCGAAGCTGTCTGCCGAGCCTTTGGTGAGGGTTTCGAAGAGGAGCTTGCCGTCGACGCCGGCGGCGGTGCCGATGGCCAGCGCCTCGCACAATGCGGCTACAGTTTGGAACAGCACCATGTTGTTCATCAGCTTGACGACCTGGCCGCTGCCCACGGGGCCGCAATGGGTGATCTCGTCGGCACAGCAGGCGAGGATTGGCTGGATGCGCGCCATGGTGGTGTCGTTCGTGCCCACCATGATGCTGAGCGTGCCGGCCTCTGCCGCTTGGCGGGTGCGGGCGATGGGCGCATCGGCATAGGCGACGCCGAGGGCTGCGAACTCGGCCGCCAGCGTGCGGGTGAGGGCGACCGGGGAGGTGCCGTGGTCGACCACCGTCTGGCCGGCGCGGGAATGGGCGAGCAGGCCGCCGGCGCCGCGGCAGACCGCTTCCAGTTGCGGGCCGCCGGGCAAGACCAGCATGACGATGTCGGCAGCGCGCATCACCGCGGCGACGCTGCCGGCCGCGGTGACGCCATGGGCGGCGAGGCGCTCCAGTGGCTCCGGCGCGAGATCGTAGGCGATCACCGGGCGGCCGCTGCGCTGGGCGACGTTGCGGCACATGGGCTCGCCCATGACGCCCAGGCCGATGAAGCCGATGGTCTCCGCCATGGCGCTAGCTGCCGCGGAAGATGGGCTTGCGCTTCTCGACAAAGGCCGTGGCGGCCTCGCGGTGGTCGGCGGTGGTGTGTACCAGCGCCTGGAAGGAGGCGGCCATTTCCAGCAGCGTGTCGAGGCGGATCTGCTGGCCTTCGCGGATCAGGCGCTTGGTCATGCGCACGGCCTGGGGCGGGTTGGCTGCGATGCGCCTGGCCAGCGCGCGTGCGGCGTTCATCAGCTCGGCATCGGGCACGACCTGGGAGACGAGGCCGCAGGCCAGGGCCTGCTGGGCGTCGATGGTGTCGCCGGTGAGTGCCAGTTCGTAGGCCTTGGAGAGGCCGACGACGCGGGGCAGGAGCCAGGAGCCGCCGTCGCCGGCGACAAGGCCGAGCTTGACGAAGCTTTCGGCGAAGCGGGCGCTTTCGGCGGCAATGCGGATGTCGCACATGGTAGTGAGGTCGCAGCCTGCGCCCATGGCCGGGCCGTTGACGGCGGCGATGATGGGTACGTCGAGTTTCTCGAGCGCGAGGGGGAGGCGCTGGATGCCTTTGCGGTAATAGCCGCGGGTGCCGAGCGGGTTGGTCCGGCGTTCCTCGCCGGCCTCGGCCATGCGCTTGACGTTGCCGCCGGAGGAGAAGGCGCTGCCGGCACCGGTGAGGATGGCGACGCGCACGGCGGGGTCGTGCTGCATCTGCTCGCAGAGTTCGCAGAAGCGGTCGATGAAGTCCTGGTCGGTGAGCGGATTGCGCGCCTCGGGCTGGTTGAGGGTGAGGACGGCGATGCCAGTCTCGTCCAGCTCGTAGAGGATCTTGTCGGTCATGGCGTGGTCTTTCGGGTTATCGGAGGCCAAGGCCGCGGGCGATCATGCCGCGCAGGATCTCGCGCGTGCCGCCGCGCAGCGAGAAGGAGGGGGCATGCAGGGTGATTAGGGAGAGGGTGGCGAGGAAGCGGTCGTCGGATTCGAGGCTGGGTTCGCAATCGACCAGGAGGCGGGCGATCTCCGGGATCTCCTGCTCCAGCGAGTTGCCGAGCTCCTTGACCAGCGCGGCCTGGAGTGCCGGGTTCTCGCCGGCCTGGAGCATGCCGGCGACGGAACGTGACATGCGGCGCAGGGCGTGGATGTGGGCTGCGAGGCGGCCGATGGCGATGGCGGCGCGCTCCCCCGGCTCCGGGCCCAGCACGCGCATCATTTCGGTGAGGACAAGGAACGAGGAGAGGAACCGCTCCGGGCCGCTGCGCTCCAACGCCAATTCGTTGGTGACTTGGTTCCAGCCGTCGCCCTCCTTGCCCAGAAGGGCGGTCTCCGGAAGGAAGGTGTCGGTGAAGACCACCTCGTTGAAGTGGTGTTCGCCGGTGAGCGCGCGGATCGGGCGGATGGACAGGCCGGAGGTGTTGCGCAGGTCGACTAGGAGCTGGCTGGTTCCCTCGTGGCGCTGGCCTTCCCCGGTGCGGCAGAACAGGATCATGTAGTCGGCCTGGTGGGCGCCGGAGGTCCAAACCTTGGTGCCGTTCACCACGTAGCCGCCCTGAACGCGGGTGGCGCGGGTGCGTGTGGCCGCGAGGTCGGAGCCGCTGTCGGGCTCGGACATGCCGATGCAGAACATCGCCTCGCCGCGGGCGATGCGGGGCAGGATGGTCTCCTTCTGTTCGTCTGTGCCCACGCGCAGGATCAGTGGCCCGGACTGGCGATCGGCGATCCAGTGGTGGGAGACCGGCGCGCCCGCGGCCAGCATCTCCTCCAGAACCACGTAGCGCTCCAGCGCGCTGCGCTCGTGCCCGCCGTACTGCTTGGGCCAGGTCATGGCGATCCAGCCCTTGGCGCCGACCTTGCGGCTGAACTCGGGATCGTGGCCCTGCCAGCTTTCGGCACGCTGGGCTGGGGTGCGGTCAGCCAGTGCCTCCGCCAGGAAGGTGCGGACCTCCTGGCGGAGGGTTTCGGCCTCGGGGCAGGGCGGGGGGGGAGCGAAGGGAAGGTCGACCATGTGGTGTTCCTGTCGGCTCAGGCGGAGGTGATTTCGGGCCAGAGGCGGTCGGGGCCGGCGGCGGCGAGATGGCGGCCGAGGAGAAGGCTCCATTCGGATTCGCTGCCGAACTCGTTGCGCCAGGAGAGCAGCCGGCGCGTGCGGTAGTGCAGGCTGTGCTCGTAGGTGAAGCCGATTGCGCCGTGGACCTGGTGGGCGAGCGAGGCGCAGAGGCCGGCGGCCTCGCCGGTGCGGATCTTGGCGACCGCGATGGGGAAGAGGCGCATGCCTTCCCCGACCGCCTCTGCGGCGCCGGTGGCGGCGGCGCCGGCCGCGGCCTGGTGGGAGCCGAGGATGGCGAGGTTGTGCTGGATCGCCTGGAACTTCCCGATCGGCTTGCCGAACTGGGTGCGGTCGAGCGCGTACTGGGTGGACATGGAGAGCAGGGAAGCCATGGCGCCGGCCATCTGCAGGCTGCGCATGGTGGCCCCGAGGGCGCGCAGCGTCTGGGCGTCCACGCCGCTGGCCGCGGGGGCGACGGCGGCGGAGGCGAGGGCGGCATCGATGCGCAGCGTGTCGCGCGGCTCGTGGGCGAGGTTGCTGCCGGGGGTGGTTGTGAAGCCGTCGCGGTCGAGCCGGGCGACCATGGGGGTGCCCTGGTGCTCGGCGAGGACCGCGACGGCGACCGCGTCGCGGCCCCAGGGGATTCGAGTGGCGGTGCCGGCGAGATGCCATTCCTGGCCGCGGCGGGTGAGGGAGAGGGTCTCGCCCCTCACCACAGGGGCGATGGTGAGCGGACCGTCAGGGATGTCGAGCCCCGCACCGGCGAGCAGCCAGCCGGCGGCCATGGTTTCCGCCAGAGGCAGGGGGACGACGTGGCGGCCGGCCACGCGCAGGATGGCGAGCGCCTCGGCGGCGGGCATGCCGAAGCCGCCGGCTTCCTCCGGAACCAGGCCGCGCGGGAGACCGGCATCCTCGACGGCCTGCCAGGCTTCGGCCGCGAATGTTCCTTGTTCCGCCGCGGCGAGCAGGCGGGTGGAGATGTGGTCGCCGAACAGGCGTTCGGCGGTGGCCTCGATCAAGCTTTCCGTCATCGCAGGTTTTCCATCGGGGGCGCTGCCTCGAACAGGAGTCCGGCCGGGTGGGCGCCCGGCCGGAGGATACGCGGTAGGCGCAGAAAACGAAACGCCGACAGGGTCAGCCGAGGCGCGCGATCGCGGCCATCACGGCGTCGGTCTGTTCCAGCACGACCTGGTGGCCGGCATCGGGGATGCTGACCAGTTCGGCACCCTGGATGAGTGCCTTGAAGGCCTGAGCGTAGGGGGCGGGGAAGATCCGGTCCGAATCGCCCCAGACGAGGATGGTCCTGGCGCGGATGCGATGGATGCGTTCCTTGAGACCCCGATCGGGGATGGGGAAGAGGAACTTGCCGGCCATGCCGAGTTGGCGGGCATTCGTGACCAGGAAGGGGATGAGGAAGGCGGGGTCGTTCATGTTGCCGCCGGTGGCCATCATCTTCGCGCCGGCGGCTGCGTCGTGGAACATGTAGGCGGGGAACTCGCGCGGCAGAAGGGTGAAGATGTCTGGGACCGGGTAGTCATCCAGCCAGAGGCCGGCGGAGGCGATGAGGCAGAGCTTCCCGACTTCACGCGGACGAATGGCTGCCATCTCGGCGGCGATCATGCCGCCGAGCGAGTGGCCGACGAGGATGGGCTTGTCGAGGCCCAGCGCCTCCAGCACGTCGAAGCTGTGCAGCGTGACATCGAGCATGTCGCGGATGTTGTCGCTGTCGCCGCTGTCACCGTAGCCGGGAAGCTGGGGAGCGAAGACGCGGTGTTTTGAGGCGAGGGCGAGGAGGAAGGGGTTCTCCGCGGTGACGCCGCCGGCGTTGTGGAGGAAGAGGAGGTCGGGGCCGGTGCCGCCGGTGAGGACGTTCACCTCGGCGGCGCGGGTTTCGATCTTGCGGGCGGTGATCATTGGGCTGGGACCATCTCAGCATGGCCGACGGGCGCGGGGGTGGCGCGACGAGGGATGGGCTTGCACCAGAAGCGGTTGTCGCTGGCGTGCTCCGGGTAGAGATGGCGGAGGTGGGGCATGACCTTTTCGGCGAAGAGCTTCGTGGAATACATGCACTTGTCCTTGGGCATGTTGCCGACGTGGAGCAGCAGGAAGATGTTGCCGACATGCAGGCCCTTGATCAGTTCCTCGAAACGTTGGCGCACGGTTTCCGGCGAGCCCGCAATGATGTAGCCGCCATCGACCAGGTCCTTCCAGGTGAGGGTGGGGTAGTTGGGGCGCATGTATTGGTTCAACGCGCCGGATTGGATCGTTTTGATGGTGCGATAGCCAGGGGCGTCGGCGAAGCCGGGATAGACATGAAGGCAGCGGTTGTAGAAGTAGAAGGCATGCTCGGAGTAAAGACGCTCCGCCTCCTCGTCGGTTTCAGCGACGAAGACGGTTTGCGCGAAGCCGGCGCGGTAGGGGGACTGGTCGGCATTGCGTTGGCCGACGCGGTTCCAGTAGCCCTCCATCAGGGCCTTGGCGCGCAGATAGCCTGAAAAGCTGAGGTAGGAGTAGCTGTAGGTGTTGTCGAGGCAGAAATCGTAGGTCTCAACCGAACCGCCGCCGGGTATGTGAATGGGGGGGTGCGGCGTTTGCAGCACGTTGGGCCAGAGGTTCACGTGGCGCAGCTTGGTGTAGCGGCCGTTGAAGGCGAAGGGCTTCTTCTCGGTCCAGGCGCGGATGATCAGCTCGTGCGCCTCGGCGTACTTCTCGCGGGTGAGGCCGGGGATGGTGCCGTAGCAGTAGTTGGTGTCCATCGAGGTGCCGACCGGGAAGCCGGCGACGAATCGCCCGCCGGTCATGATGTCGAGCATCGCGAATTCCTCGGCCACCCGGATCGGCGGGTTGTAGAGGGCGATGGAGTTGCCGAGCACCACCACGGCGGCGTTGCTGGTGCGGCGGGCCAGCGAGGCGGCCATGATATTGGGCGAAGGCATCAGGCCGTAGCCGTTCTGGTGGTGCTCGTTGATGCCGACGCCGTCGAAGCCGAGCTGGTCGGCGTATTCGAGCAGGTCGAGATAGTCGTTGTAGACCTCGTGGCAGCGCGCGGGGTCGAACAGGGCCTGGTCGATATCGACCCAGACCGAGCGGTTCTTCTCCCGGAAGTCGTCCGGCAGGTGGGGCCAGGGCATCAGGTTGAACCAGGTGAACTTCATGGCGTCCTCCAGGGGCGCGGCTGTCGCGCGGCTTTGGGTGGAGCGTGCGGCAAACGGGGCGGCGCGTCCAGACGGAAGAGGTTTCGCGTGTGCCGGGGGGCGGCTAGGCTGTCGATAGACCGGCGGGACGGCCGGATGGTGGGAAGGAGAACGTACCATGGCCAATCCGGGACCGCTTTCGGGACTGCGGGTGGTGGAGTTCGCGGGGATTGGGCCGGGGCCGTTCGCGGCGATGCTGTTGGCGGACATGGGGGCCGATGTGGTGCGCATCGACCGGCCAGGCACGCAACATCGCCCGAGCGACGTGACACTGCGCGGGCGGCGGCTGGTGCAACTGGACCTGAAGAAGGCCGAGGACGTGGCGGAGGCGCTTTCGCTGCTGGATCGGGCCGAAGTGCTGATCGAGGGGTTCCGGCCCGGGGTGATGGAGCGGTTGGGGCTGGGGCCGGATTTGGTGTTGGGGCGCAACCCGAAGCTTGTCTATGGCCGGATGACAGGGTGGGGGCAGGAGGGGCCGCTGGCGCAGGTGGCCGGGCACGACATCACCTATATCGCGGTGGCCGGGGCCCTGGGGGCGATCGGGACACGGGACAAGCCAGTTCCGCCATTGAACCTGGTGGGGGATTTCGGGGGCGGCGCGCTGTACCTATGCATGGGGATCCTGGCGGCTGTGATCGAGGCGCGGCGGAGTGGCAAGGGGCAGGTGGTGGACACCGCCATGTCGGACTGCGTGGCGAGCCTGACCTCGCCCTTCCATGGGATGATGTCGGCGGGGGCCTGGACGGCGGAGCGCGAGGCCAACATGCTGGATGGCGGGGCGCATTTCTACGGGACCTATGAATGCGCCGATGGCGGGCATATTGCGATCGGGGCGATTGAGCCGCAGTTCTATGCGCTGCTGCGCAAGCTGGCGGGACTGGATGATGCAGCGTTCGACCGGCAGCGCGATCGGGCAGCTTGGCCGGAGTTACGGGAGAAGCTGGCGGCGGTGATCCGGACAAAGACGCGGGCCGAGTGGGATGCGCTGATGGGGGCCACGGACGCGGTGGTGGCGCCGGTGCTCTCCCTGGCGGAGGCGCCGGCGCATCCGCATAATGTGGCACGCGGTACCTTCGTCCAGGTGAATGGCGTGACGGCGCCGGGACCGGCGCCGCGGTTTTTCGGGACCCCTTCAGCAGTGCGGGGGAACGCGGCGACGACGCCTGGGGAAGTGGCCAAGGCGTGGGGAGGGTAGGCCGCGCAGCCTTGGCCTACTTCGCCGCGGTGTTCGCGATGGGGTTCGTGCTGGGGGTCGGACGGGAACTGGTGGTGCGGCCGCGCCTGGGAAATCTGGCGTCGATCATGGTTGAGGCACCGGCGATGATGCTGGCGTGCTGGGCCGCGGCGCGCTGGGTGGTTCGCCGATTCGCGGTCCCTGTGGAGGCACGGTTGCGGCTGGGGCTGGTAGCGTTCGGGCTGTTGATGGTGGCGGAGTTGCTTGGCTCCATGGGGCTGCGCGGGATGGGGCCGGGGGAGTGGGTGGGGCACTTCGCCACGCCCGCCGGATTGCTGTCGCTGGGGTTGTTCGTGATCTTCGCGGCCATGCCGAGGGTGGTCCGGTAACGAAAGAAGCCGGGACGAGGGTCCCGGCTTCATCGGCTGTCGTTCAGGGCAGGGCCCTGGAGCTACTCGTTGCCGAACACGATCGTGCCCGAGGCAGCGAACATGCCGCCCACGCCGTGGCAGACACTGACCTTCGCGCCCTTGATCTGGGCATCGGCGGTGCCGCGCATCTGGCGTACGCTCTCCTGCAGGGCGAACATGCCGTACATCCCGGTGTGGGTGTAGGACAGTCCGCCGCCGTTGGTATTGAGCGGGAGCTTGCCGCCGGGGGCGGTGTTGCGTTCCCATATGTAGTGTGCGGCTTCGCCGGGCTTGCAGAAGCCGAGATCCTCCAGGCCGTAGAGCGGCAGGTGGGCGAAGGCGTCGTAGATCATGAGGTGATCGACGTCGCTGTGCTTGATGCCGGCGGCGTTCATGGCCGTGGGGCCGGCGACCTTGAAGGCGGCCGAGGAGGTGAAGTCGCGCATCTGCGAGATCATCGGCGTTTCCACCGACTCACCCGTGCCGAGGATGTAGACGGGCTTGTTCGGGAAGTCCTTGGCGCGATCGGCCGAGGTGAGGATCAGGGCGCCGCCGCCGTCGGTGACCAGGCAGCACATGAGCAGGCGGAACGGGTAGGCGATCATGCGGCTGCCGAGCACGCCCTCGACCGTGGTGAGGTCGCGCATGGAGGCGCGGGTGTTCTTGGACGACCATTCGCGCTGGATGACGGCCACCATGGCGAGGTGTTCCTCGGTGAGGCCGTAGGTCTTGAGGTAGCGCAGCACCGGGATGGTGAACATGGTGGGCGGGCCGAAGGGGCCGTAGGGGGCCTCGAATTGGCCGGCCAGCGCCTGCGGGTTCGGCGCCGGGCGGTTGAGGCCGATGCGCGAGTTGCCGGATTCGCCGTGGGTGATCAGCACGGTCTTGCACAGGCCGGCGCTGATGGCCGCGGCGGCGTGGCGGACGTGGATCATGAACGAGCAGCCGCCGACGCCGGTGCCGTCCACATACTTCGGGACAATGCCGAGGTAGTGGGCGACGTTGGTGGGGCTTTCGCCGGCGCAGGCGATGCCGTCGATGTCGCTGACCTTGAGGCCTGCATCGCGGATAGCATTCAGCGCGCAGTCGGCGTGGAGCTGGATGTTGGACATGCCCGGGATCTTGCCCAGGCTGGTGGTTTCGGCCGCGCCGACGACGGCGATTTCGCGGGGTTTCAGCATGGGATCAGCCCTTCGCCGGACGGAACAGGGGAAGTGAGATCTCGTCGTCGATCTTCTCGAAGGTGACCTCGACGGGCATGTCGAGCACCAGCGCCTCGGGCGTCTGCGGGCAGTCGACGATGTTGGTCATCATGCGCACGCCTTCATCGAGCTCGACGACGGCGATGGCATAGGGGGCGGTGAAGCCCGGGGGCGGGCGATGGTTGATGACGTAGCTATACAGCCGGCCCTTGCCCGATGCCTTCACGATGGAGATGTCGGTGCTGCCGGTGCCGGGCACGAAGGGGCGGGGCGGGAAGTAGCACTTGCCGGTGACGTTGTCCTTCTGGAGCAGGAGTTCGCCGCGGGCGCATCCTTCCCAGAAGAATTTCGTCTCTGGCGTGGGCTGCGGCCGGGGCCGCTTGGGGGCGTCGGACATGGGGGGGGTTCCTCCGTTGCGAGTGGTCAGCCGGTTGGTCCGCGATACTTGTCGCGCAGCGCAGCCTTGTAGAGCTTGCCCGTGGGCAAGCGGGGCAGCGCGTCGGTGAAGTCGATCGATTTCGGGATCATGTAGCGGGCGACGCGGGTTTTCAGATAGGCGGTGAGTTCCTCGGCCAGGACTTGGTCGGGCTCGATGCCGTCGGCGGCCTCCACCACGGCCTTCACCTCCTCGCCCAGGTCGGGGTTGGGGATGCCGATGACGGCGGCGTCGCGGACCTTGGGGTGGGTGATCAGCGCGTCCTCGATCTGCTGCGGGTAGATGTTGACCCCGCCTGAGATGATCATGAAGGCCTTGCGGTCGGTGAGGTAGAGGTAGCCGTCGGCATCGAGATGGCCGATGTCGCCGAGCGTGGTCCAGGTGGGGTGGACCGGGTGCTGGGCGCGACGGGTCTTTTCGGGATCGTTGTGGTAGGCGAAGGGAAGCGTATCGCGTTCGAAATAGACTAGGCCGTCCTGGCCAGGGGGCAACACGGTGCCCTCGTCGTCGCAGATGCGGATGATGCCGACATTGGCGCGGCCAACCGAGCCGGGGCGCTCCAGTGCCTCCTGGCTGGTAATGACGGTGAAGCCGTTGCCTTCCGTGCCGCCGTAGTATTCCGTGATGATCGGTCCCCACCACTCGATCATTTGCCGCTTTACCTCCACCGGGCAGGGCGCGGCCGCGTGGATCGCGTGGGTGTGGCTGGACAGGTCGAAGCCCTCGCGTTCGGCCGGGGCGAGCTTGAGCATGCGGACAAACATGGTCGGCACCCACTGGCTGTGGGTGACGCGGTGGCGCTCAATGGCGCGCAGCGCCTCGACGGGGTCGAAGCGCGGCATCAGCACCACGGTGCCACCGAAGCGGTGTGTGGCCATGCAGAAGGCGAGCGGGGCGGCGTGATACAGCGGCGCGGGCGACAGGTAGATCATGTCGCGCCGGAAGCCGTGGTCGAGAAAGCGGTCCAAGCCAGGGAAGGCCTCGGTGATGCGGGCATCGACCGTGGCGCGCTTGATCCCCTTGGGTCGGCCGGTGGTGCCGGAGGAATACAGCATGGTGTCGCCGAGCCATTCCTCGGCCAGCGGTGTCGTGGGCATCGCGGCGACAGCCTGCTCGAAGCTTTCGTAGCCCGCTTCGGTGCCGTCGATCATGAGGCGTAGCGCACAGGCAGGGATGAGTGACGCGAGCGGGACCGCGGTTTCGGCGCGGTCGAGCGTCGTGACGAGCGCCTTGGCGCCGCAGTCGGTGACGACGTAGGCGGCTTCCTCGGGCGTGAGGTAGCGGTTGATGGCGGTGATGGTGAGGCCGGAGCGGATTGCCGCCCACATCACCACGAAATAGTCGAGCCGGTTCTCCATCAGCAACCCGATGCGGTCACCGCGGCGCAGCCCCTTGTGATGAAGGAGCTGCGCCAGACGGTTCGACTTTGCGTCAAGGTCGCGATAGGTCAACGCCTCGCCGGTGTCGGAGCGGATGGCCGCCGCGCGGTTGGGCATAGTGGTGGCGTGCTCGCCGGGGTACATTGCCCCCGTCATGCGTGCCGGAACGGATTGCTCCCGCGGGGCGGCCTGGGGCATGGCGTCAGTCGAGGTCCATGCCGTTCATGCCGGCGTTCTTGCGGGCCTTGGACTGCAGGTCGTACATCACCTTGCCCATCTGCGACGGGTCGGCCATCCAGGGGACCGTGGGGCCACGATGCCAGCCCTCGGAGATGGCGAGCAGGCCGCCGCCGGCTTCCACGATGCGGCCGGTGAAGTCCTTGCTCTCGGCGCTGGCGATCCAGACGATCGGAGGCGAGACGAAGGCGGGGTTGCGGGCGGCCTTCTGTTCCTCGCTCATTTCGCGCAGGCCCTCGGTCATGCGGGTGAGGGCCTGGGGGGCGACGGCATTGCAGGTGACGCCGTAGCGACCTAGTTCGCGGGCGGCGATCACGGTGAACGCGGCGATGCCGGCCTTGGCGGCGCCGTAGTTGGTTTGACCGGTGTTGCCGTAGATGCCCGAGACCGAGGACGTGTTGATCAGGCGGGCGTTGACCGGGCCGTTGATGTCCTTGGACTTGTTGCGCCAGTAGGCGGCGGCGTGGCGCGAGGGGGCGAAGGTGCCCTTGAGATGAACGTTGATCACCGCATCCCACTCTTCCTCCATCATGTTCGCCAGCACGCGGTCGCGCAGGATGCCGGCGTTGTTGATGAGGATGTCGAGCGTGCCGAAGGTGTCGATCGCCTGCTCCACCATGCGCTTGGCGCCGAGGAAGTCGGCGACGTTCTCGGTGTTCACGACCGCCTCGCCACCGGCTTCCTTGATGGTACGGACGACTTCCTGGGCAGGGGTCTCGTCCTTGCCGGTGCCGTCGGTGCTGCCGCCGAGGTCGTTAACGACCACGCGGGCGCCGTACTTGGCCAGCATGATGGCGTGCTCGCGGCCGATGCCGCGGCCAGCGCCGGTTACGATGGCCACGCGGCCGTCCAGGAATGTCGCCATTGTTTTCGTTTCCTCACCGGGAAGAAGGGGTGCTTGCCCTGTCGAGGCTGGGCAAGTGCATGTTGAGTTTGCTCCGCGTGGTGCGATGAGTCTAGGCTCCCGCACCCGCCGGAACGCAGCGGGAGGCAAGGGTGGAGCGGCCATGAACTTCGACTTCTCCGAGGAGCAGCACCAGCTGCGGGACCAGGCGCGGCGGTTCCTGACCGAGCATTCGACATCGAAGCGCATCCGCCAGGTGCTGGATGGCGTGGCGCCCTACGACCGGGCCATGTGGCAGGAGATCGCGGCCATGGGGTGGCTGGGGGCCGCAGTACCGGAGGAGTATGGCGGGGCTGGGCTGGGGCATGTGGGATTGTGCGTTCTGGCCGAGGAACTCGGGCGGGCGCTGGCGCCGGTGCCATTTTCCTCTTCCGTGTACCTGGCTACCGAGGCGCTGCTGTTGGCGGGCAGCGAGGCGCAGAAAGACGAGTTGCTGCCGAAGCTGGTCGCGGGAGACCTGATCGGAACGCTGGCGTGGGCCGAAGGGACGGGCAACCCGGATCCGGCGCGGATCAAGGCGCGGGTCAGCGGAGGGAAGCTGACCGGGGTGAAATGGCCGGTGGCGGATGGCGGGTTGGCCGATATCGCCATCGTGGTGGCGCGCGACGAGACGGACCGGATCGTGCTGGCCCTGGCGCGGCTTGGTGGGGCCGGGGTGCATCCGGAGGCACTGAACACAGTGGATCCGACGCGTGAGCAGGCAAAGCTGAGCTTCGACGGTGTTCCGGTGGAGGTGTTGCCGGGCGATGGGTGGGAGACGTTGATCCAGGTGCTTGACCGGGCGGCCGTGCTGATCGCATTCGAGCAGGTGGGCCTGGCGCAGAAATGCCTGGATATGGCGGTGGCCTTTGCGATGGAGCGGCATGCATTCGGGCGGCCGATCGGGTCTTTCCAAGCTATTAAGCACAAGCTCGCCGATGTTTACGTGGCGACTGAACTGGCGCGGTCGAACGCCTATTTTGGGGCCTGGGCGCTGGGTGTGGGGGCGGCCGAGCTGCCGTTGGCGGCGGCCTCGGCGCGCGTGAGTGCCACCGAGGCCGCGTGGCTGGCGGCCAAGGAGAATATCCAGACCCATGGCGGCATCGGCTTCACTTGGGAGATGGACTGCCATTTGTATTATCGGCGAGCCAAGTTGCTGGGCCTGACGCTGGGCTCGGCGCCCTGGTGGAAGGACCGGGTCGTGGCCGCCCTTGAAACCCGCAACGCTGCCTGAGGAGGACCGACCGATGGACTTCGAGGATACCCCCCAAGAGGCCGCCTTCCGGGCGGAGGTGCGTACGTTCCTGGCGGCCAATGCTGAGCCGAAGAAGCGGGGCGTGCCAGGGCGTGCCCGGCACGTGGGAGCGGAGGAGCTGGCCCGCGCGAAGCGGTTCCAGGCAGCCAAGCACGATGCCGGACTGGTGGGTCTGACATGGCCCAAGGAATGGGGCGGGCGCGAGCTGACGCAGATCTTCCAGGTGATCTACAACCAGGAGGAGGAGGCCTATGCGGTGCCCCGCGGCGTGTTCGAGATCGGGCTGGGCATGTGCATTCCGACCATGATGGCCTATGCCACGCCCGAGCAGCTGCGCCGCTATGTGCCCAAGGCGCTGCACGGTGAGGAGGTGTGGTGCCAGCTGTTCTCGGAGCCCGCGGGCGGATCTGACGTGGCCGCAGTGCGTACGCGGGCGGAGAAGAACGGCGACACCTGGACGATCAACGGGCAGAAGATCTGGACCTCCGGCGCGCAGTTCTCCGATTTCGGGATAATTGTGGTGCGCAGCAATCCTGATGTGCCGAAGCACATGGGGTTGAGCTTCTTTTTTCTCGACATGAAGTCGCCCGGGATCGAGATCCGGCCGATCAAGCAGGCTTCGGGCGCATCGCACTTCAACGAGGTGTTCTTCACGGACGTGAAGGTGCCGGACAGCCAACGCTTGGGCGCGGTGGGGCAGGGGTGGCGCGTGGCGTTGACCACGCTGATGAACGAACGCCTCGCTATCGGCGACGTCCCGCGGCCGGATACGGAGGATTTGCTGGAGTTGGCCCGGGCGGTGGAGCTGGATGGCGAGCCGGCGATCAACAACGTGTCGGTGCGCGAAAAGATTGCGGACATGCACGTGCGAAGCCAGGGGCTGAAGTATACCCGGTTCCGTACCATGACGGCGCTTTCGCGCGGGCAGACGCCGGGGCCGGAATCTTCGATCGGCAAGCTGGTGAACGCGGCGAAGCTTCAGGAGATCGCGAGCTTCGGGCTGGATCTGCTGGGGTCCGCCGGCATGGTGATGGACAAAGACCTGTCACCTATGCAGGCGATGTTCCAGGAGGCGCTGTTGTCTTCTCCGGCGTCGCGGATCGCGGGCGGGACGGACGAGATCCTGCGCAACATCGTGGCCGAACGGGTGCTCGGGCTGCCCGGCGACATCCGGGTGGACAAGGACATCCCGTTCAATCGGCTCCCAAGCGGGAAGCGCTGACCGGATGGAGCAGCGCGTTTTCGGGCGGACCGGGCTCTCATTGGGGCTGCTTGGCTTCGGCTGCGGGGCTGTAGGCGGGCTGATGGTGCGTGGCTCGGCGGCGGACCAGGAGCGGGCCGTGGCGCGGGCGATCGCGGCCGGGGTGAACTACTTCGACACAGCGCCCGACTACGGGTCTGGCGAGTCGGAGGTCAATCTGGGGCGGGTGCTGCGGACGTTGCAGGCCGACGTGGTGGTGGGCACCAAGGTTCGGCTGCGCGAGGCGGCGCCCGGCAGGATCGGCGCGGAGATCGTCGCTTCATTGGAGGCGAGCCTGAAGCGGCTGGGGCGGGACAACGTTGACCTGTTCCAGCTGCACAACCCAATCGCACCCGTGGGTGCGCCGGCCAACCTGCCTGTGCCGGTGGTATTGGATGAGGTGTTGCCCGCCTTCGAACGGCTCCAGGCTGACGGTAAGGTGCGGTGGGTGGGAGTGACCGCGATCGGCGATGCCGGGCCGATGCATGAGGTGGTGGCTTCGGGGCGGATCGATTCTGCCCAGGTGCCGCTGAACATGCTGAACCCCAGCCCGGTCCGGGGATTGCCAAAGGGGTTTCCCGCGACCGATTACCGGCAGTTGATTCTGCGGGCGCGCGAGAACGGGGTGGGGGTGATCGGCATTCGGGTTCTGGCGGCCGGGGCGCTCTCCGGCCTCGATGGGCGGCATCCGACCGCGATGCAGAGTGTGCCGCCGATCGGGTCCTCGCCGACCTACGCGGCTGACTTGGCGAATGCTCGCAAGCTGCTGCCGCTTGTGCAGGAGGGGTTCGCCGGGTCGCTGGTGGAGGCTGCCATGCGCTACGCCATCAGCAATGACTGCATGTCGACGGTGTTGGTGGGTTTCTCCGATCCGGACCATTTGGAGACGGCGATAGCGGCGTTCGAAAAGGGGCCGCTTTCGCCAGGTGCCATGGCTCGGGTGGCGCAGTTGCAGGCGCGGATAGCGGCGGGGTAGGCGGCGCTACCAGCGGCGGGCGTGATCCATGGCGTAGAGTTGCGACTGGAGGTCGCGGGTGCTGCGTGCGGCTGCTTCGTCCTGCTTGATTTCCGGCGTGACGACGACCTCGTGGGAGTCCTGGGGGGCGTACCCGATGGTGCGCTTCGTGGTTTCAATGTCCCAGCGCATGCCCGGATTGTTGCTCATGAGGTTGAGCACCGCGAAGGGCACTTGTTCGGCCAACACGGCCCGTTCCATGGCGTGGCAGAAATCGCGGTTCGACAGCCACATTTGCTGGCCCCATCGCCCCCAGCCCATGTGCGGGCCGGGTACGTTCTCGCCGGTCTGGCAGTAGCCGATGCGGAAGCTGATGGAAGAAACGCCGCGATGCTCGGCGAAGGCGCGACCGATGTGCTCGCCGATCAGCTTGGAGACGCCGTAGGGGTTGACCGGGGCCGGCTCCCGGTCGGTGGTCAGGGGGAAGTCGGCGAAGCGGTGGCCGGCCATGGTCCAGTTGGAACTGGCGAAGATGACGCGCCTGGCGCCGTGGCGCGAGGCGGCCTCGTAGACGTTCTGCGTGAGGTCGATATTGAGGCGCTGGACGGAGGACCAACTGGCCGAGGGGCTCGGGTCGCCGGCGAGATGGATCACGGCGTTGGCGGCATCGAAATCGGAGGCCCAGCTTTCGCTGTATGTGGCGAGATCGGCCTCGTGGATGGCGGGGTCACCGCCCGCGTGGAGATCGAGCAGGCGGACGGTCCAGCCGAGACTGGTGAAGTGGGTTCGGAGCTTGGTGCCGAGGTTCCCGCGCGCGCCGGTGATGACGACGGTTGGGCTCATGCGAGGACATCCTCGAGCAGGGAGGAGGCGGAACGGAGCGCATGGGCCAAGTGGTTGGCGGCGCGGCGGGCGCTGACCATGTGCAGGTAGGCCGCGTCGGAACCAGACTCAATGCCAGCGAGGTCGCGGAGGGGCTGGAGGATGGCCCAGTCGGGGATCGGGAGGGCGGGATCGTGGTTGAACCGGTCAGATGTAGCGTAGTCGATCGGCACGAGGATACGGGTCAAGGCCATGAGGCTGGCGTTGAGCCTGGCGGGGTTGCTGGCGGCCCCGGAGCCGGGGAGGCGAACGGCCAGGGCGAGCACGGTCTCGCTGGCTGATTGGAGCGGCGCGAGATCGAAGCGGCCGGCGAGCCTAGGGGCGAGATCCGTGAGTTCCCGCTGCAGGGTTTCGACATGGGCGGGAATGTCGAGCGGGAGGACGGTGTCGGAGAGGAGCCTCGCGACGACGTGCACGAAAACCTTGGTATCCCGCGTGAGGTTCGCTTCGTCGATCTTGTCCAGCAGATCTTCGGGCGTGTGCCACCACCAGCCGAGGGCGTTCCGCATCTTGAGGGGTGAGGGCGGTTGCTCCGACAGGGTGCCGAACATCGAGGGCACGCCGAGGGCGGGGAGGGATTCGTCGCTGGATCGGTTCTTGCGCTTGCCCTTGTAGGGCTGGCCGGTCTGCTCGGTGATGGCCTCGCGGGCGAGTGCCACGAGCGGAGCCATGGCGGCAGCGTCTTCCAGGAGCGTCGCGCCGATCGCGCCGGTTGAATCGACGTTGACATGCGCGGCGCAGCGACGGTCCAACTCGTCCCAATGGTTGTCGGCGTACCAGGCCGAGCCGGAGTAGCGGCCGTGGCTGTGGCCGGACCAGAAGCAGAGACGCAGTCCGCGCTTCCAGCCGCCCTGCCGGGTGGCGACCAGGCGCGCCACCTCCAGCATGGTGGCGTTTGCACCACCATTGTCCATGACGCCGTAGTACCAGGTGTCGTGGTGACCGCTGAACAGGATGAAGGGTGTATCGTCGGTGGCGCCGGGAGCGGCGAGTTCGGCTTCCAGGATTGGGGTTTTGCGCCAGCCGGTGTCGACATTGGCGTGGAGGGTCACGCGGGGCGTTTCGCCCGTAGCGAGGCGTTGGCGGATGGGGCTGCCATCGGCGTTGGAGATGGTGCAGGCGACGGTGGCGGGGAGCTGTGAGAACGTCGTGGGGTCGGGGCTGCCCCAGACAGGCGAGATGCACATTTCGTGGAGGTGGTGGTGCGGGCTGATGTGCAGCTGGCCCACGGCGCCGGCGTCGCGGGCCAGGGCGGCGACCTGCGGGGTTGCGATTCCGTCCGCCAGGATGATCTTGCCGTGAACGTCCTTTCCGGCGAAGTCGGCGGTGGTGGCTGATCCGACATAGACCATGTCTGCGGTGAGGCCGCCGGTCGGGGAGGGGCGGCCCATGGCGTGGGTGATGGCGGGCAGGCTGGTACCGTCTACCTCCACGCGTGCCTCGCCGGGCAGGCTGATGTAGGCGTCGTGAAGGATGACGCGGGTGCGGTAGCCGTACTCGTCGAGCCGGGCACGGATGTAGCGGAGGCTCTCTGCCTCCTCCTTGGTGCCGGAGAGCTTCACCCATTGGGCGAGCGCTCGGCAGTGATCCATCAGATGGGTGCCGGAGACGTCTGCAGCGAGTGCGACGAGGGGATGGTCGGTCATCAAGGCCTGCTCCTTCGGCAACGATGGAGGGTAATGCCGGTGATTGCGAGCCGCCAGAGGTGGTCCTAGGGTCGGGCCCTACGTTCGACGGAGCCTGACATGAGCGAGACTTCCTCCAACCAACCTGTGCTGGATTCCAGTGAGATCCTGGCTGGAATCCGCGAATGGGTGGAGATCGAAAGCCCGACGACGGACGCCGCGGCGGTGAACCGGATGGTGGACAAGGTGCAGGCTGATTACGCCGGCATCGGGGCGCGGCTGGAGCGCATTCCTGGCCGGGACGGGTTCGGCGACCACCTGCTGGTGACGTCGCCTTGGGGTGGCGATGGGCCGGGGATCCTGGTGCTGAGCCATCTCGACACGGTGCATGATGTCGGGACGCTGGCCACCAAGCTGCCGTTCCGGGTGGAGGGCGACGTGGCCTATGGCCCTGGCATCTACGACATGAAGGGCGGTGCGCATCTCGCCTTTGCGGCGATGCGGCAGTTGGCGCGGATGGGGCGCGAGACCGCGCTGCCGATCCGGCATCTGTTCGTGTCGGAGGAGGAGGTTGGCAGCCCGACCAGCCGCGAGATCATCGAGCGCGAGGCGCGGCGGGCGAAGTTCGTGCTGGTGACGGAGCCGGCGCGCGAAGGTGGGCGGATCGTGACGGCGCGCAAGGGGACGGCGCGGTTCGAGCTTCGCATCAAGGGGAAGCCGGCGCATTCCGGGGCACGGCATGAGGATGGCCGCAGCGCGATCAAGGAGCTGGCACGGCAGATCCTCGATCTAGAGGCGATGACCGACTACGCGCTGGGTGTGACGGTGAACGTGGGGGTTGTTTCGGGGGGCACGCGCGCGAACGTGGTGGCCGAGGAAGCCTATGCCGAGATCGACATGCGGGTGCCAAACCCCACCGTCGGGGATGCGGCTTTGGCGAAGGTGTTGGCGATCCGGGCCTATGACCCCGATGTGACAATCACGGTGAGCGGCGGGTTGAACCGCCCCGGCTATGAGAAGGGGCCGGAGATCGAGGCGCTGTTCCAGCAGGCGAGGCGGATCGCGGCGGGAATCGGGTTCGAGTTGAAGGACCTCAAGACGGGCGGCGGCAGCGACGGCAACTTCACCGCGGCGATCGCGCCGACGTTGGATGGGCTGGGGGTGGATGGAAAGGGCGGGCATACGGACTACGAGCAGCTTTATGTATCGTCCCTGGTGCCGCGGGCGCTGCTGATGCTGGGGCTGTTCGAGGACTTGTCGTGAGTCGGGCGGAGGCGATCACCGCCGCCCACGCGATCTGGGATGGCGGTGACTACCTTGACCGGTTGCGGGCGCTTGTGGCGGTGCCAACTGAGAGCCAGATGCCGGGTCGGTTGGGTGAGCTGCGTCGCTACTGCGATGACATTCTGGGACCGATGGTGCGGGATATCGGGTTCGAGACTGTAGTGCTGGACAACCCCGACGAGGGGCGTGGGCCGGTGCTGCTGGGCAGCCGCATCGAGGATCCCGGGCTGCCGACTGTGCTGGTGTACGGACATGGCGACGTGGTGCGTGGCGAGCCGCAGCGGTGGAGGAAGGGGCTCGATCCCTGGCTTGTCACCGTGGAGGGGGACAAGGTGTACGGGCGCGGGGTGGTGGACAACAAGGGCCAGCACCTGATTGCGATCGAGGCGTTGCGGGCCGTGCTGGCGGCGCGGGGGCGGCTGGGTTTCAACGCCAAGGTTCTGGTGGAGACGGGCGAGGAAGTGGGCTCGCCAGGCATCCGTGCGTTCCTGGCGCAGCATCGCGGGCTTTGCGCGGCGGATGTGTTCATCGGGCTTGACGGACCGCGGCAGACCACGTTCATGCCGGAGGTGAAGCTGGGCGCACGGGGCGGGGTGGCCTTCGACTTGGTGTGCGACCTGCGCGACGGGAGCCATCATTCCGGGCACTGGGGTGGCGTTCTGGCAGACCCGGGCTTCATCCTGTCGCATGCGTTGGCGACGATCGTCTCGCCGCGCGGGCGCATCCTGGTGCCGGAGTGGCTGCCGAAGCAGGTACCGAATTCGGTTCGCCAAGCCTGCGCGGACATCGTGTTCGAGGACATGCCGGGGTTGCCGGAAGCCGATCCTGCCTGGGGCGAGCCGGGGATGAGCAAGGCGGAGCGGATCTTTGCCTGGACCAGCGTGATCGTGCTGGCGAGCCTGACCGGCTCGCCCGATGCGCCCGTGAATGCGGTGGCAGGGACGGCACGGGCGCGGCTGCAGGTGCGCCATACGGTGGATATCGATGCGGCGCGGATCATCCCGGCATTGCGGGCGCACCTGGCGGCGCAGGGTTTCGGCCAGGTGCAGGTGCAGCCGGTGCTGGAGCGCGATGCGTTCCCTGCCTCGCGGACCGACCCTGATGAGCCCTGGGTGAAGGCCGTGGTCGCGTCCTTGGCAACGACGGCGGGGCGGGCGCCGAACGTGATCCCCAACTCCTCGGGCTCGAACCCGTCGCAGATCTTCAAGGAGGAATTGGGGACGCCGGTGATCTGGATTCCCCACTCCTACGCCGGGTGCCACCAGCACGGGCCGGACGAGCATGGTCTCGGCTCGTTGCTGCGCGAGGGGTTGGGGCTGATGGCAGGGCTGTGGTGGGATATCGGGGCTGGAAAGGCGCCTGCCCGCACGGCGTGAATCAGCCGGTGCGCGCGAAGAGCATGAAGGCGTTCTGGCCGATGTGATGGCCGGGGGGCAGGTCGCCGTAAGGCGGAAACGGAACGCTGCCCAGGCAGCCCATGAAGACGCTGTCGTGGATGAGGGCGCGGCCGCGGATGGCGGGCCAGACCGTTTCGGACAGCAGGTCCTGGTCGATGTGATTGCCTTCGGTGCGCCAGCCGCGGCGATTGTTGAACAGCGTGTCGACGTTCGGAAGGATGCCGCCGACGCCGCCCCACATGCCGGCCAGGATGAGGTCGGTGTGGGTGTAGAAGTCGCGCATGATGTGGAAGTGGTATTGCGATGCCAGCCAGGCATCGACGGCCACGCGTTCCTTCACGGTGAGAAGGGAATCGGCGTCGCGGATCAGGTAGCGGCGGATCGATGGGTCGCCAAGGACGGCGAAGCGCCAGAGCAGGCGGCGGTGACCGGGCATGTTCGGCGGCAACTCGAACTGGACGAGTTGGGCTCCCATGCGCTGGAGGTCGTTGCGGAAGGCCTGCGGGACCGAAGTGTCGAGATGGACGCGAACCGACCATGCGGGGAAGAGGTGGTTCAGCAGCTTCAGGTTCTCCGCGAGTGGCGCGAAGTAGCGATCGTTCTCACCCCATAGGGAGTAGGAAATGACGTTCTCCGCACGATTGTGCGGATTGAAGGGCGGTGGCGGGTCGGTCGGCATGGTCGCCAGGACCGGGTAGCTCGAGAACATCCGGTCCTTCGCCTCCAGGGCGGCCCGACCGTATTGCACGGCGAGATCCAGGCGACCGGTACGGCCGGCGGCGTCGGCGAGGCAGTCGTGGGTGTTGGGGCTGTTGCTGCCGCACTCGAGAGCGCGCAGGCAGGCCTGCATGGCGCCCCCATTGTCGCCAAGGGACAGCAGCAGCACGCCGCGATTTTCGTGCAGGCTGGGGGCGTCGGGGAAGAGTCGCAGCGCGTCGTCGATCACCGTCAGGGAGTCGGGGATCTTTCCGTCCTGGAAGAAGAGCAGGGCCAAGAGCAGGTAGTCTTCGGGTGCGGCCTGTGCGGCCTGGGTGCGGGCCACGATGTGTGATTGCTGGGCACGCATCGCGGTGGCGAGGTCGCCGCGGGCGTGGGCCTCCAGGGCCAACTGGCCGTGATCCGAAGGGGTGGGCGCAGGTGGAGGGTTGAGCAGGTCGGACATCGGTCAGGCGGGGATGGGTGCTCGGGGGTCCAGCAGGCGCAGGGTCCGCAACTCGTCCCACATGGCGCCGGGGATGGAGTGGCGCATGAGGGCGAAGTTGCCCAACATTTCGTCCTTCGACACCGCGCCCGGGATGATGGCGGCGACGGCGGGGTGGGCGAGCGGGAACTGCAGTGCGGCCGCGGCAAGTGGGACGCCGTAGCGGTGGCAGACTTCCTCGATGCGGGCCACTCGGTTTAAGACCCAGGTGGGCGCGTCGTTGTAGTCGTATTTGGCGCCCTGGCGCGCGCCCGTGGCAAGCACGCCGGAATTGAGTGGGCCGCCGATGATGACGCTGACGTTGCGCTTCTCGCAGAGGGGCATGAAGTCGTCGAGCGCCTTCTGCTCCAGCAGGGTGTAGCGGCCGGCGAGCAGGACGCAGTCGAAATCGCCAGCGCGGACGAAGCGGGCCGACATGTCGGCCTCATTGAGGCCGACGCCAATGGCACCGATGACGCCTTGGCTGCGAAGGTCCACCAGCGCGCGGTGGGCACCGTCCATGACCTGGCGGAAGCGATCCTCCAGCACAATCCGGTCCTGGGTGGTCCAGAAGTCGACGTCGTGGACGAGAAGAATGTCAACGCGGTCGAGCCCGGTGCGCAGCAGGGACTGTTCGAGCGAGCGGTGCACGCCGTCGTAGCTGTAGTCGAAGGTCGGGTAGTGGTTGAGGCCGCCCTTGCGCATGCCGTCGATGGCGCTGCCGCGCGGGACCGGGGTCATCCAGCGGCCGATCTTCGTTGAGACGACAAGGTCGTCGCGCGGGCGATCGCGCAGGGCGGCGCCCATGCGCAGTTCTGCACGGCCGTAGCCATAGTAGGGGGAGGAATCGAACAGGCGGACGCCGGCCTGGTAGGCGGCGTCGATGGTGGCGATGGCGTCCTGTTCCGGGATGGTGGTGCGGAACCCGGCCAGCGGGGCTGTGCCGAAGCCGAACTGGGAGACGTGGAGCGAGGTGCGGCCAACGCGGCGGCGGGCGATGGGGTCGTACATGGGGGCGTTCAGGCTCCGATATCGATGTTGACGCCCAGGGACTGGCCGGCCTCGACGAGTTGAGCCCAGGTTTCGTTGTCGATGTAGACGCCTTGGTCGCTGCGCGTGGCGCGGGCGATGCGCTCCGGCTCGCCGGCGACCAGGACGGGCAGGGCCGGGTCGATCGGCGGGGAGGACTTCACGAAGGCGACCATCTTGTCGATCTCAGCCTGCACGAAGGGCATGGCGGCGAGGCGGGCAGGGTCGAGAACGAAGGTGAGCCAGCCGTTGACGATGCCGTGGTCCGGCGGGGTTTCGCCGGGCATGACGCCGGCGCCGGCGACGGCGCCTGCCAATAGGTCGCATATCAGGGCGAGGCCGGAGCCCTTGTGGTCGCCGAACGGCAGGGCGGCGCCGATCGGCTCCTCGTACATGACGCCTGGATTAGTGGTCGGGCGACCCTCGGAGTCGATCAGGGCGCCTGGGACAACCTGCCGCCTGTCGTTGTAGGCGACGCGCACCTTGCCGAGGGCGATGACCGAGGTCGCGAAGTCGAGAATGACCGGTGGCGTGGAGGAGGTGCCGGGGACGGCGATGCAGATGGGATTGGTGGTGTAGCGGCCGTGCTTGCCGCGGAAGGGGGCGACGCGCGGCTTTCCGCTGTAGCCGTTGACGAAGGAGATGGAGACGAGGCCGGCTGCGGCGGCCATCTCGCCATAGGTGCCGACACGGCCGATGTGGTGCACGTTGCGCAGGCCGTGGATGGCAACGCCATGCGTTTTGGCGGTGTCGATGCACCATTGCATGGCTTGGCGCGCGACCGTTTGACCGTAGCAGTACTTGCCATCCCAAACGGCAAAGGGGCCACTCTCGCTGACGATGGTCGGCTTGTGGTCCGGCTTGAGGTTGCCGGATTTCAGCGACTTCACGTAGGGCGAGAGCATCACCACGCCGTGGCTGTCGTGGCCGGCGAGGTTGGCGCCGATGAGATGGTCGGCGACCGTCTGGGCTTCCGCTTGGCTGCTGCCGCCGGCGCGCAGAAGCTGCAGGGCGATATCGTGCAGCTTCGTGTGCGGAACCATCATCGCCATTCTCTCCCCTGGCTCAGCTGCCAGCGAAGCGGCGGACCACGTTCTCCAGCAGGCGCGACACTGGACCATCAAAGCGGCCATCGCGCCAGAGGGACCCGCAGAAGGTAATGGAACCGACGGAGAAGACGGCGCCGCCCGAGGGGGTGTCGAAATAGACGATTTCGCCGCGCATCAGGTCAGGCGCGTTCTCGCCGCTGATGGTGTTGGAGGCGCCGAGGAGTTCCTCGTGGACGGTGACGAAGGATTTGGGCGGATCCTCCGAGCGGGCCAGGATGACGGCGTTCTCGGGCGTGCCCAGCATGGGGTCGGCGCGGTCGAGCTCGAAGCCCGCGGCGCCGCCACCGGAGAGGCCGTAATCGCCGACGATCTCCTCGTTGATGCCGGCGAAGACCCAGGACAGCTCGCCTTCGTAGGAGGCGGGGAGGCGGCGGTAGTAGGTGCCCTCGAACTTGCCCTGGCCGGAGAAGCCGACGCCGGCGAGCTGCTGGGGCGGACGGCGGTTGCGGCGCCAGAGGCCGCCCATCTGGCCGTCGATGGCGTGGTAGTATTCGCCGGGTTCGGCGGCCCAGGCACGGATGCCGCCTTCGGCGCGGCGGATCTCGATCATGTGCGGGCGGGCCTTGTCGCGGGCGATGCGCCAGTAGAAGCCGTTGCCACCGAGATAGGCGAGCTTGCCGCCGCTGTGGGTGTAGGCGGAGAGGGCGTCCAGCGTGCCCTGGGTGTGGTACTCGGGGTGGGAGCCGGTGAGGACAGTCTTGTAGGGGGCGATAAGCGGGAGGCCCTCGTCATCGAGGTCCTCGTCGGTGACGACGTCGAAGTCGAGGCCCTTGTCGGTGAGCCAGGCGAGCAGGTGGGTGTCGGCCGGGTAGTGGCGCAGGCCCGAGCCCATTGGGTCGTTGAAGGTGAGGTAGCCTGGGCGGATTGTGAGGATGGGGCGCAGGCGGGACGAGAGGGAGATACCGCTGCCGTCGGCGTGCTTGTTGTAGGTGGAGCGGCCGTAGAGAGGCCAGTGGTCGGCGTTGTTGGGGTAGGCGCCCCAGTCTTTCGTGCGGGACATGTAGTCGGCGTCGGCATTGCCCCGGGCGTGGTTGGCGTAGGCCTGGTAGGTGAACGTGGAGGCGAGGAAGGCAATCGGGGCGTGGGGGCCTTCGCGCTTGGGCAGGACGTAGAGGGGAAGCCAGTCTTCGCCCTCAGTGCAGGTGATGTGGAGCGCGTAGGCGCCGGACTTCAGGGTCTCGGGCACCGTGAAGGTGAAGCTCGGCTGCCAGCGGCAGTCGTCGATGTCGCCGTCGTGGAAATGGATAGCGGCATAATCCTGCGGCGCGTGGCGCCAGCAATGCTCCGTGCCGCTCCAGCGGGCGCCGACCACCGCGCGGGTGGGGGCGTTGACCAGGCGGCCGTGGCGGTTCTGGCGCCCGGTGTCGACGATGGTCTGGCTGTCGATGGCAAGGCCGAAATCCCACAGGCCGATCACCGGAAGATCGGTGCGGGCCAGGGCATCGGGCC
Source organism: Rhodospirillales bacterium (assembly GCA_947458025.1). GTDB lineage: Bacteria > Pseudomonadota > Alphaproteobacteria > Acetobacterales > Acetobacteraceae > CAMDGX01. The sequence goes on along the minus strand of CANHCJ010000002.1, from coordinate 27,703 downwards.
ATGAGGAGCGTGTGCCGGCAAGCAGGGCGGGTTCCTCGATCTTGCCGGTGAAATGGCCAGAGGGGGAGGCCGCGTTCTCGGCGGCAAAGAGCAGCGTACCGCCTGAGGGCAGTCGCAGGCCGCGGGCTTCGGCGCGCGCGGTGGCGGCTGCGCCCGTGGTGTCGGTCTGGCCGAGCGTGACGACACCCGAGGCCGGATCGGCGGAGAGCCAGATGCGGTACCAGGTGCGGGGGCGCAGATGGGTGTCGGTGCGAAGCTTGAGGCTGCCGCCGGGCCAGGCAAGCTCGGCCTCGACGCCGATGGCGCCCGCCCGGAGTGTGACCTGCGCGGCCGTGTCGGCTTCCGACAGGACCGTTCGGGTTTCATGGGGCAGGCCGGCCATGATGAGGGCGGTCCATGTGCAGGCCTGGGCCGGATCGCGGGCCGGGGCGTGGTCGATGATGGCATGCGAGCCCAGCGCAACGGGTTGGTGGATGCCGGCGAACTCCGTAGCAAAAACCGCCGACAGATCCTCAAAGCGCAGTCCGGGGCCGGCCGGGTTGGGGTCGCCGCTTATGACGCGGACGAGGCGCGCGCGCGCGTGGGCCGGGGAGCGCAGGCCGACATGCGCGGTGAAGGTTTCGCCGGGGCGATGGGAGAAGCGGTCGAGATAGCCGGTGATCGGCAGGTGAGCGGACATCTTTTCTCTTCTCCAGGCAGGAAACACCCGCTGATTATCTTGACGGCCCTGGCAGGCGTCCACGAAGATTTGGCTATCGGCGCCTGCTGCGCCGCAACATGCAGGGAGAGTTTCCGATGGCACGGACCGGATGGGCGCGGCTGGGCCTAGCGGCCGCATTTACGGTTGCTGGAGTGATGGGCGCTGGTGTGCTCGGTAGCACCTCGGCGATGGCGCAGGCGTTCAAGTGCCCGAAGATGGGCGGCGATTTCGTTTTCGGGCAGGAGGCGAACGTCAACTCGCTCGACCAGATGACCTCGACGACGATCTCGACACGAAATGTGGCGATGAACATCTACGAGGCGCTGATGGCGCGTGACGAGAACAACAACCCAATCACGGATTTGGCGGAGAGCTTCACCGAGTCGCCGGACGGGCTGGTCTACACGTTCAAGATTCGCCAGGGCGTGAAGTTCCACAACGGCAAGGCCTTGACGTCGGCCGATGTTGCCGCCTCGTGGGACCGCTTCAAGCGGGTGGCGGCGGAGCGGAACATCCTGGACAACGTGGCGAAGTGGGAGACACCGGACGCCCACACCTTCGTGGTGACGATGACGAGGCGCCAGCCGACCTTCATCGAGTTCATCAGTTCGTTCTCGCAGCCGATCGTGATCATTCCGTCGGAGCACAAGGACGATGCGCCGCAGCAACTGCGCACCGTTGGGACCGGACCGTTCCAGCTGGTGGAGTTCCTGCCGGGCAGCCACGTGCGGCTGAAGCGCTTTGACGGCTACACGCCGAACACCAAGTATACCGAGCGCACCGGCTTCGGTGGCTACAAGCAGGCTTGTCTCGACACGGTGACCTTTCGCATCGTGACGGAGCCTGGCGCGCGCGTGGCGGGGCTTCGGACCGGCGAACTGCACGCCGTGGAGGACATTCCGTTCATCTCGGTGGCCGACCTCCGGAGGGACAACCGCATTACCATCCTGCCGCTGGAGAACTGGTGGGTTCACATTGCTGCGGCCAACGCTTCGCAGGCGCCGACGGACAACGTAAAGTTCCGCCAGGCGGTGATGGCGCTGCTCGACAACGAGGAGATCATGGAGGCGTCGACGGACGGCAATTTCAAGCTGAACGTCGGCTTCCAGTATCCGCACCAGGCCAGCTACACTGATGCCGGCAAGGAGTTCTACAACCAGAAGAACGCCACCAAGGCCCGGGCGCTGCTGGCGGAATCCGGCTACAAGGGCGAGCCGGTGGTCCTGCTGACCAACAAGGACTTCACGTCGATGTTCAACGCGGCGCTGGTGATGAGCCAGCAGATGCAGTCCATCGGCATCAAGGCCGAGCTGAAGGTTGTGGACTGGCCGACCGCGGTGCAGACGGCCGCCGCACCCTCGCCCTCGCCGGGCTGGAACTTCTTCTTCACCGGCTATGGCACGCAGCCGGCGCTGGGGGCCCTGGCGACCATGAACTTCTTCATGGGCAGCAACCCGAACTACAAGCCGAGGCCCGGGCAGGAAGACCCCGTGCTGAAGGTGGAGTGGGAGAACATGAACCAAAGCGTGGATCCGAAGGATCGCCAGGCCGCGTTCGTCAAGATGCAGCACCGCATCCTTGAGCAGGCGTACGTGTTCCCGTTCGGCTCGCTGACGAAGGTCCAGGGCGTGCGGTCGAACGTGGTGGGCTACAAGACATTCCGCATTCCGCGCTTTTCCAACGTGTCGTTCCAGTGACCCCGCACGTGGTTCTGGAGGCCTGACGGAGCATGTGGGGGGTTGTCCTGCGCAGCATCCTGGGGTCGCTCCCGGTGCTGCTGATCGTGAGCCTTATCACCTTCGGGCTGATGCGGCTCATTCCGGGCGACCCCGCCGCAGCGATCGCGGGGATGTCGGTCACGTCGGAACAGCTTGAGCTGATCCGCAAGGACCTGGGTCTGGACGAGCCGTTCGTGGTGCAGCTGGCCAAATGGTATGGCGGGCTGCTCCAGGGCGATCTCGGCCGGTCGATCCTGATGGGGCAGGAGGTCATGGAGGTGACCATGATCCGCCTGCCGGTGACGATCGCCCTTTCGCTCTATGCCCTGGTGCTGACATTGGCGCTGGGGCTGGTGAGCGGGATCATCGCGGCGTTGCGGCAGAACACCGTGGTCGACCAGCTGACCATGGTGTTCTCGATGATCGGCATCTCGGTGCCGAACTTCTTTCTGGGCCTGCTGATGATCCTGCTGTTCGCGGTCCATCTGGGCTGGCTGCCGACCGGGGGCTACATCTCGCTTTGGGATGACCCGGTGGGCTGGCTGCGGACCTCGACGATGCCGGCGCTGTCGTTGGCGTTGTTGCAGATGGGGCTGCTGGCACGCATCACCCGCTCTACCATGCTGGAGGTGTTGCGCCAGGATTATATCCGCACCGCACGGGCCAAGGGATTGCCTGGCCGCCTGGTGGTGGTGAAGCATGCGTTGACGAACGCGCTGATCCCGATCACCACCGTGGTCGGCATCATCATCAGCCTGTCGATCTCTGGCGCGGTCGTGACGGAGAGCCTGTTCTCGATCCCCGGCATGGGGCAACTGCTGACGCAGGCGGTGCTGAACCGGGACTATCCGATGGTGCAAGGCGGGCTGTTGCTGACCACCACCTTCCTGGTGCTGGTGAACATCCTGGTTGATATCGCCTACGCCCTTCTCGATCCGCGGGTGCGCTATGAACGGTCCTGAAGGTGTGGCGGTGGCGCGCGTGGCGGACGATGCGCCGCTGGAAGAGGATTTCGAGGTTGCGGCGCAGCGCCAGTCGCCCTGGCGGATGACGGTGAGGCGGCTGTTCCGCCACCGGCTGTTCCTTATGGGCCTGGGGCTGTGCTCGATCATCCTTTTGGCCGGCGCCCTGGCGCAGGTGATCACCCAGACGGACCCGACGCGGCTGGCGATGCGCTGGCGCTTCCGTGCGCCGGGGCAGGACGGGTTCATCTTCGGCACCGACAATTTCGGCCGCTCGCTGTGGTCGCGGGTGGTGTGGGGCGCGCAGCTTTCGCTGTATATCGGCTTCTCGGTGGTGGCCCTGAACGCGGTGTTCGGCACGCTGATCGGTGCTGCCGCGGGCTATTTCCGGCGGCTGGATAATGCGCTGATGCGTGTGAATGACGCGCTGATGGCCTTTCCCGCCATCCTCCTGGCGATCGCCATCACCGCGGTGCTGGGGGCGTCGACGTTCAATGCCATCCTGGCGCTGTCGATCGTTTACATCCCGCGTACGGCGCGCATCGTGCGGGCGAGCGTGATCGTGCTGCGCGAGATGGAATATGTGCAGGCGGCGGTGGCGGCGGGGGCGGGGCATTGGCGCATCCTGCGGCGGCATATCCTGCCGAACGCGATGGCGCCGCTGATCGTGCAGTTGTCGTTCCTGTTCGCCTATGCGGTGCTTTCCGAGGCCACACTGTCCTTCCTGGGGCTGGGGGCGGTGCCGCCCACGCCGACCTGGGGGAACATCATGGCCGAGGGGCGGCAGTATCTCGTGGAAGCGCCCTGGATCATCACCATCCCCGGCATCGCGCTGATGATCACGGTCATGGGGCTGAACCTGCTCGGTGACGGGCTGCGCGACGTGCTCGACCCGAGGCTCAGGATACAGCAATGAGTTTGCTCGAAGTACGAAACCTCACCACCGCCTTCCAGACGGAGCGGGGCGAGGTGACTGCGGTGGAGGAGGTGAGCTTCGACCTCGACGAAGGCGAGATCCTCGGAATTGTGGGCGAGTCGGGCAGCGGCAAGAGCGTGACTGCCTTGACGATCATGGGATTGCTGCCGCAGCCGCCGGCGCGGATCGCGGGTGGGTCCATACGCTTTGCCGGCGAGGAACTGACCACGATGCCCGAGAAGCGGATGGAGGCGATCCGCGGCTCGGGTATCTCCATGGTGTTCCAGGAGCCCATGACGTCGCTGAACCCGGTGTTTACCATCGGCGAGCAGATGATGGAGACGCTGCGCGCGCATGAGCGGCTGAGCCAGCGCGAGCAGTACGCGCGTGCTGTCTCGATGTTGGACAAGGTGGGGATTCCTTCGGCCGCCAAGCGCATGACGGACTATCCGCACCAGCTTTCGGGCGGCCAGCGCCAGAGGGTGATGATTGCGATGGCTCTCGCATGCAATCCGAAGTTGCTGATTGCCGATGAGCCGACGACTGCGCTGGACGTGACGATCCAGGCGCAGGTGCTCGATCTACTGATGGACCTGCGGGACGATCTTGGCATGGCGATCATCGTGATCACCCACAATATGGGCGTGATCGCCGAGACGGCCGACCGGGTTCTGGTGATGTATGCCGGGCGGATCGTGGAGCAGGCGCCGGTGGTGGAACTGTTCGAGCGGCCGCGCCATCCCTACACGCGCGGCCTGCTGTCCTGCGTGCCGACGCTGGAGCAGGAGACCGACCGGCTGGTGGCCATTCCCGGCTCCTTGCCGGAACCGGCACGACGGCCACCGGGTTGCCGGTTTGCGCCGCGGTGCAGGTTCCGGGTGGAGGCCTGCCGCAGCGCGATCCCGCCGCTTGTCGAGGAGGAGAACGGGCATTTTGCGGCCTGCATCCGAACCGGTGAACTGTTGCCAAAGGTGCCGGCATGAGCCCGCTGGTGGAGTTTTCTGGCCTCTCCAAGCATTTTCCGGTGCGGTCGGGCGGGCTGTTCCGCCGAACGGTGACGCCGCTGCGGGCGGTTGATGACGTGTCTCTGTCGATCAATGCCGGAGAGACCCTGGGTTTGGTGGGCGAGAGCGGCTGCGGCAAGTCGACGTTGGGGCGGCTGCTGATCCGTCTACTCGAACCGACGGGTGGGACCATCCGTTTCGACGGCAAGGAGATCACGGGCCTCGACGTAAAGGCGATGCGGCCGCACCGGAAGGCGATGCAGATCGTTTTCCAGGATCCGTACGGGGCGCTCAATCCACGGATGATGGTGGAAGACATCATCATGGAGCCGCTGCTGATCCATGGCGCCAAGGCCAATGCGGAGAGCCGCCGGCTGGTGGGCGAGATGCTGAAGCTCGTGGGCTTGCCGGCGCGTGCTCGAGACCGGTTTCCGCACGAGTTCTCCGGCGGCCAAAGGCAGCGTGTGGGCATTGCGCGTGCGCTGGTGCTGCGGCCGCGCTTCGTGGTGTGCGATGAGCCTGTTTCGGCGCTGGATGTTTCGGTGCAGGCGCAGATCGTGAACCTTCTGCAGGACCTGCAGCGGGAACTCGGCTTGACCTACCTGTTCATCGCGCACGACCTGTCGGTGGTGAAGCACATCTCGGACCGGGTGGCTGTGATGTATTTGGGCAAGGTGGTCGAGGTGGCGGATAAGCGGACCATCTACACAAATCCGCAGCACCCCTACACCCAGGCGCTGATCGGGGCGGTTCCGGTGCTGAACCCGCGGGCGCGAGGCCGGGGGCGGCGGCAGCGGATCGTAGGGGACATTCCCAGCGCGCTCAATCCGCCGTCAGGCTGCCGGTTCCACACGCGGTGCCCGCATGTGATGCCGATCTGCAAGGAGCAGATCCCGCCCCTGCTGGACACGGCGCCGGGGCATGGCGTTGCCTGCCACCTGATGACGCAGCCACAAGCCTGAACGAGGGAACGAAACAATGTCGGACGCTGCCCGCTCACGCCTGGTTCCGGATGTGGACTTCAACGCGGAGGGCAAGCAGACCGGGTTCGTACGGCTGTTCCATTCCGTGCACAGTTCGGCCTACGGTTTCATCCCAATACCTATCGTGGTGATCAAGAACGGGGCCGGGCCTACTGCGCTGTTCGTGTCAGGGAATCATGGCGACGAGTACGAGGGCCAGGTGGCGCTGAGCAATCTGGCCAAGTCGCTGGAACCGTCGCAGGTGAAGGGGCGGGTGATCATCCTGCCAATGGCCAATTTTCCGGCCGCGATGGCGGGTAAGCGGACCTCGCCGATCGACGAGGGCAACTTGAACCGTACCTTCCCTGGCGACGCGGACGGAACGGTGACGCAGCAGATTGCGTTCTTCATCGAGCATGTGCTGATCCCGATGGCCGATGTGGTGTGCGACCTGCACTCGGGTGGGTCTTCTCTGATGTACGTGCCTTGCGCGTTGATCAAGCGTACCCCGGATCCGGACCGGCACAGGCAGCAGGCGGCGCTTTTGCAGGCCTTTGGATCCCCGCTGGCCTACATTGCAGGTGGCGGCAATGGCACCGGAACCGACAGCACGTTGATGGGCGGCGTGGAGCGCGCCGGCAAGCTAGCGGTGGGTACGGAGCTTGGCGGCTCTGGCCAGGTGACGCCGGCGGCGTTGCGGATTGTGGAACGCGGGTTGCGCAACGTGCTGGTGCACATGGGTATCCTGCCGAAGAAGATGCGACTGAAGGGCGAGGAGACGCGGTTCCTGAACGTCGGCGGCCCCGAGTATTTCGTGTACGCGCCCGAGAACGGCGTGTTCGAACCCGCGGTGGAACTTGGCGATGAAGTGAAAAAGGGGCAGGTCGCCGGCAGGATACACTTTCCGGAGACGCCCTGGGCGCCGGCCGTTGAGTTCCGCTTCGCCCGGGAGGGGTTCGTGCTTTGCAAGCGGGTGCCCGGCCGGACGGTGCGGGGCGATTGCCTGTTCCACCTGGGGTCCGACACTACGTTTGACTAGATGTTTCGGGTTAGACCTGCTGAGCGGTCGCCTGAAGTTGATGCCGTTGGATGGGGCGCGATGCCGGGTGGTAGTGTGTTTGCAGACCACTGTGTGGTAGGGAATAAGTAAGCGTTTCCGAGGGGTGGATCATGCGCAACTTGCTTCTCGCCTCAATCCTTGTTGCTCCCGGCGTTTTGTTGGGCGCTCAGGCCGTTCAGGCGCAGGGCTCGCCATCGGCTGACCAGATCATCCGCGCGCTGCGTCCGAGCGGGCCGTTGCAGACTGGGGTGCGCGGCATCCGTCCGGCGTCACCGGGCACTGCCCCTGCTGCGACAGCGCCGGTGACCGGTTCGGCTGAACCGCGGCCAGCTGTGGCCGCGCCTGCGGCGGCTGGAGCGGCAGGAGCGGCTGCCGTGGCAGCGCCGGCGGCCCCGAGTGTGGCGGCAACCGCGCCGGCACAGCAGGTGGCCGCACCCTCGATCGACCTCACCGTGCAGTTCCAGAGCGGGTCGGCCGAACTGACGCCCGAGGCGATGCGCACGTTGGATGAACTCGGCCGAGCGTTGAGCCATGAGGCTCTGGCGGCCTACAGGTTCCGCATCGAGGGCCACACCGACACGACGGGATCGCGTTCGGCCAACATGAGCCTGTCGCAGGCGCGGGCTGCCCGGGTGGCAGAGTACCTGCAGAGCCGGTTCGGCGTGGCTGCAGCCCGGCTGGAGCCAGTCGGGCGTGGCCAGGAGGCGCTGAAGGTGCAGACGCCGGACCAGACGCCCGAGCCCCGGAACAGGCGCGTGCAGGTGATCAATATCGGTGCCTGATGCGGTCTGGCCTGCGATGCAATTCGTACCTGATCGGACAGGGCGATGACGCGGACGCCTGAGTCGAAGCCTCCGCAGGACGATGATGCGACCGTACGTGTTCAGCGCAAGCGCACTTATGGTCGGCCTACTGACCGGTCATTGATGCCAGCGGGCGGTGGGATGCCCCCGATGTTCCGGATGATTGCGCTGGTGTGCGTGATTATCGTCGGCGTGGTGGGCTGGTTCCTGATGCGGGAGAAGTCCCCCTCGGCGGACCTCTATACAGGACCTGGCAGCGAAGCTGAGGCGCCCAGGATCACCGTTCGGCTGGCTGATGAGAACGAGATCCTGGCGCATGACGGGGACGGGGTGGTGGTGTTCCGGTTCTATTCGAACCGGCGGATCCTGGTGCTGGATTTTGCGTCCCTGCTGGAGCAGGGGCTGATGCTGAACCGCGTGGCTGCTCTGGTGGAGAAGGCCGGCCAGCCGCGGGATCGCGTGCTGAACGACCGCGATCTCGACGCCGCCATATCGGCGGCGGGCGATACCATGGAAACCTATTATTTCGGGCATGACTACACCGCGCATGACTTGGCCCGCTTCTTTGCTCTTGCCGACCGTGACGGCATTCGGCTGCGGCCGCAGGAGGAGTGGCTGCGTCAGTTGCTGCGCCAGGAAGGCTGGTTCGAGCCGAATACACGCGGGGCGGTGATTTCTGTCCCGCAGTCGCGGGCTGGGCATGGCATGGATGCCGGGATGCGGGCGGCCATCCTGCGGCATGAATTGTCGCATGCCGAGTTTTTCACCAACCCGCCCTATGCCGAGTATGTGCGCCGCTTTTGGCGCGATGGTCTTGACGAGGACGGGCGCAGGATTTTCCGTCGTTACCTCACGGCGCAGGGCTACGATCCCGCGAATGACGACCTTATGGCCAATGAGATGCAGGCCTACCTGATGCACACCACCGACGCGCGGCTGTTCAGCCCGGCGGCGCTGGGCGTGACGGTGGAGGTGATGGACCGTTGGCAGGCGGCGTTCCTGCTTGGCATGCCGAATGGCTGGCTGCGCGATGCCTGCGTGGCCAGCTTGCCGTCGGCGGGGGCAGTGCTGCGACGGCCGCGCCGGGCGGTTCAACGCGCCTCGGTCTCGACCAGGACGGCACGGGTGTTGACGCGCAGGCCGCGGCGCATCGCATCGGCGATGGCGGCCTGAAGGTCGCGCAGGTAGGTTTCGGCCGTATCGTCGGTTGGGCGGCGCTGCGGGAAGAGGGGCTGTGACGACACCGCGACCAGCATCATGTCAGACCCGTAGGGCGGCGCGACCTGCCAGCCGATCTCGTCGGGCCGACAGTGGCAGGTTTCGGGATCCGCGATGTAGACCGTGGCGCCGGCCGGGAACTGGCGGAAGTCCATGCCGGGAACCTTGAGGTTCTGCGGCCGGCCGGCGGGTGGGGCGATGTCGATCTGCCGGGCTTCGTTACTGGGATAGAGGTGGACGAGGGTGCCATCGCCGCTGATATAGGTGAGCTGCACGTAGCCGGCATAGTCCGGCATGACAAACCGCGGGACGATGTTGTCGTTCTCGTGCAGCTTGAACGGGCCGGACTTCAATCCGAGATGGACGTCGGGTGCGCCGGAGCCGAAGCGGCGGGCTGCCGGGCGGATGGTGTTCAGCACGTCGCAGTAGGGGCCGTCGAAGTCGGCCACGCGCCATGCGACAGGCGCGGCGTTGACCGCCTCGGTCACCAGACGCCTCAGCACCGCTGCGCCTGGACTGCTGACGAGACCCGACAGGGTGATGGTCCCGTCCTCGGCGACGTTGCCGTCGAGCAGTGAGCAAGGTGTTCCGGCGACGGCCGTCTGCAGTGCCGTTCTCAGTTGAGCGGGGCTCGGGGCGGGAACGATCACGGTAACCTGGGGTGATACCGGCGGCACTACCGGCGCGGTGGGCGCTGGTGCCGGCGCGGTTGCCGTGGGCGGCGGCGGGGGAGTGGGTGCGGGCACGGGGACCGGCGCTGGAGTGGGGGTGGCGACTGTCGGTGAAGGCTGTGGAGCAGGTTGCGCCGGGGTGGGCAGGGTCGCGACCGGTGGTGTCGGAACTGAGGGGACGGGCGTGACGGGTGGGGCCGATGCTGTTGTCGTGCTAGGGGCGGCTGCCTGCTGCCCGAACCAGTACCAACCGCCAGCGCCTGCGGCCAGAACGGCAATGGCGGCGCCGGCTACCAGGGGAACGAGGCTGCGCGACGCCGCGGCTGGAACCGCAGCGGGCACCGGCGGGGTTGCGGGAGGGGACGCCGCCGGAGGCTGGTGCGGAGCCGGCGCGCCAGGGGCGGGGGCCGACACCATGGTGGCTTCGGTATCCGTGGTCTCGCTGGCGAAGGCTTGGCCTTGCAATGCCGCCCGGAGCGCCTGCGCGAACTCGGCGGCGGTGGCGAAGCGTTGCTCGGGACGCTTGGCCATCGCCTTGGCGACGACCATGTCGAGTGACTCGGGCGCGGTGACCGAGAGTTCCGACGGGCGGGGCGGGGCGACGTTCAGCACCTTGTGCATGATCGCCGTCATGCTGCCCTCGAACGGGCGTTCGCCGGTGAGCATCTGGTAAAGCACGACGCCGGACGAATAGATGTCGGTCCGGGCATCGACTGTCTGGCCCATGAACTGCTCGGGCGACATGTAGGCGGGCGTGCCCATGATGGTGCCCGCCTGGGTCATGCTGCTGCTTTCGATGCGGGCGATGCCGAAATCGGCGATCTTCACCTGCCCGTCCCGGGTGAGCATGACGTTGGCCGGCTTGATGTCGCGGTGGACGACGCCGCGTTCATGGCTGAACTGCAGGCCGGCCAGCAGCGATTCCATGATCCGGACCGACTCGCTCGGTGGGAAGCGCTCGTTCTTGTCCAGCAGGGACTTGAGCGAGGGCCCGTCTACAAACTCCATGACGATGTAGGCGAGCTTGTCGGTCTCGCCGTAGTCGAAGACGCCGACTATGTTGGGATGGGTCAGGCGGCCGGCGGCCTGGGCCTCGCGTTTGAAGCGGGCCAGCTCCTCCTGGGCTTCGGTGTCGGAGGCGTCGGGCAGAGCAAGGGTTTTGATCGCCACCCGGCGGTCGATGATCGGGTCGTGGGCGTCGTAGACGGTTCCCATGGCGCCCTTCCCCAGGATGCCCGAGATCTCGTACTTGCCGAGCTTGCCGTCCTCCATCCGACTCCCTTCCGCGTCGCCGCCGGGGTCGCGACCCGGCCTGAGAGCAGTTATAGCCCGCGTGGGGCCGGCACCGAAACAGCTGCCTGCGCCGGAGTGCGGCGTGTGCCGCCCTCGCCGATGATGGCGAAGGGGGCCCAGTAGAACGGATGGGCGACATCGGCCACGAGGCCCTTGCCGGCTTCGTCCAGCATGCCGAGCTGGGCGGCGCGCATGGCCCCCGTAATGCCGAGCGCAGGGGCTTCGCTGAGGCGGCGCAGCGCGTCTGCGACGAGGTAGGCGGCGATCTGGTCGTTCACTGACCAGTGGGTGACCAGCAATGAGCGGGCGCCTGCGTAGAAGAAGGAGCGTGCGAGGCCGGAAAGGCTTTCGCCGGCGGTGGTGCCGCCCGGGCCTCCGGAGTTGCAGGCAGACAGGATCACCGTGTCTGCGTCGAGATCCAGTTCGAGGATGGCCGAGGCGGTCAGCAGGGAACCGCCGGCATCGGGTGCACCTGGGGGCGCGGATGTGACGATGGCCGGCTCGGCCTGGCAGCGCAGCTCCGCCGGCAGGAGGGCGTGGGTGGCGAAGTGCAGGATGCGGACATCCTTCAGGTTGGCCCGCTTCACGTTTGGAACGGTGAAGGACGGCCCCAGCAGTGTATCGTTCGCGGCTGCGCCGAGCAGGCGGCGGGATACCTCGAGCTCGGCGCGGGCAAAGGGCAGCGGGGGCATGCCGGCATAGAGACGGGCGCTGTCGGCGCATTCATTGCCGAAGGTGCGCGTGGCCTGCGCGACCGTGACTGGCTGGAAGTCGCCGAAGCCGAACCAGGGCCGGGTGGCGCGGGAGTTGCCGGCGATCTTGCGCAAGGAGACGAAGTTGGCAGCGGCGGGCACATGCGAGATGGCGGCGCGGCGGAGCAGCCATGGTGCCGTGGCGAGCTTGTCCGGCGTGGCGGGCCCGGTGAGGAGGAGTTCGAAGGGCAAGGACAGCAGCGGTCCCGACGGGACGATCACCAGGGCGTCGGCGCCCCGCAGTGCCGGTTCCAGGCCTGCCAGCGTGGCGCGGTAGATGGCCTGGGCGGCTTCGATGTCGAAGGGTGGGGGAACACCCGTGGTGTTTTCAATGCTTTCGCGCACGCGGCGTACGAGGCGGGCCATCTCCGGCAGGCCGCCCGGGATGGCAGAGACGTCAATGCGGCCGTCGCGCAGGGCGAAGGCCCATCCGCCGGTCTCGCTCAATGTGAGCGAGACGAAGGCCTCGCCAGGGGCCAAGGCGGCGAGCACATCGGCGGCGGCGGCGACCTGCTGGACGAGCTGGCCATAGTTGGGCGAGGCGACCTGCAGCGCAGACTCGGCCTCTGCCGCCTCTTCCTGCGCCTTGGCGATCCGCGCGTCGAGCTCGGGCGAGGAGACGGGTGCGTTTGTGGCGGCATTCGGCTCCAACTGGTCGCGCTCGCGGTACAGGTCGGCGAGGCGGGCGCGGATGTCCTCGCGGGCACGGATGGCGGCGGCGACCTTGGGGTCGCGCGCGTTCTCCGAGAGGCGCGCTGTGGCCTGGGCGATCTGCTGGCTGGTGACGCCCCCCTGGGCGAGCTGGGCTGCCTCGAACATCTCGGTGAGCCATTTCTGGCTCTCTCCGGTCCGGGCCTTGGCCGCGGTGGCGAAGGCATCGAGGCAGGGGGCCAGAAGGGCGGGTTCCGTGCCGATGCGCAGCTGGCGGAGAAGCTTCACGGCGTGCAGGCAGGTGTCGCCCGCCGCGGCGGCTTGGCCGGCACGGGCCATCTGCCCGGCGCGCAGCAGCAGTGTCTCGGCTACCGGTCGGCTGTCTGGCAGGGCCTGGGCGAAGACGGCGGCGGCGCGGGCGTATTCGTCGGCGGCGGCATCGGCGCCAACGGTCTGCGCCACGATGCCCGCGCCGGTGCGGGCCATTCGTGCCGTGATTACCGGCTGGCGCAGGCCGTTGCCGGCGACGAGGTCGCTGGCGATCCGCAGTGCCGCGGCACTTTCCTCCACTCGCCCCGCACGGCGCAGAAGGGCCGCCTCGCGGCGCCGGACCTCGATCAGGCCCAGAAGAGCGGTGCGGGTGGCGGGGGCGGAGAGCATCTCGCGGTTCGGCAAGAGGTCGGCCATGCCGGACCCGGCACCGCTGGCGCCGACCCGCGTGGCGCCGCGAGGCCGGGCGCTGCGCACTTCGTCTGGCAACTGCTCAGCGTAGCCGCGGCCGGCGCGGGCCAGGAGGGTGAGAGCCTCGTCGGCATGGCCTTGGTTGGCGGCGTGAAGGCCCTGATAGTGCACCAGGCGGATCGCCTGCAGCGGGTCATCCGCCGCCGCGGCGAACTGGTTGGCCCGGGTGAACAGCGCGTCGGCCTCGGCGAAGCGACGCTGGTTGGAGACCTGCAGGGCGAGCGAGATCAGGCTGACGACGGTATTGGGGTTGTCGGGGCCGAGCGCCTTCTGCTGCAGGGCGAGCGCGGCGCGGAGGTTCTTCTCGGCGCCGGCGAAGTCCTCGGTGCGGTTGGAATCGTCGGCCACGCGGACCAGGCGGTCGTATTCGCCGACATCGCCGGAGGAGAACGCGCGTGCGGCGGCGCGTTCGGCCAGCAGGCGCTGTGCCGCGCCGCCCTGGGCCTCGGCGGCTGCGGCAGCGGGCAGTCGGCCGGAGAGGACGCCGATGGAGCGCTCAAGCACCGGAAGCGCGGGTTGCACGCCGTCGGCGAGCCAGGTGCGGCCACCGACCGTGGCGACGAGGGCGATGTGTGACCAGCCGCCGACGCGGCGCGCACATTGCAACAGGAGGGCTGGCTCGCCGCCCAGGACCGAGGTTGGGGCGGGTGGCTGGCAGGTGTAGCGCTGGTCGAGCCCGGTGCGCCATGGGCCGCTGGTGGCCATTTCCGCCGCCGAGACGGGCGAGCCCGGGGGCGGGCGACGGATGCGGGCGCTCGGCTGCAGCCATGTGCCGCAATAGACATCCGCACCTTCGCCGATCGCCTGCTGGGTGCAGTCCTCGCCGGATGCGTTCTTGCCGAGTGCGACGCCGCCCTCCGACCGACTGGATTGGGCGCCGCTGACGTAGGCGCTTTCGGGCGGCGTGGTGCAGGCGGCGAGGCCCGTGAGAAGGGCTGCGACAAGGCTGACGGCGATCCGCAGCATGTCAGTAGTCCTCTTCGGAGACGTTGGGCAGTTGCACGTCCGTGTCGTCCTGGGTGGGGCGGTCGCGGATGATCGGCACATCGCGCAGCGGACTGATGGGCGGAACGGTCTGGATCGGGATCAGCACGCAATTCACCGAGGTGATCGGGCAGGCGTTGAAGCGGTAGTCGCTGTCGGGCTGCGGCGAGATGCTGGCTCGGTTGGCCGCGGCCTGGCCGTCGATGCCGCCGATCTTGCCAAAGAGGTCGGCCTTTCCGCCAGTGCCGACGATGAGGAGGTTGGCGACGTCGATGGTGCCGGTGGCGATGCCGCTGGAGCGCGTGACGAGGATCAGATCGGTGGCCTTGCCGGTGAGTTGGCCGATCGAAACGGTGCCGGCCGCCGGGTGCGGCAGGACGAAGTCCAGCGTGGCCTGGGGAAGGGAGAAGGGCGCGACGGTGATCTTGCCCGTGTCGATCTTCGCCGGGGCGCCGAAACTGGATGTGACCGCGAGATAACTCCCGAGATCGGGCGTGGCGAGGGCCGCGATCTGGCCCGGCGTGAGTGTGTTGCTGACGCCCTGCTCGGCGCGAGGCTTGCCGTCGGTGGTGATGGCGACGCCATCGGAGAGCTTGAGGCTGCCGGCCGCGGTGATGCCGAGGACTCGCGCGGTGACGGGGCCGCTGACAGTGAGCGGCGCGGCGTTGTTCAACAGGAAGTTGCCGTTGGCGAGGATGGCGCCGACCAGGGTTCCGATGGTGTTTTGGCCGGCCAGGGCGATGTTGCCGGCCTTGGTGGCGGATGCGCCGAGGTTGTTGGCGGATAGCACCCCTGGGGCTGTCACGCCGGTGGCGGTCGGCAACAGCAGCACGCCGCCGGGGGCTGCCACTGAGCCGCCAATGGTGATGCCGCCGATGGAGGTGCCGAGGATGATTGTTCGACCGGGACCGCTGCTGACCTTGCCCGTGACGTCGACCGCCGCAGGGCCCGCAGCAAGGCCTGTTATGGAGATGTCGCCCTGGAGGGCCTTGAGCGTGCCCGCCACAGTGATCGGCGTGCTGCTGGCGAGGGTGACATCGCCGCTGCCGAGCACGAGCGTACCGACCTTGGCAATGCTGTTGCCTGGCTGGGCCAGGTTGACGCTGCCGTTGAGGCTGGATCCCTGAAGCGTGCCGAGCGTGAGCGCGCCCGCGGTTTGGGTGGTACCGCCTGTGCCGGTGACGAGGTCCAGCGTTGCCGCATTCAGCGTGCTGGTGAGTGCAATCCCGCCAGCGGGATCGGTGGCGGCGAGCTTGGCCGAACCAGAGACGGTGACGGGTCCGGCCAGGGTGAGTGCCGTTCCGGGCGCCGAGCTGGTGAGACCGAGGTTTCCGGCGGAGATGGTGACGGGCCCGAGGACGGTGAGCGGCTGGCTGCCTGTGAGGCTGAGGCCGCCGGCCTTGACGGCAATGGCGCCGAGGATGTCGATGCTGTTGGCCGGCAGGTCGAGCGCGACGGAGCCGCCGACGCCGTTGTTGCTCTGCAGCCGGTTGGCGGTGACCGTTCCCGCTGTTTGCATCACGCCGCCGGTGCCGGCCTGGAGGTCCAGCAGGCCAGTGGTGGTCGCATCGACGGTTCCGGCCAGCGCAATGCCGCCGGTGGGAGAGAGTGCTGCCAGCGAAATCGTGCCGCCGGTAGCTGCACGCACGGTTCCGGCAATGCTGAGGGCGGCGGGGCTGGCGGAGTTGTTGATCAACGTGACGTCGGTTGCCGACAGGACGCCGGACACGATGAGCGGCACGAGGCCGCCGTAGCTGAAGCTGCCGCCTGACACCGCAAAGTCGGCGATCTTGGAGATGGAATTGCCGACGAGGCTGACCGTGCCGGTGACACCGTTGCTGCTGCGCAGTGTGCCCGCCGTGAGCGAGGTGCTTCCGCCCTGCAGGATTCCGGCGCCGGCATTGAGGTCGATAACCCCGGTTGCCGACGCGTTCAGGTTGCCCAGCGAGATGGCGCCAGCGGCGTCCACGCGGATGAGCCCGCCTGTTCCGGCCGTGATCCCGGTCGAGACGTTGATGCTTCCGGCGAGCGTGCGCAGGTCGACATTTCGGGCGGCCAGGGTGTCGACGTTCAGCGCCATTGCGTTGCGTAGCGCGAAGTCGCCGTCGGAGACCTGGAACTTGAGGATGGATGTGACGGCGTTGCCTGGCTGGAGCAGTTCCACGGTGCCGGCGACGCCGCTGGAGCTGCGCAGGGTGGCGGACGTGATGGTGCCGCCACCCTGCGTGACGCCGCCGGTGCCGGCGGCGAAATCGAGCGTGGTCGCCTGCACGTTGCCGTTGAGTGCGATGCCGCCGGTGGCGCTGGTTGCGGCCAGGTTCAGGAAGCCCGTGCTGTCCTTGAGGCTGCCATTGGCGTTGAGGCTGCCTGTAGCTGACAGGCTGATGGCTGTGCCGGCCGCGGCATTCGTCAGGTTGATGCTGGCGGCGGCCAGGATGCCGTTGATGGTCAGTGCGGATGTGTTGGACAGCGTGAAGGTTTTGCCGGCGACCGAGAAATTGTCGATCGTGGCGATCTTGTTGGACGCTTGCGACAGGGCGACCGCGCCGGACGAGCCGGCGGTGCTGCGCAGTGTGGTTGCCGTGAGGCTGCCGGCGGATTGCGTGATGCCGCCCGTGCCGGCCCCGAGGTCGAGCAGGGACGCCGTGGCCGTGCCGGAGAGTGCGATCCCGCCAGTGGGGCTGCTGGCCAGCAACGTCATGGTGCCGGTGGCCGAGGCGGTGCCGGTGAGCGCGATAGCTGTTCCGGCCGAGGTGCCGGTGACGGTGAGGTCTGCGGCGGAGATCGGGCCGGCCAGTGCCAGCGCGATGCTGCTCATGAGGCTTGCCGCGCCTGCGACCTTGAGATCGGTGACGACGGCGAAGGCGTTGGCTGGCTGCACGAGGGTAAGGACGCCGCCGATGCCGCCGGTGCTGCGCAGGGTTCCGGCGATGATGTTGCCGGCACTTTGGGAAACGCCGGCGCCGGCGGACAGGTCGACGATGCCCGTGGGGGTTGCGTCGATAGAGGCGCCGAGATCGATGGCGCCGGCGGGGTTGCTGGCCGCGAGTGCGATGGTGCCACCTGGCGAGGTGGTCAGGTTGCCGGTGACGGCGATGGCGGTGCCGGCGGCGGAGTTGGTGATCGCGATGCCGTCGGCCTTCACCGGGCCTGCGGCGGCGAGCGGGATGCTGTCCGCCAAGGTGAAGGTGCCGCCGGTGATCGTGGTCGGGCCCAGGATGGCGATGCTGTTGCCGGCACGGCCCAGCGTGGCGCTGCTGGTGGCCGTGGCGCGCAGCGTTGTCGCGCTGATGCTGCCGCCCGGCTGGGCGATGCCGCCGCTGCCTGCGACGAGGTCGAGCTGGTCGGCGGTGACGGTGCCGGCGAGCGACAGGCCTCCCTTCGTGCCGGAAGCCTTGAGGGTCACGGCGCCGCCGGGCGCGGCGAGATCGCCGGTGAGGGAGATCGCGGTTCCGGCCGCGGAGCTGTCCAGGGTGATGGCGGGGGCGGCCACCGGGCCGGTGATCACAAGGGGGATGCTGTCGGCCAGCGCGAACGCGGCGCCCTTGACCTGGAAGTCGCCCAGCTTGGAGATCGCGTTGCTGGCCTGGGTCAACGCCACGAGACCGGTGGCGCCGCCGGCGCTGCGCAGCAGGCCGGTGGTGATGCTGCCGGCGGTTTGCGAGATGCCTCCGGTGCCGGCGGAAAGGTCGAGCGTGCCGGTGGGTGTGGCGTCGAGGTTGCCGGACAGCGTGATCCCGCTTGCGGGATCCGTGGCGGCAAGGGTGATGGTGCCGCCGGCTTTGGTGGCGATGGTGCCGGTGACGGAGATGGCCGTGCCGCCGGGGAGAGCCGTGATGCCGACCGAGCCGGCCTTCACGGTGCCGGCGACGGTGAGGACTGCGGCGTCCGTCAGGGCGAACGTGCCGCCGGTCACGGCGAAATCGCCCAGCGTCGCGATGCTGTTCGTGCCCTGGCCGAGCGTGACCGTGCCTGCGCTGCCGCCGGTGCTTGTAAGCGTCGTGGCCTTGATCGTGCCCGCGGTCTGCGCGATGCCGGCCGAGCCTGCGGAGAGATCCAGCGTGGCGGCCTGCGCGCTGCCAGCGAGGGCAATGCCGCCGGTGGGCGCGGTGGCGGCGAGGAATGCCGTGCCTGCGGTCGAAAGACTGCCGCTCAGGGTCAGGGCATTCGGCGATGCGGCGGCGCCGCGCAAAGTAATCGCATCGGCGGAGAGGTTGCCGGCGATGTCCAGGGCCGTGGCGCTGCGTAGCGTGAAGCCACCGCCGGTGACGGTGAAATCGGCGAGCGTGGTGACGGCGTTGCCGGCCTGATCGAGGGTCGTCGCGCCACCGACGCCGGCTGCGCTGCGCAGAGTCGCGGCCGACACGGTGCCCGCGGTTTGCGAGACGCCGGCGGTGCCGGCCGCGAGGTCGAGCAGTGCGGCGGAGACCGTGCCCGAGAGGGCAATGCCGCCTGTTGGGTCGGTGGCGGCAAGCGTCATAGTGCCGGTTGACGATGCGCTGCCGGTGATCGAGATGGCGGTGCCGGCGGCGGACCCCGTGACGGACAGGGTGGCGGCAGACAGCGTTCCCGAGATGTTGAGAGCGATGCTGTCGGCGATGCTGGCGGTGCCGGCCACCGCGAGTGTGGCGATACTGCCGATGGCGTTAGCGGCGCCTGTGAGGGCAAGGTTGCCGCCGACCTTGCCCGTGCTGCGCAGGGTCCCGGCCGTGATGCTGCCGGCGCTTTGGCTGATATTGGCGCCAGCGGTGAGGTCGAGCGTGCCGGTGGCGGTGGCACTGATGGTGCCGGCGAGGTCGATCGCGCCGGTGGCGTTGCCGGCGGTGAGCGCGATGGTGCCGCCGGCGGAAGAGGCGAGCCCGCCGGTGACCGTGATGGCCGGGCCCGGCGCAGTGCTGCTGATCGTAACGGAATTCGCGCTGACGGTGCCCGCCACTGTCAGCGGCACGCTGTCGACCAGCAGGAGGGTGCCGCCGGTGATGGAGGTGTCGCCCAGAGTGGCGATACTGTTGCCGGTGCGGTCGAGCGCGGCGTCGCCGCCGGTGACCTTGGCGCGGAGCGTGGCGGCCGAGATGCTGCCGGCGGGCTGAACGATTCCGCCGGTGCCGGCGGCGAGGTTCACCTGGTCCGCGCTGGCGCTGCCGCCGAGCGAGAGGCCGCCGCCAGGGTTGGAGGCGGTGAGGGCGAGCGTGCCGCTTGGGGCGGACAGCGTGCCGGTGAGGGCGATGGCGGTGCCGGCCGCGGAGCCCTCCAGGGTGATGTCGTTGGCCTTGACCGTGCCGGGGACGGTAAGGGCCTGGCTGGTGGACAGCGCAAAGCCCCCGCCGCTGACGGCGAAATCGGCGAGGCTGGCGATCTTGTTGGCTGTCTGGAGCAGAGAGACCGGGCCGGATGCGCCGGTGGAGCTGCGCAGTGTGACGGCGGCGATGGTGCCGGCCGACTGGGCGATGCCGAAGCTGCCCGAGGAGAGATCGATCGTTCCTGCCGGTGCGCTCACGGTGCCGGCCAGGGTGATGCCGCCGGCGGCGTTGGCCGCCGCCAGGGTGATGGTGCCGCCGGAATTCGCGGTGACGGAGCCGGTGACGTCGATTGCCTTTGCGCTGGCGGCGCTGCTTCTCAGCGTGACGTTGGCGGCCACGACAGGGCCGGTCACCGTCAGCGCCGCGGCATCGACCAGGGTCAGGGTGGCGTTGGGAACGGAGAATGGGCCGAGCGCCGTGATGCTGTTGCCGGCCTCGGCCAGCGCAACCGCGCCGGCGCTGCCGCCGGTGCTGGTGAGGGTGCCGGCGGTGAGGGTGCCGCCGGTCTGGGTAATGCCGGCGCTGCCGGCGGAGAGATCGAGCGTGGCCGCTTTGGCAGCGCCGGCCAGGCCGATGCCGCCGGCACCGCTTGTGGTGGCGAGCAGCGCGGTGCCGGACGCCACCAGGCTGCCGGTGGCGGTGAGGTTCAGCGTCGCGCCCGCGCTGCGCAGGGCGAGGGCGTCGGCGGCAACGGCGCCGGTGATGTCCAGGGCAAGGCTGCTGCGCACGGCAAGAGCGCCGCCGACGAGAGTGATGTCGCCGAGCGTGCCGATGGCGTTGGCGGCCTGATCGAGCGAGACGTTGCCGGTGGCGCCGCCGGTGCTGCGCAGCTGGGCGGCCGTGAGCGTGCCTGCGGCCTGGGCGATGCCGCTGCTGCCGGCGGTAAGGTCGATCGTGCCGGTGGCGGTGGCGTCAAGCTTGCCCGACAGGGCGATGCCGCCCACGGCGTCGGTGGCTGCCAGCGTGATGGTGCCGCCCGGAGTGGTGGCAAGGGTGCCGGAAATCCCGAGCGCCGTGGCGGATGCGGCGGCACTGCGCAGGGTGATGTTGGCGGCGGAGAGCGCGCCGGGAACGGCGATGGGGCTGTCGTTGGCGATCGCGAGGTCGCCGGTGATGACGAGGGCGCCGAGGGCGCCGATGGCGTTGCCGGGCTGGGAGAGGTCGAGCGTGACGGCCTTGGCCGTCAGGGTGGGGATCACCAGCCCACCCTTGGTCTGGGTGATGGCGCCGCTGGTGATCAGCTCCAGCGTGGTGGCCGCGGGCGTGACGGCGTCGGCCAGCGTGATGCTGGCGGCCTTGTTGAGGTTGCCGGTGGAACTGGCCTGGCCGATCCGCACCAGGCTGGCCGAGACGTTGCCAAGCGCGCCGAGCGCGAAGTCTCCTGGGGCCGTGCCAAGGCCGAAGGTGCGGGTGCCGCTGGTCGGCCCGATCTCGACGGTGCCCCCGGTGGCGGTGAGGGCGCCGGTGCCGGTGAAGGTCATGCCGGGCGCGGCGAGCGAGAGGGTGGTGGCGGCACCGGCGCTGACCGGGGCTGCGACCGCGAGGCTCTTGCCCGAGACCAGTGTGATGCCGCCCTTGGCAGCCAGCGGGCCGAGGCCGGTGATGTCGTTCGCTTGGGGCAAGGAGACACTGCCGCCGATGCCGGCGGTGCTGCGCAGTGTTGCGGCGGTCAGGCTGCCGGCGCTCTGCGTGACGCCGGCGGACCCTGTGGCGAGGTCCAGGATGCCGGTGGGGCTGGCCGAGAGTGTTCCGGACAGGGCGATGCCGCCTGCGGCGTTGGTGGCGGACAGGGCAATCGTGCCGCCGGCAGCAGTGCCGAAATCGGCGGACGAGATGGTGATGGCGCTGGCGGAGGCGGCGCTGCTGCCGAGGGTGATGTTCGCGGCGGAGACGGTGCTGGCCGATGTCAGCGCCTGCGTGGTGGCCAGCACCACGTCGCCGGTGGCCGAGAGGGGGCCCAGGGTGGTGATGACGTTGGTGGCCTGGCCCAGGGCGAGGCCGCCGATCGTGCCGCTGGTGGCGAGGGTGCCGGCGGTGACCTGGCCGCCGGTCTGGCTGGTCGTGCCGCTGCCGGAGAGGAGCAGGGTGCCGGCGGCCAGCGCATCGACGGTGCCCGCAAGGGTGCTGGCGCCAGCGGCGTTGGTGGTGGCCAGGGCGATCGTGCCGGGCGAGGTGAGGAGCAGCGTGCCGCTGCCGGGCAGGTTCAGCGCCGGCCCGGCGGCGGCGCTGGTGAGCGTGATCGCCGAGGCCTTGATGGCGTCGGCGATGGTGAGTGCCACGCTGCTGGCAATCGAGATCGCGCCTGTGGCGCTGAGCGGGCCGGTCTGGCTGATCGTGTTGGCGGCGTTGTCAAGCGCGATGGTGCCGGCGATGGTGCCGACGCCGGTGGTGATGCTTTTGGCGGCGACGAGGCCGGCGGTCTGGCTGACGCCGCCGGTGGGTGCGGCCAGTTCGAGGGTGGTGGCGCCCAGCGTTCCCGCGGTCAGGAGGATGCCGGTGGCGGCATCCAGGCGCAGCCGGGCCGGTGCCGCCGCCGTGGCATCCAGGTTGGCGCGCAGCGTGATCGCGCCCTTGTCGCTGGCCAGTCGCAGCGTGTCGGTTGTGATTGCGGCGAGATCTGTCTGGAGCAGCGAAAGCTCGCCCGGGCTGGTGGCGCCGAGGCTGAGGCCAGCGGTGCGTGCGCGGATCTCGACGGTTCCCGACGGGGCCGACATCGCGCCGGTGGAGATCGTGAAGCTGTCGGCGGTGATGCCGACCGACTTGCCGGCATCGACGGCGAGGGTGCCGGCGAGGGTGAAGCCCGTGCCGGCCTTGGTGGCGAGGCTGATGTCGCCGCCCTTGGAAGTGATGCCGCCCACGGTGGCGATGCTGTTGGCGGTGCCGGTGGCGGTGAAGGCCCCGATGGTGCCGAGGCTGCTGCGCAGCGTGCCGGCCGTGATCGTGCCGGGCACGGCGACGCCGCCGGCGCCGGTCACGGACAGGTCCAGCGTGCCGGTGGCTGTCACCGCGCCGCCGATGGCGATGGCGCCGGCGGCACCGCGGCCGATCAGCGTGACATCCTGGCCGGTGATCGCGCCGGGAACGGAGATGCCGCCCGCCGCGGGATCGGTGACGTCGAGCAGGAGGGTCCCGGCGGTGAGCGCGAGCGTGCCGGCAACCGTCAGTGGGCCGGCGTTGACGAGGGTCATGTCTCCGGCGGTGACCGCCAGGTCGCCGATGCCGAGGATCGCATTTCCCGCGGAGGGGAGGTTCACCTTGCCGCCGATGCCGGCGGAGCTGACGAGGCGCAGTGCCTCCAGGTTGCCGGCGACCTGGGTGACGCCGCCGCTGCCGGCGACGAGGTCGATCGTGCCGCCGGGCGTGGTCACATTCGCGCCGAGCCGAACGGTGCCGGCGGCGTTGGTGGCGCGCAGGGCGATGGTCGCCTTGCTGGTGGTGACCGGGCCGGCGATGTCCAGCGTGCCGGCCGCGGTGGTGACCAGGGTGATGTTGCCGGTGTCGGACTTGACCGGGCCGTCGACCTTCAGCGGCGTGCTGCTGGCGAGGCTGAAGTCGCTCGCGCCGCCGGCGATGAAGGTTCCGAGCGTGGTGACCGCGTTGCCCGGTGATGCCAGCAGCACGGAGCCGCCGCTGTCGCCGCTGCTTTGCAGGAGAGGGGAGACCAGCGCCCCGCCGGACTGGGTGATGCCCCCGCTGCCGGCATTGAGGTCGATCACCGCGGCGTCAATGGTGCCGGATATGGCGATGCCGCCGGCATTGTCCGTGGCGGAAAGGAAGGCGGTGCCGATGGCCTTGATGATGCCGGTGACATCCAGCGCCTTGCTGCCAGGGGCGCTGCTGCCGAGAGTGATGTTCGCGGCCGACAACGGGCCGGAGACGGTCGTCGACACCGTGCTGACGATCTTGACGTCGCCGCCGGCGGTGAGCTTGCCGATGGCGGGGAACTGGTTGTCGGTCCCTGTGAAGGCGAGGCTGCCCGTGGTGCTGCCGGCCAGCAGGCCGGCGGCGACGGTGCCGCTGGTTTGGATGATGCCGGCGGTGCCGGCCGTGACGTCGAGCGTGCCGAGCGCGGAGGCGTCGAGCACACCCGTGACGGCGATGCCGCCGGAGGCATCGCCCGCCTTGAGGGCCAGGGAAGTGCCTGCCGCGCCGGTGAGCTGGCCGGTGACGGCGATGGCCTTCGCGTCGGCGGCTGTTGAGCTGATGCTGGCGCCCTTGGTGGCCACCTTGCCGCTGATGTCGAGGGCGAGGCTTGTGGCAAGGGCGAGCGTGCCCGCAACCTGCATGTCGCCGAGCGTGCCGATGTTGTGGACGCTGTTTGCCAGGTCTGCGTTGCCGGTGATGCCGGCGGTGCTCTGCAGGCGGTTGGCCGTGACGGATGCGCCGGCGATGCCACTCACGCCACTGGCGGCGGCGTTGAGGTCGAGCGCGTTGGCCTTGAGGATGGCCGCGCTGTCGATGGTGATGCCGCTGGCGCCGGCATCGAGCCGCAGCACCGCGGTGGCGGCCCCGGTGGCATCGAAGGCGTCGCGCACCACCAGGCTGTCGGCGACGGTGGTGCTGGTGGAGGTGCCGCCAAGCCGCAGCGTGGCGCTGCTGATCTTGGCGAGGTCGGCGGTGGTGATGGCGAGCTCGGCCGCCACTGCCTTGCCGAGGCTCATGGTGGCGCCGTCGAGCGGGGCGATCTCCACGATGCCGCCCGCGGCCGCGAGCGCGCCGGTGGAGATCTTGAGGCCGAGGGGGCGCAGCGCGAGCGTGCGGCTGGCGTCGACGGCCAGCGTGCCGACGATGTCGAGCGTGGATTTGGTGGCGAGGAGCAGGTCGCCACCGGAAACCTTGATGGCGCCCGTGGCGCCGATGGCGTTGTCGGCGCTGCCCAGCGAGGCGGTGCCGGCGATGCCGCCGGTGCTGGCGAGCAGGGGCGAGGTGAGGCTGCCGCTGGATTGCAGGATGCCGCCGGCGCCGGCGGACAGGTCGATGGAGCCCTTGCTTGCGGTGATGCTGCCGGACAGTGCAATGCCGCCCTTCGCGGCATTGGTGGCGGACAGGACCACCGCGCCCGTGGCCCCGTTCGCGGTGATGCTGCCGGGCACCGAAATGGCGGTGGCGCTGGCGGCGCTGCCGGTGATGGTGACGTTGGCGGCGGAGACGATGCCACCGATCGTGACGGCGGTGCCGGTGGTGATGACCAGGTTGCCGCCGGCGACGGCCATGTTGCCGATGGCCGCGATCGCGTTCCCGGCCTTGTCGAGCGTGGCGGTGCCGGCGATGCCGCCGGTGCTGGCCAGGGTGCCGGCGGTGACGATCCCGCCGGTCTGGGAGACGCCCAGGCTGCCGCTGGAAAGGTTGAGCGTTCCGGTGGCGCTGGTGTCCACGGTGCCCGCCAGCGTGATGCCGCCGGTGGCCGGCGCGGTCAGCGAGAGCGACTTGCCGGCGGCTGAGAGGGCGAGGGTGCCGGTGACCTCGATGGCCTTGGCTGATGCGGCGGTGCTGGCCAGGGTGCTGTCGCCGCCCAGCGTCACGGGGCCGGCGACCTTGAGGGCGATCGTGTTGCGCAGGTTGAGGCCGCCGCCGGACACGGTGAGGGTGCCGAGCGTGGCGATGGCGTGGTCGGAGGTGGCGAGCGCCACCGCGCCCGTGATCCCGGTGCCCTGCAGCGTGGTTGCGTCGATCGCGCCGCCGGCATCGGTGATGCCGCCGGCGGCGGTGGTGATGTCGAGCGTGGCGGCCTTGAGCGTGCCCTTGGTCAGGGTGATGCCGTCGGCGCCGGCAACGAGGCGGGTGGTGGCGAAGGCGGAGGTGTCGAGCGCGTCGTTGAGGACGATCGCGGTGGCCTTGCCGGCGCCGGCCGTGCCCAGGCGCAGCGTGTCGGCGGTGATCTTGGCCAGGGTGGCCTGGGTGAGAACCAGTTCGGCCTTCGCGGCGGCGCCCAGGCTCATCGTGCCGCTGAGCGGGGCGAGCTCGAAGGTGCCGGCGGTGACGGAGCCGGTGCCAATGGTCAGGCCCGGAAGGGCGAAGGAGGCGGTTTTGCCGGCACCGAGGGTGATGGCGCCCGTGATGTCCGTCGCCGCGGCATTGGCCAGCAGGAGATCGCCGCCGGTGACGGTGATCTTGCCCAGCGTGGCGATGTTGTTGGTGGCTGAGGTGAGGGACAGGGTGCCGGTGATCCCGCCGCTGCTGAGCAGCGTGGTGGCGGCAAGGCTGCCGCTGCTCTGCAGCACCCCGCCCGAGGCGGCGGTGAGGTCGATGGTTCCCGCGGTGAGGTTGGCAGCCAGGGCGATGTTGCCGCCGCTGGTGAGGGCCAGCGACTTTGTCCCGGCGACGGTGACCGGCGCGTTGACCGTGAGGGTCTTGCCCGACTTGAACGCAACGTCCCCGATGGTGCCTGTGGCGGAGGTGTCGACCGCGGCGTTGATGGTGAGGGTGCCGATCGCCTCGATCGTGATGTTGCCGGCCAGCAGCAGGATGTCGGAGGTGTTGAGGGTGGTGGTGCCGTCGCCGGCCTTGGTGGTGATGCTGTCGCCGGTCTTGGTGGGTGCATCGGCGCCCTTGGTGGTGTCGGTGGCGGTGATGACCAGGTCGATCGGGTCGAGCAGGATGGCGCCGATGGTGCCGGCCGGAGCGGTGACGTCGGCGCGCCCGCCCAGCGCGAGGGTATCGCCTGAGACCTCGATGAAGCCGCCATTGCCGCCTTGGGGGCCGCCGCGGGCGGAGAGGTCGCCGGTGTGGCGGGTGGTGCCGCCCTGGCTGAGGATGGTGACGTTGCCGCCCGCGCCGTTGAGGGTGGCGTCGGCGGCCACGCGGGCGCCGGATTCGATGACCACGTTGCGGGCGGTGGGGGCCTTGAGGGCGGGGCCGGCCTTGGCGCGGGCAAGGGTGGTGCCGATGGCGGCGGTGCCGCCCCCGGCCTTGCCGGAGACGTCGACGCGCGCGGTGGGCTTGAGGGTGACGCTGCGCGACGGGGCGTTGATCTCGACCTGGCCGCCCTTGCTGCCGGGGGTGACGCCGGTGGCGGCGATGGTGCCGGCGACCACCACGTTGCCGCCCTTGCCCTTGATCGCGACCTGGCCGGGCGTGGTGCCGGCCGTGTTGGCGCGCAGGGTTCCCCCCGAGGTGACCAGCGTTTCGACAAGGCCGTCGACGGCGCTGGCGGTGAGCAGGATCGTGCCGCCATCTGCCAGGATGGTGCCGGAGTTGGTGACCAGCGCGGTCGCGGCCTTGCCATCCGAGCCGGTGGCGACCTTCGTGACCTGCTTGGTGACGTCGATGGACAGCAGGCCGTCGCCGTAGAGATCGACGGTGTGGGCTTCGGCGCCGGCCAGGACGACCCGGCCCATCTGGGCGCGGATGACGCCGGAATTGGCGACCTGCGGGGCGACGAGGGCGGCGAGGCCGGTCTGCGCGACGGTGATGGTGCCGTGGTTTTCCACCTTGGCGCCGGGCCGTGCCGGCTGGTCGAACACCAGGCGGCCGGCACGGGCATTGGCGTCGGAAATGCCGGGGGCCGAGGCGATCAGCGTGTTGACGTTGACCTCGGCGCCCTGGGTGAAGACGACGCCGGACTGGTTCTGCACCACCACCACGCCGTTGGAGGTGAGCTTGCCGGCGATCACCGAGGGGCTGGTGGGCGAGATGACGCGGTTGACGGAGACCGATTGGCTGGTGGGCACCTGGTAGGTGACCGAGGCGCTTTTGCCGATGTCGAAGGATTTCCAGTCGTACGCGCCATAGGCGGTGGACTGCTTCACCGTCATTGCCGCAGTGCCGGCGCCGGTGGCGGTGGTGATCCTGGCCTGGCCGGCGATCACCTGGCCGCCGCTGGGCAGGGCGGTGGCGGCGGGCTGGGCGGAGGCGCGTGCGGCGGGCACCGCAAGGGCAGCGAGGAAGACCGCTTGCAGGGCCGTGCTTCGCAGCAGGTCGCTGCGCGGGCGCAGGGTGCCGGCAACGACCCCGAGCGCGGCCGGGGCG
>CANHCJ010000001.1 GCA_947458025.1 Rhodospirillales bacterium | reverse complement strand
TGGTGCAGGTGCCCTTCACCTCGCCGGGCACCAGCAACTGGACCGTGCCGGCGGGCGTAACGCGGGTGCGCGTGCGCGCCTGGGGCGGCGGCGGCGGCGGCGGTGGCAACACGATGGCCGGCGGTGGTGGCGGTGGCGGTGGCGGTGGCTACGCGGAGGGCGTGTACGCCGTCACCCCCGGCCAGGTGCTGGAGGTCGGGGTAGGCGCCGCCGGCACGGCGGGGTCGAATAGCTCGGGGTCGGCCAGCGGCAACAATGGCGGGACGGGCGGGGCGAGCTTCGTCACGGGCCTGCTGTCCGCCGGGGGCGGCGTGGGTGGTGGCGGCTCGCTCAACATGGGCGCGGGAGCCACGGGGCCCGGAGGGGTGGGTAGCGGCGGCGCGAACAACATGACCGGCGGGGACGGCCAAGCCGGCGTGTATTCGGCGGGCGTCAGCTTCGGCGGCGGCGGCGGCAGCGGCGCGGCCGGTGGTGGTGGTGGGGCGGCGTCCACCGGCCTGCCTTCGTCCGGCAATTTCCCGGGCGGCGGCGGGGCCGGTGCAGGCAACAACTTCGGCGGTGGGGCCGGCGCTGCCGGCCAGGTCATCATCGAGCATGCGGAGTCGCCGGCGACGTGATCCAGGAGCGGGACCTGTGGGAGCGCCTAGTGGCAATGCCCCCGGCCGCGTGGGCATTTGTCGGGTCGCTGGCGACCGTGATGGTGACGGCGGTGGGTGCGTGGTGGCGGCGGCGGGAAGCGCGCGCGACCGAGTTCCGTCTGTCCGAAGATCAGCTCTTCCAGCACCTGTCGGCAATGGTCGAGGCTCTTCGGGTCGAAATCGTCCGCATGAAGGCCGACCTGGAGGCGGAGCGCGCGCTGCGGGTTGCGGCCGACACGCTTGTGGCGCAGCTCAAGGCGCAGCTCATCCGGGCAGAGGCCGAGTGCGACTCGGTACGGCGCGAGGCGGGCGAGCTACGGGCGGGGGCGGCCATCATGCAGGCGAAGATTGACGCTCTCCGCGGGTCCGCAACCCGCTCCTTCACGGCGCCCCCCCAGCAATAGCTGCACCAGCCCGTCGAAGCTGGCTTGGTCGTGTGCGAGCACGACCGGGCGCCCCTGCTTGCGCAGCTCCTGTGCCAGGCCGATCCGCTCCAGGACGCAGCGGCGCTTCGCGGCCGGGTCGCCCTTGCGCGGCCTCGTCTTCGGCTCCCAGCACCGCCGCACGGTGCCGTCGATGTCAACGACATCCATGTAGTAGGCCGGCTGACCGTCCACCCGCCCCGCGATCACGGGGCCGATGCCGCGGATTAGGTCGGTGAGAATGTGATGTGTCATAGCACCCCAATAGGATATTTCCGAGCTTGGGGTCAATATTTTCACGAAACGTTGACGTGCGATTAACGCTGGCGGGGTTTCGGGGTGGGCCAGGGTGGCAGCCCACGGGCCTGCGCCTCGCGCTGCATCCACTCTTGCAAGGCCGCCTCGATGATTTCCCGCTTGGTCAACCCTTCCTGGTAGGCGAGGTGGCCCACGGCCAGCATCAGCGGCTCCGGGAGCTTCACGTTCACCTGGACGCTCACGTCGGCGCGGATGCCTGCGCGCTGCCAGGGGTAGGTGGTGCGACCGGCCTTGCCGGGTGCCTCGTCCACGAAAGCCTGGGGCCGCGGCACGCCGGTGGGAAGACGGCTCATCGGGTTACCTCCTGGTACAGGGCTTCCATTTCACGGGTGGCTTTCAGGTCCGGGCGCGGCGTCTCGTGCACGGCCAGGCCTTCGCCGATGGCGCGGCCGTAGGCGGTGCGTCCGACGATTGCCACGATGGGCGGGGCGGCGAGCTGCGGGGTGTTCTCGGCGATCCACCCGGCGATTTCCTGCGGTGTCTGGGCGGCGAGCTGGTGCGGGATCCGGTTGACCGCCACCACCACCCGCAGGGGCGCGTTGAAGGACCTGGCGCGCGCCACCAGCGCCTCCATGGTCGGGAGCGTCCATAGGTCCAGCGGCTCGGGCTGGAGCGGGATCACCAGCACGCCGGCGACGGTGACGGCGGCGCGGAGCTCGGGCGAGTCCTCGGCGCCGGTGTCCACCACCACCACCTGGTAGCGGCGCGCCAGGTCCTCCAGCTCGTCGCGAATCGCCCGGCCGGTCAGGGAGACGCATCGCACCGCGTTGGCCTCGGGGTGTGCCTCGCGCCGCCGCGCGGCCCATCGGGCGGCGGATTGCTGGCCTGGGTCGCTGTCCACCAGGAGGGTGTCGCGCCCCGCGTGGGCGGCGGCCGCGGCGAGGTGCACGGCCAGCGTGGTCTTGCCGCACCCCCCTTTCTCGTTCCCGACGACGATCAGCATGGACCCTCCGCCCCGACATCGGTAGTTTCCTATCACGGGAGGTAGCTAGGGAGCCAGCCATGCCGATCCGCCGGGAAAACCGCCGCCTCTACCCTGCCGACTGGCGCCGGATCGCCGAAGAGGCGAAGGCGGCGGCTGGGTTCCGGTGCCAGCGGTGCGGCGTGCGCGATCGGTCCTGGGGGTGGCGGGATGCGGCGGGGCATTTCCACGCCGTGCGGCCGGGCCCGCTGCGGGATGCGGGCTACCAGCGTCCGCCATTCTGGCTGAATTGGGGAGGTCGGGGGCAGGTGCGCGTCATCGAAATCATGCTGGCGACGGCGCACCGGGACCACGATCCGTCGAACAACGATGCGGCGAATCACCTGGTGCTGTGCCAGCGGTGCCACCTGGCGCACGATGCCGGCCACCACCGCGGCACCGCGGCGGCGAACGGCCGGGCGGCTATGGCGACGCTGGAGCTCCCGCTGGGGGTGTAGCGTCGTAGCCGGGCAGGCGCTTGTAGGCGGCTTGCCACCGCTTCTCATGGTCGTGCGGCGCGCGGCCGTTGATGTAGAGGGGTGTGACGAAGAGCTGCCCGGGGCACTGCAAGGCCATGTCGGCGGCGCGGTGGGTGCTGTGCTCTTCCACCTCACTGACCGGCACGCCAGCCGAGCGGGCGGCGTCGCGCTTGTTGTAGGCCGCGATCACCCCTTCCGTGCGGCCCCCGATGTTGTGCAGGTAGTAGATGCGGAGGCGGCGGGTCATGCGTCATCCTGTGGCAACTGAGGGGCATCCGAAACCGGCAAAAGCTCGGCGCCGCATAGCAACCCGCAGCTCCAGGCGCCGCGTGCATGGCGGTGATAGGTTCGCGCGGCGCCCTCCGCCCCGGCGCCATGGAAGACAACCGGGCCTACGCCCGGCTCCTGGAACCACACCACCCATAGTCCTTCGGGGCCCTGGTATTGCGCTTGCTCGCGGCAGGCAGCGGCAAACTCGGCGGTGCCCTGGAGCGCGGGCTGCTCGGCCGCCATCCGCCTCACCTCGGCGCGCACCTCGGCAATGGTCATGTGCGCTGGCGCGTTGAAGAGGAAGTCGGCCACCGCAAGCGGCACCCTCTCGCCGAAGAGGGCGATCATTTCGGCCGGGGTGATCTTGTCGCCGGGGTTGCTCATGGCTGCCTTTCCTTCGGCCGCGCGTCGGTCCAGTACAGCGCATCGGCCCGCCCGATGAAAACGGCCCATGCCAGGCGCAGGCGCATCCACAACCCGCCGTAGCCCAGCGGCCGGGCAGGAATGATGCCGTCCCGCAGGATGGAGAAGGGCCCCTCCTTCACGGCGCGCTGGAGGTGCCAGATATTCCAGGCGTAGGGTGCTCGCGGGTGCTTGTTCATGGCTTGGCCCCCCACGGGTTATCTCCCGCCGGCAGGCACGTGGCGGTGCGGAAGCCGGGCGCGTTCTTCCTGACCCAATCCAAGGCCCAGGAGCAGGCGGGTTGCGAGTCGAACCGCTGCATCGACACCGTGCTGGTGCTGTTGCTGTAGCCGCCGTTCGCGGCGGAGAAGACGACAACCAGGATCCAGGCGTTCATCACCACCGACGCCCCCCTTCCGCCGTCATGCCGTCCCTATCGCCGTGGCCGACGATGATCTGCACGATGCGGCACTCGTGCGCGGTAATGAGCCTTCTCACCAGTTGCTCGCAATCGTACAACTCCATTCCCCGGGCCAAGTCCGGGGAGGCGTAGGCGCGCACCACGGCGCGCGCGAGCTGCATCTTCACCCGCGCCTGCTGCGACTCGGCGAGCGAGAAGCCGCCATAGCGGGCCCGCTCAAAATCCGCCGCCTGGGCAATCGGCTCGCCGTGTTCATTCAGGAACACGTGAATCACGCCGGATACCAGCGGCGCAGCCGTGGCCGGCGGCTCGGGGGCCGGGGCTTGCTCTTCAGACGTGGGGCGTCCCTCCATAGGCGAGGCGTTCGCACACCTCGCGACACTCGCCGGGGTCGGTCAGGTTGGTGTGCAGCTCGGGGAAAATCAGCATGCCGAAGCGGCTGTGATCCCGGACGTTGAGCGCGCCGTAGTAGGTGCGGAAGACGGGAAACTCGTTGGCGACGTAGCCGAAGACGGCGCTCCACCTCTGCTGGCCGTCCAGCAACCATCCGAACGTGGCGACGGGGGGATCCGACCAATCCGGCAGGTTCACCACGCACGCGCCGACGGGCAGGCCGGCCCAGAGGCTTTCGATGAAGAGCACCTTCTGCGCCGTGGTCCACACCGGATCCCGCTGGAACGGCGGCAGGATAAACGGGCCCAGCGCGCGCTCCCCTTTGCGGAGCTCGCGGAAGGGCGGCTTGTCCAGCCGGGCGAAAAGCGGGGTGCTGTAGGGCCGCGCTCGAAACCACGGGTCGGGTATCGCCGCGCTCATCGGCTGGTGTCCTGTGCCAGGGTCTGTGCCAGGTCCATCACCAGCCCGGGCGCCCGGCACGGCGGGACCCGCATCCGGTGCGTGGCGGTGGTGCTCAAGCGCACCTCCGTGCACGCCCCGGCGCGGAAGACGAATACCCACGATGCCGGGCCCGCCCATCCATTGCGGTTCCGCAGGGCGGTGACGATGCAGACCGTGCAGGTGTCGCCATCGCGCGTTGCCTCGTACGCCTCGATCGAGGGCGGCTCGCGCTGGCTGGCCAGCACCGGCTCCGGCGCCACCGCCGCCTGGATGCTGGCGCGCCTCATGCCGCCTTCCTTTCCTGGCTGGCGCCGAGCCAATGCACCGTCACGTCGGCCGGGGCGCTCGGGCGGTCGGCGAAGGTGCCGCACACCAGGATGGTGTCCAGCGCCCCCTCCTTCGTCATCCGGTAGAGCCATTGCAGCGCCGGGCCCCGGTCGGCGAGCTGGACCACGTCGAATCCGTCCAGCACCAGGAACCGCAGGCCGGAAAACTCCGCGATCGCGGCGGCGATCATGGCGTCGGCGCGCCAGCGTGCGGACTCCGACGCGAGGTCGTAGTGGTAGGTCCCGACCCGGATCGTCATGTCGTCGTCCACCATGACCTGCTTCATCCGGGCCTGGCTGGCGTAGTGGCGGAGCTTGTCATTGAACGGGGCCAGCGTCTCGGCCAGCAACTCGCCGGGGATCCCGTCGGGGGCCAGCGCCTCACCGATGGCGGTCCATGCCTTGGCGCGCTCGTGGTGCTCCTTGGCGGCGGCGGTGGCCTTCTTCGCGTCTTCCATCGTCTTCCGCGCGCTCTTCAGCGCGGCCAGGCGCTGGCGTGCCGCGTGCAGGGCCGCATCTGTCTCGCTTGCAGCCACTTCCGCTTCCTCCAGCGTCTCGCTCGCGGAGCTGTCAGCGTCGGCCTCGGGGGCGGTCACGCTTTCGGCCGCCGCGAGCTTTGCGGTGCAGCCCGCGAGGTCTTCCCGCGCCTGGGCCAGCGCGGTGTCGGCGGCTTCCACCGCCCGCCTGGCGGCGGCCACCTCCGCCGTGTTGGCGGGGTTGGTCGGCATGGCATAGGGCTGGAGCTTGTTGCCCGGGGTGATGACGACGGGCTTTTTGCAGTGCGGGCAGTCCTGCGCGGCGGCAGGACTCCGCGCCAGCACGTCGTTCTGCTGCTGCTGCGCAGTGGCCAGCGCCGCTTCGGCGGCGGTGACGGCTTGGCTCAGGCGGGGCTGCAATTGCCGGAGTTCGGGCGCCGACGCGGCCACGGCGCGGCGCCGGGCGTTCTCGGTGTGATCGGCCGCACGCTGGCGGGCCGCGCCGACGCGCTCCAGCGCCGCCCGCCACGCTGCGTCCGCGGGCTCGATTGCCGCCTCGGCCGCGGCCAGCTCGTCGTCGGTGCACACCTCGGGGGTGGGGGCCGCCCACCCTTCGGCCTTCTTGCTGCCATACTTGCCGCCGGCAACCGCCTGCCAGGCGCCCCGGGCTTCGCTGGCGAGCTGCGCGGCGCGATCCCGCCACTGGTCGATGTCCTGGTCATCGGCCAGCGCCTGCACCAGCTCGGCCGAGTGCTTGCGCTGGATCAGCCGCTCCTTCAGCGCGGCGGCCGTCATCGGCACCCGCATCGCGGCCATCAGCACGCGCCGGCGGTCATCGGGCGTGTCGTCGGCGAAGGAGCGGGGGCGCAGCACATAGGGCAGGAGGGCGCGCGGCGCGGCCGGGTCGATGGGCCACGTCCCGGAGGCCGTGGTCTTCCCCTCGCCGGTGTCGCGGGTCAGCGTCGCGTCGCCCGCGGTCAGGGTGGCGAAGCCGGCGCGGCCCATGTGCCCCAGCTCCGCGCGGCGCCCCTTCTCCCGCACCCGGCCCACCGAACCGGTCAGCACGAAGGCGACGGCGTCGGCGATCGAGCTCTTCCCGGCCTCGTTCGGCCCGGCGATCACGGTCAGGGGCGTGACCCCCCCCTCCCAATGGGCGTGCCGGATCCAGTTGGATAGCGAAATCCCGGTGATGCGCATAGCTACCTCCCTACCTATGCCAGCCCGCCAAAGCCGTCGTCGTCGGCTTCGGTGCGCGCGGGCGGGTTGTTGTCCTGGTCTTGCGTCTGCACCAGGGCGTGCTCGCGCTCGGCCTGGCCGTCCAGGTCGAGCGTCACGTGCTGCTCCTGGGTCAGCGCCTGCCCCTGCTGCGCGGCCGGCGCCTCGTCGTCGGCGAAGATCGCGCCGTCCACGGTCGGGGCGTATTCCTCGGCCATGCCGAGTCCCATAAGGCGCTCCGGGCAGTGGGCGCGGCCGAACCAGGCGCCGGCGCGGAACACCATCATCTGCTGGGTCATGCTCTGCCACTTGGGGTTGCCCTGCCACCAGCCTTCCTTCACGGCCAGCTCGCAGGAAATCGGCGGGCTTTCGACGCGCCGGCCGGTCGTGCGGCTGGTGGTCCAGGCGATCACCGACAAGTCGGGCACGTCGATGGCGCGCTCCACGATGCGGGGGCGCCCCCCGCCTTCGGGCCATTCCTTATCCTGATAGACGACGTGCTTCATGCCCGGCCCTGCCGTCCACTCGTATTCCAGGGGGTGAGCGAAGCGATCGGTGCTCGCGTTCACCAGCGCGATGACGAATTGCCCGCTCCACGCCGGCTGGCCGTGGACCATGTAGAGGTTTGCCATCACGGTCGGCACCTCCACGCTCACGCCGCTGCGGCGGAGGCTTTCGGTCATGGTCAGGGCGGCGAAACAGTTCGGGACCGCGGCGGGGTTGTCCACCCATTCGCCGTTCTTCTTCTGGTACCGGGCGCGGTACCTGTCGGGGATCACCTCCATCATGCACAGCATGCGGGCCATGCGCTGGCCGAGCTCGAACCCTTTCAGGGAGCCGAAACCGACGGTGATGTCGGGCATTGCCACCTCCGGCGGCGGGCCATCGGCGCCGGCGCGCGGCGGGGCGCGGCGCGGCGCCGGCTGGGCGGCGGGGATGGTGCGCTGCACGGGCGATTCCCTTGCCGGGGGCGCGCTGGCGGCAAGCATGTCGGGGTTGGTCATGGGCTTCCTATTCCATGTAGGCGACGGGGGGGAGTTCAAGCTGGATCGGCGCATCGGCCGGCAGGCCGGGCCATTCGTCGCGGCGGGCGCACTCGGCCCATTCGGCGAGGTAGTGGCGGACCATGTCCCAGCCACGGGAAACGGCTTTGGGGGACAGCTCGTAGATGCCGGTCAGGTAGGGCGGCTCCAGCTCCACCGCGAAGAAAAGGAACACCTCCGGCCGCCAGCCGCCAGCAAGTTCCCACCCGTCGCGATACATCGCTTCCTGCCAGTGGTAGCCGTACTCGGCGACGGTCCACTTGAACGCATCGGGCGTCGCGTTGCGCGCGCTTTTCAAGTCGATGAGCGTGCGGTAGATGGCGTGGGCCCCGTCCACCCGCCCGCGGCACCGCAGGCCGGTGCCGGGATCCTGCCAGTAGGCGGATTGCTCGGTGGCGAGGTCGGGCGTGATGAGCTCGCGCACCACCGCGGACCATTTGTGGACGGCGTCGGCCGCCCGGCGGGCGTCGTCGTAGTCGGCCTGCTTCACCAGCTCGCGCTCGCCGGCCCGCAGAAGCGCGGCCTGGGTCGCAGAGTCCCGCTCGTTGATCCGCGCAAGGGACGTTGGGTAGTACCGGCGCTCCAGCTCGGCCGGCTCAAGGATCGCGGTATGCAGGAGTTTCCCCATGGCGAGGGGGCGGCTCGTGCGCGGCGGCGCCCACCGCGCCTTCGCCGGGGCGATCGCGAAGAGCTTCAGGCGGCTGACGGATACCTGGTCGCCGGCGTGGTACCGTTCCTCGGGGATGCCGGCATAAATGCCAGTGTCCATGTGCGCGCTCCTTTCCCGAACCTCTCCGGTCGGGTGGCGCGCATACTGGTGTGCGTTTAGGCGAGCGTCAACGAGAAAAAAGGATTTTTCCGATTACGCCAAGGTGATCGCCACGACCTTGCGCACCTCGGCCGGCGGCGCGACCGATTCGCGCTTGCCTGGGGCAACCTGGATGGCGGCCCGCGTGGCGGTGAGCTCCACCAGGTCGCCGATCGCCGCAATGCGGCTGCCGGCGATCGCCACCACCAGGTCGCCGATGCGTGGCGGCTGGTGCTGGCGCACGTAGGCCAGATCGCCGGGGGACAGGCGCCCGTGCGGCTGGGCGATCCACACGGCGAACACGGGGCCGCCCCCGGCCAGCGATGGCGGGCGATGGGTCCAGTCCAGGGGCGCGGAGGGGTCGATGTCGCCGGCCTCGTGATAGACCGGCACGTCGCGCGCGGAGCTCTGCACCGGCGCGTCCAGGGTGGCGCGGGCGATGATGGCCGGCATCGGGCCGCTGTGGGCCGGTTCGCGCAGCACGTCCTCGGGGATGCCGAGCAGCTTGGCCACCACGGCCCGGTCGCGCTCGCGGAGATAGGCCGGACTCTGCCGCCAGATGTATTGGTGCATATACGCTTCGTTGCGGCTGAGCGCGCGGCTCAAGTCCGTAATGGTCAGGCCGCGGTCGTGGATGCGGTCGAGGATCATCCGCCGCACGTCATCGAGCTGGTGATCCTCACCGCGCTTCGCTTTCGCGCCGGGCCCGCGGATGGTCGGTTCAGGGGTGGCTGGGTCCGCAGGCGGCGGGGAGCGCCGGGATGCCAGGGTCATATCGGGGTCCTAGTCATTGAGGCCCCTAGGATATTTCCGATCCCCGGGCGATGGAAGGGGCGGACGACCCTTGCATCGCTAGGCGAATCCGCGCTATTCGGCGAGACTATGGGAAAGCTCCTAGAAGATATTGCCACCTTCCTCACGCGCCACGGCATGCCGCCGACCCGCTTCGGCGTGTTGGCAGTGGGCGACGGGAACCTCGTGGCGGATCTGCGGGCCGGGAGCCGCTCGCCGCGCATCGACACGGTCGAGCGGATCGAGCGGTTCATGCGGGAGTACAACGCCGCACACGGCGAGTCGGCGTCGCAAGAGGCTGCGCCGGCCGCATGACCGGGGCGCGGCTGCATTTCGTGCTGCCGTACGCCCTGCCGGTGCTGAACCGCGCACTCCGGGAACACTGGTCCAGGCGCCACAAGCGCCTGAAGGGACTCGCCTGGGAGGTGAGGGCGCTGACGCATGGCCGCCGCCCCCCTGCCCCGTGGCCGCGCGCCCGGGTCACGATCACGCGCTACGGCCTGAAGCGCCCGGACCATGATGGCCTGGTGGGCGGGTGCAAGAGCCTGCTGGACGTGCTGGTGACGCCGGGCCCCGTGCGGATGGTGAAGGGGTGCCCCCAGCAACGGCACCCCTACGGCCTGGCGGTGATCCAGGACGACAACCCCAGCGCCTGCGAGCTCATCGCCACGTCGGTGCAGGTGTCCAGCCGGCAAGAGCTGCGCACGGAAGTGCTGGTGGAGGAAATCCGTTGAGCGGCGACCGCCTCCCCTGGACGAAATGGACTTTCGCCGATTGGGGTGCCGATCGTGGCGTGCAGGTGTCGAGCCTGGCCGCCCGCGGCCTGTGGATCGAAATGCTCCGGCTCATGTGGCACGGCGAGGAACAGGGGTTCCTCACGCTGGCCGGCCGCGCCATGACAACGCGCGAGCTTGCCCGCGGCGTGGGGTGCAACGCGCTCCAGGTGGAGAAGCTGGTCGCCGAGCTGGAGGGCAACGGCGTGTTCTCCCGGGATGACCGCGGCGCGATCTTCAACCGCCGCATGGTGCGGGATGTGCGGCGCGCGGCCGTGGGGCGCGAGGCGGGGCTGAAGGGGGGAGGGAATCCGGCGCTGCGGAAGGCAACCCCGGGGGATACCCCCCCGGTAACCCCCCCGGTTACCCCCCCGGTTTCTGGCGAGGAAGCGGCGCAAAACAATGACTTGCCGCGATCTACCTTTATACAAGAGGTAGATAAAGAGAAAGAAAGAGTACAGACCCCTTCGGGGTCTAGGGCGGCTGATGCCGCCCCCGCCCCTCCGGTGGTCGATCTGCACCCGGTGCTGACGGCGTTCTGGCGAACCGCCCTGCCGCTCGTGCAGGAGTTGTTTCCGACCTACGGCGAGGCTTCCTGCCGGCGCTACCTGGGCCGGTTGCTGAAGGAGGCCGGCGACCGGCACCAGGCGGTGCTCGTGGCGCTGGGGGAGGCGCGAACGAAGGGCGTCGTGGATCCCGCGGCGTGGCTGCGGAAGGCGGTGGCGCTGCCGGAGGGCGCGCGGGTGGTGGAGCCGAATGACCCGGTCGCGCGCCGTCGCCGGGAGCGCATGGAACGCCGCGGCCGCGGGCCGCACGAACCGGCACCGCCCGACATGGGCGGGCCGATCATCGAAGGGAGGGTTGTCGTATGAGCGCAGTGGCCACCGTGGCGCGCGGCGGCGGCGTGGCGGCGCTTGCGTTGCCGGCGATGTCGCAGGACTTGGCGTACCGGGTTGCGGCGCTGGTGACCGCCGACGGCATCACCCGCCCCCCGCCGGGGCCGGAGCTCCGGCAGGAAGCGCGGCGGATGTTGGGGGCGTATGCCGCGGCGGTGGAGCGGCCCGGATCACCGGACGAAGTCGAGTCCTGGCTGGATGCCCTGTCCGAACGCGGCCCGCGTAAGCCGCCGGAGGGGCAGTCCTGGGACTCCTTCGTGCTCGGGGTCGGCGACGCCTCTGGCGACCTGCCGGCGGCAGTATGGGGCGACGAAGCCATGCGCGCGGCGGTGCGGGCGTTCACCTGGTGGCCGACGCCGGCGGAGCTGGATGCGATCCTGCGGCCGATCGGCACGCGGATGGCGCGCGAGGTGCGGGCGCTGCGCGACCTGGCACAGGAACCGCCACCCCCGCCCCCGCCCGAAGAACCGCGCATCACGCCGGAGCAAGCGCGCGCGGTGCTGGAGAAGCACGGCGTGGCGCAGTCGGTGGAGGGGCCGCTGTCGCGGATGGATAACGCCCCGCTGCCGGTGTTGACGCCGCGCACGCGGGTGAGCGTCGGCGAGCACCGCGCCGGGCTCCGCGCCAGCTACGAGAAGATGGCCGCCTCGGGGAATCCGAAGGTGGCCGAGCAAGGGCGCATCGCGCTGGCGAGGATGGACGCGGCCGCGGCGCGCGCCCGGGGGGAGGACTAAGGCATGGCTGGCAGCGTCAACAAGGTAATCCTGGCCGGCAATCTGGGGCGCGACCCCGAAAGCCGCACGACGCAGGGTGGCACGAAGGTGGTCACCTTCTCCCTGGCCACCAGCGACACGTGGAAGGACCAAGCCTCCGGCGAGAGGCGCGAGCGCGTGCAGTGGCACCGCGTGGTCATCTGGAATGAGCGCATCGGCGAGGTGGCGGAGCGGTACCTGAAGAAGGGCTCCAAGGTGTACATCGAAGGCGCGCTGGAAAGCCGGAAATACACCGATCAGGCGGGCGCTGAGCGCGAGACAACGGAGGTGGTGCTGCGCCAGTTCCGCGGCGAGCTGACGCTGCTGGGCGACCCGCCGGGCGAGGGCGGGCGAGCGGGGGGTGGCGGCGCGCCGAAAGGTTCGCCGAGTGCGTCGGGTGCGTCAGGTGCGTCGGCCTATGCGGAGGCGAGCGGCCGCGGGTCGGTCCCGCCGCGGCGGGATGGCCTGGACGACGATATTCCGTTCTGAGCGAAGGTAGGTAGCTACCATGCAAGGTATTCGCTGGCATGCATGGTAAGCCCCCCACCCTGCGGTGCCGGAAGTGCCGTGGCGTGCCGCCGGCGGCGCGCTTCGTGGGGGCGGCGCGCTCGATCTGCGCGCGGTGCCAGGCGGTCGCACGCGAAGCGCGGGCGGAGCGGTTGAAGGCGAAGCCGGCACGGGCGCTGGTGCAGCGCCGGCCGAAGTTGACCGGGGCATCCGGCCATCTGGAGTGGATTCGGTCCCTGCCATGCTGCGTCGGCTTGGCGTCCTGCGGCGCCTTCATCCACGCGCACCACGTGCGCGAGTGCACCGGCGGCGGCACCGGGTTGAAGCCGCCGGATCGGTGGGCGGTGCCGCTCTGCCCGGCCCATCACCTGGAGCTGCACCAGCGCGGGGCCAGGACCTGGGGGCTGAAATACGGGATCGACCTGCGCCAGCGGGCGGAGGACCTGGCGGCGCAGTCGCCGCACCTGGGAGGAAAGCATGCACCGGATTGACGTGCCCGCGGCGCTGGAGCGTGAGCGGGCGGAGCTGCGGGCATACCTGAAGGCGAAGATCCGCCGGCCGCGGTTGCTGGCGCGCGTGCTGGCTCAGAACGCCGAGTGGGAGCCGGGGGACATCATCGTGGGGTGGCGCCGGGGCTGGACGCTGAACCAGGCGCGATGGCGTGACCGGGAGTTTGGGTGGGGCGAGGTGTGCCGCCTTTTCGGCCGCCGGGCGGCCGAAAGCATCCCGCGCCACCTATGGCGGCGAGACGGCAAGCGGCGAAGAATCGCCGTCTCGACCGTGGCGCAATGGGATTTTTCCTTGCTTCGGTCCCGGCGGCAGGCTACGTAGGGGCCGGCAGCGCGGTTCCTCCGAGGCCGACTGCTTCTTGGACGTTTCCTCCCAAACTTGCGGCGCTGGCTCCCGAACGGCTGGCGCCGCTTTTTTGTGGTTCGGGCTGGACACGCGGCATGGTTCCTAGTTATTGTGGGAAACCTCCTATTCACCCCACGTAGAGGACGCCATGAGCATCAGCTCCGCCAACACCCCCGAGGACTCCCGGTTCGAACAGCGCACCCTCTCGGCGGTGCTGCTGCAACTGGAGAACGGGGAAACCCACTCCGAGGCCACCGACATGCTGCGCGAGCTGATGGCGGCCCTGGAGGAAGCGCAGGCCCAGCGCGGCGGCAAGCCGAAGGGCAAGCTCACCCTGGAGATCGAGTTCAAGCTGGAAGATGGGATGGTCGAGGCGACCCCGACGGTGAAGGTGTCGGCGCCGAAGCTGGCGCGGCGGAAGACGCTCTTCTGGCTCACGCCGAACAACAACCTGACGTTGCGGAACCCGGCGCAGCGCGAGCTCGGCCTGGACGTGGTCAAGCCGCCGGTGGTGGGCGCCCTGGCCGGCTGACGGCTGAAGGTTTCTCCGGGCGGGCTTCGGCCCGCCCCTTTCTTTTCCAACACACAAGGAGGGCGCGATGCCCGAGCTCGACAACCTTCTGTCCGCGCAGCACCGGGCCGGCACGGCGGTCATGCTGGATGTCGCGAGCTTCGTCGCCCATGTGCGGCGCTTCATGTCCCCGGAGTCGGTCATCTTCCTGAACCCGGACATGGCCAAGCCGACCATGCTGGCGGTGCTGGACTACCACGACCGGGTCAATCTGCCTGGCGATGATGAGCGCCAGCTTGCGGATGGGGCCCTGCCCCGAGCCGGCCGGCACAAGACGTTCTACGCCTTCCCGGTTTCGGTCGAGTGGAAGGCCTGGGCGGAGAAGGACGGCGTCCAGATGAGCCAGCGCGACTTCGCTGATTTCATGGAGGACCGGATCGGGGATGTGCTGCCGCCGCCCGATCCGAACAACGACGCCGACAAGAACGCCCTGGATGTGGCGCGTGCGCTGGGCGGGTCGTTTGCCGCGGCGGCCGACCTGATGGCCATGAGCCGGGGGCTGAAAATCAACATCAACAAGGCGTTCAAGGAGGCCATCAACCGCACCACGGGCGAGTCCGATCTGGTGTTCGTGGAAGAGCACAAGAACGAAGCGGGCCAGCCGCTGCGGGTGCCCGGGCTGTTCCGCATCGGGATCCCGGTGTTCTTCGGGGAGGCGGCGTATCCCATCACCGTCCAGCTCCGCTACCGCCCCGGCGAAGGTGGGATCAAGTGGACCTACAGCCTGTACCGCAAGGATGTGATCTTCGACCACGCCATCGGCCAGGTGCGGCAGTTCGTCGGGACGCAGACCGGCCTGCCGGTGTTGCTGGGCAAGCCGGAAGCGTAGGATGGAGCGCCGGCGCTGGCCGTGGTTCGTGCTGGGGATGGTGTTCGCCGACATCATCATAACGGCATGGCCGGCGCCGGAGGTTCGCGTGCACGGCCTGCCGCCGGCGCAGGCCTGGTGCATGGAGGTCCATCTGCGGATGTCCTACGCCATGGATTGGGACACCCTGATGCGCCACGCCGGGATGATGGCGAGGGCGCTGCACGACGCCGAGCAAGCCTGTCTTCGCCCGGAAGAACGAAGGGGGACGCTATGAATTACATGGACGGCGAGCACGACCCGGGCGGCAAGGTGCGCCGGGCGCGCACGGACATCGCCACTGTGCCGGCGGTGTTCTCGGTCTGCGGCCGCTACCGCTACCGGCTGGAGCGCCAATGGGACACCGGCGCCGGGCGGGTGCTCTTTGTGATGATGAACCCCAGCACCGCCGATGACACGACCGACGATCCGACGGTGGCCAAGTGCCAGAAATACGCGCGGCGGTGGGGCTTCGCTGGACTCCTGGTGGGGAATGTCTGCGCCTTTCGCGCGACCCACCCGAAGATGCTCCTGGAGGCGCAGGACCCGGTCGGGCTGGCGAACCACCGGGCCCTGCTGGACATGGCGCGGGAGTCCTCCCGGGTGGTGATGGCCCACGGCATCCTGCCGTCGCAGCCGCTCCGGGCGCAGGCCACGCATGTGGCGCTGTCGCTGCGTGAGCGCGGG
Organism: Rhodospirillales bacterium; assembly: GCA_947458025.1. GTDB lineage: Bacteria > Pseudomonadota > Alphaproteobacteria > Acetobacterales > Acetobacteraceae > CAMDGX01. The sequence goes on along the minus strand of CANHCJ010000001.1, from coordinate 75,822 downwards.
TTCCCGCTCTACGTGCTGAAGCTCACGGCGGCTGGTATCCCGGCGCACCCGCTGTATCTGCCGGACGCGCTCCAGCCGACGCTTTGGAACCCGCTCGCCTCGTGAGGGTCCAGCCCACCACCGCGTTCTGCGCGATCGGGCCCGATGGGACGATCGACCTGGACATGATCCGCCGCTCGGCCAGCTCGGCGCGCGGCGCGGCGACGGCGATCAAGTCCACCGCCTGGCCAGCCTTGGCCGCAAAGGGGTGGGTGATCGTGCCGGTGCGCATTACCGCGGCCGGCGAGCCGGAGGAAGAGGCGGTGCCTCTCCCGCCTAAGCCCCCTGCCCCGCGCCCGGCGGCCGCACGGCGCCCGGCCGGCGGGGTGAAGCTGCTGCGCTGCGGCGCACTGGAGCCGGTATGAACGACCTGCTGTCGGCGCTGGAGCCTTGGCCATTCGGCGAGCTCCAGCGTCGGCACTACGGCGTGATCCTGGCGGACCCTCCGTGGTCGTTCGCCAACTACTCTCCCGCCGGCTGGGGCAAGAGCCCGCACCGGCACTATGCCTGCATGCCGCTGGCGGACATCCAGGCGCTGCCGGTGGTGGAGCTGGCGGCGCCGGATTGCATGCTGGTCATGTGGGCGACGGCGCCGATGCTGCCCCACGCGCTGGAGACGATCGCCGCGTGGGGGTTCACCTACTGCACCATGGGCGCCTGGGCCAAGCAGTCGGCGACCGGGGCGAAGTGGAACATGGGCACCGGCTACCGCCTCCGGTCGGCCGTGGAGCCGTTCCTGCTTGCCTCGCGCGGCAACCCGAAGCAGCTCGCGAGGAACGTGCGCAACCTGGTGGTGGCGCCCGTGCGGGAGCACTCCCGCAAGCCCGATGCCATGCGGCATGCCTGCGAAGCTCTGTGGCCGGGCCCGCGTGTCGAGCTCTTCGCCCGTGAGGCGGCGCCGGGATGGGATGCCTGGGGGAATGAGCTCGGGAAGTTCACTCCCGACGGCGAGACGCCAGCATCCGCTCCACCGCCAGCCGCCGCGCCAGCAAAAGAGGTGCCTCCATCACCGGAGCTGATGCGGGCGTTGCAGTCCCTGATGGGGACAGAACGGCCGGGCTCTTAAGTACTTGGTAGCAAGAAGATTGCTCGGCAAGCGGAGCGAGCCGGTAGGCGTTGCTGACCTGCGCGCGCCAGCCGACGCCCCGCACCACCCGCCGGGTCCAGGATAGGAGCTCCAGCGCGCGGAGGCGGTCCAGGGCCCGGCGCACGGTGCGGGTCGAGCACCTGGCAGCCCGGGCGAGCGCGCGGTGCCGCGGCGTGGTCGAGCGCCAGTAGGCCAGCTTGGCGGCGATGTGGACGTGCAGCCGGGTCAGCCGGCGGCCGTCAGGCGTGGTGGCGCGCTCCCGCCACGCGCTTTCGACGCGCGCGAGAAACGCTCGGGGGTCGTGCATCCGGTCCTCCAGTGCAGAGGCCGGCCCGGAAAATGGCCGCACGAATCCGTGGCAACCACGGGGGGTTGCAAAGCGGCCGGCGATGGGGGAGGATGAGCTTGTCAGGGTTCATTCCTCCCGGCTTGCCGGGAAATTCGTGGGGGCCGCTCCTTCCGGGGCGGCCTTCTGCTTTTCTAGGTCATGGTCGATGGCTCCAGCCGCCCGCGAATCTGCGGGCGGCACGTGATGCTGGCAGGTCCCGCCGGTCCAGTCCACCGACGCGCCCGTGCGCGAACCCAATCGGCACAAAACGATTGTGTCGCAGGGTATCGGTAGGATTTTTCATTTTTGGCCACTATACGCGGGGCCGCAAACCGGATCATATTGTAGCAAGTTCACACTAATTTTATGCCGGGGGCAACGATGGGATGCAGCCAGCCGCCCAAAGGCGCCGCGGAGTCTGATATTGCCGCGGTGCTCCAGAGTGCACTCCAGCGCGTGCGAGCGGGGCGCGATCGCCTTGAACGCTTGGCCCCGCAGGGCGAGGCGAGTCGGTATGTGCAGCGGGGCTATGCAAGGATGCTGGAGGCGCTTCTGCTGGCCCAGGCGCTGCACGACGATATCGCGCTGACGCTGGAGGCGGCGGAGGCCGAACCCCGCGGGAATGTGGGGCTGCTGGCGCCGCCGCACAGCGGCGCCGCGGCAAGTCTGGCGGGACATTCTTAAGTTCTTGTCTTGCGGCGAGTCGTGACTCTCGTTTATACCCCATTCTCTAGGATATTCCCTAGGGAAGGGGGTGGCGGTGTCCGACCTGGAGCTGATGACCTGCACGCGCCGGTCGCTCCGCCTTCTGCCCGCCGCCTGCGGGCGGCTCTACATTTCCGCCAACGGTAAGGATGAGCCGGCCCCATGGGAGGGCCGGGCGGCATGTCGCGGGTGCGCCATCGGCGCGCGGAACGCCGGCCGGCCGGTAGAGCGCCTGGCCGAGGCGGCGGGCGAGCTGCAACGCATCTGCACCCGGTGCCATGCCCCCGCGCCGCGGCAAATCCAGGGCCGGTGGTGCGTGTCCTGCTACAACCGCCACCTGGAGGCCCTGAAAGGGGTGAACGCCAAAGGCGGGCGCCCGCAGCTCCTGGATCGCCTGCACCGTGTGCGGGTGGCGGCGATGGTGGACCGTCGCCGGGTGCCGGCCGCGGGGCCGGTGGTGGACGTGCTGGAGGCGATGATCGCCGCGGCGCGCAAGGCGAAGAACGGCGCCGCCTTCGGCGCGGCTCCCACGGTGGCCTGGGGCCGCGGGCAACAGGAGCTGTGCCTTTGACCCCGCCGGACGGCCGGGTCACGCCGAACCAGCGGTGGGTGCTGGTGGACCATGCGTGCCGGCACTGCCTGGGGCGCATGGCGCGCAACGCGGATGAGCCGGCCGAGTTCCGGTGCACGACATGCGAGGCCACCAGCGTTGGCGGCCCGCAGGGCGTGTGTGCCTGCGGGATCCGGGTGCAGTGGGCCCCGCGGGGCGAGGCGGCGCGGTCGGTGACGAAGCGCGCGCGCTTCCACTGCGGCCCGAACCCCGATCGCGGGTTCCGCTCGCCGGCGGTGGTGGTGGTGCTGTTCAACGACGGCGCCGGCGATCGCGTGGTCGAGCCGGAGTCGCCGAAGTGACGGAGCGCAGGATCAGCGAGGCGACGAAGGGGCGGGTGCTGGCGGCGCTGCCGGCGGCGGACGATCGCGGGTGGATGGCGCGCCAGGTGCATGCGGCGGTCGAGGACTTGTCGCACCACACGATCCGCGCCGCGCTGCGCGCGCTGGTGGTGGAGGGGCGGGCGCAGCGTAGCGGCCGGTTCGCGGCCTACCGCTACCGCCTGGCGGGGCCGTGGGCATGACGGTGCGCATCCTCCAGGGCGACGTGCGCGAGGCGCTGGCGGTGCTGCCGGAGGCGTCGGTGCACTGCGTGGTCACCAGCCCGCCCTACTATGGCCTTCGTGATTACGGGGTGGACGGGCAAATCGGCCTGGAAGAGACGCCGGATGCCTACGTCGCCGAGCTCGTGCAGGTGTTCCGGGAGGTGTGGCGGGTGCTGCACCCCTCCGGGGTCGTGTGGCTGAACCTGGGGGACAGCTACGCCACGCGCTGGTCCAGCGTTCGCAGCGAAGGGCGCGCCGGCCTGGGGCAGCAAGAGAGGGCGCGCACGGGTGCGCCGCCAGCCGGCTACAAGAACAAGGACCTGCTCGGGATCCCGTGGCGCGTCGCCTTCGCGCTCCAGGCGGACGGATGGTGGCTCCGGCGGGATGTGATCTGGGACAAGCCGGCCTGTATGCCGGAAAGCGTGAAGGACCGCCCCACCACCTCGCACGAATACCTATTCCTCCTGACGAAGGGGGAGGATTACCACTACGACTGGCTGGCGATCGCCGAACCGGTGGCCGCCTCCAGCGTCGAGCGGCTATCGCAGGACGTGGCGAACCAGGTGGGCACTCAGCGCGCGAACGGCGGCACGCGCGCCGCGCGCCCCCTGCGCGCCCGCGGCGGCGCCGGTGGGACGGTGCGCAACGCCCGCTCCGTGTGGCACATCCCGACCCAGCCGTTCAAGGAGGCGCATTTCGCGACCATGCCGCCGGAGCTGGCGGAGCGCGGGATCCTGGCCGGCACCTCTCCGGTGGGGTGCTGCCCCCATTGCCTGGCGCCGTGGGAGCGGGAGGCGGAACGCCTGGAAGAGGCGGAGCTGGACGTGCTGCGCGCCGCCGGCGCCGATGAAAACGGCGAGTATCACGGCACCAGCACGAAGAACCACGCCGCCGCGGGTGTCCAGGACGCGAGCAAGGTGAAGGCCTCCGTCCTGAAGAGCATGCGGCCGCTGGAGACGGTGGCCTGGCACATGACCTGCGACTGCCCGATCGCCCGCCCCACACCCTGCACCGTCCTCGATCCGTTCGGTGGGGCGGGCACGACGGGTCTGGTGGCCGATCGCCTCCAGCGCCACGCGGTGCTGGTCGAGCTCAACCCGAAGTACGCCGACATGGCGCGGGACCGGATCAACGCCGAGGACCCGCTGCGCTCGCCGGCGCGTGTCGAGGTAGCTACGCAGCAACCTAGCGAGGCAGCATGAACGTGAACCGGGACCTGCTGTCCTTCGCCGCCCCCCTGCCCGGGAGGGGCATGGGCGGCCACCAGGCGGCGGCCGCGGATAGCGAGGTGTGGCTGACGCCGCCGGACCTGCTGAAGGCGCTGGGGCCGTTCGACCTGGACCCGTGCGCTTGTATGGAGCCTCGCCCCTGGCCCACCGCGGCGCGGCATTACACGCGCGAGGACAGCGGCCTGCGGCGGGAATGGACCGGGCGGGTATGGCTCAACCCGCCCTACGGTGGGCCGTCGATCATCGGGCCGTGGATGCGGCGCATGGCGGACCATGGCCACGGCACGGCGATCATCTTCGCCCGGACAGAGACGGAAGTGTTCCACGATTGCGTGTGGAACCGCGCTTCGGCCGTCCTGTTCTTGCGCGGCCGGCTGCACTTTCACCATCGGGACGGCGCCCGGGCCAAGCTGAACGCGGGCGCCCCGAGCTGCCTGGTTGCCTACGGCGATGCCGATGTCGCCGCGCTGGAGGCTTCCGGCCTGGCTGGCAAGCTGGTGAGGCTGTGATGGGCCTCGTCGTTCCCATGCTCCGCCCCTGCGAGGTGTGCGGCTACCGCCCTGCCCTTCTCATGCGGCCAGCGGCGCCCCCGGCGCCTGTCCGGGTGGGCGAGCGCATCATGTCGGCCGTGTGGTGGCCGCCCCGCAACCTGGTGCGGTTCGGCTGCGAGCGGCGCTCGGCGCCGCGCTGCACCGGCGAGCGGGAAATCGCCGGGATCACGCCGGAGCCGGCGATCGTCGCCGCCCTGGCCAGGGAGTGGAACGCAGCATGATCCGCGGCAAGACCTACATGACGATCAACGTCGGCGCCGCGCTGGCGAAGCTGGCGTCTCGCAAGCCGCGCCCGGCCCCGAAAAAGGAAACCCCCCTGCCCCCGCCGGATCCCGCCGCGCAACCGACCCGCCAGCTACGGCGGAAGGCGGAGCGCGAGCTGGCGAAGCTGGCGCGGCGGGAGGGCAAGAGCTCTGCACCCCCGAACGAGACGGGAGCTTGGCGGCACCCGGTTCGTGGGCAAACCGGCGGGGTGCAGCCGCCGTCCCCTGGCAGCTACCCGGATACAGCCGGGCGGGGGGGCGGCGGGTGAGTGATTGGAATTGGGTGTTCTGGGCGTGCGCTACGCTGCTTGGGGTGGTGATGGCGGGGCTTCTTTGGGGGAGCGTGACTGCCGACGCTGACCGTCGAGTGGCCTGCGAAGGTGCGGGCGGCGCCTTCGTGTCCGACATGGTCGGACTTGTGCCGGTCATATCCGGCAACGTGACGGTGATGATCCCGCTGATGACGACGAAGTGCGTGCTGCCGTGAGCGAAGAGGGCGGCGCACCGGCGGCCGAAGCGTTCACGCTCCCCGAAGAGGGCGAGCATGAGCCGCGCGAGATAGCCGGCCGCCTGGTGGCGACGGATGACGAGTTCGCGGACCTGCGCACCGGCGAGGCGATGATCCTGTTCCTCATGCGCGCCGAGCCACGGGTGAAGAACGGCCGGCGCGAGCTCGGCAGCATGTCCATGCCGAATTTCCAGGGGTCTTTCGGCGCCGTCGGCACGTGGCTCCTGGCGAAGTACTGCGGCGGCGAGCTGCCCGACTACGTGATGATCCTGGACACCGAGTTCTGGCGCCAGGCCACCCCGCACCAGCGGGAGGCGCTGGTCTTCCATGAGCTGATGCACGCCACGATCGCCGAGGACCGGCACGGGGAGAAGCGGTTCACGGCCGAGGGCCGGCCCGTGTGGGGCATCCGCGGGCACGACATCGAAGAGTTCAACCTGGTCGCCCGGCGCTACGGCCGCTGGCTGGGCGACATCGAGGGGTTCCTGGCGGCTCTGCGCGAGGGAGGTCACCTGTGACAGATGAGGCGCCGGCGACGCCGGAATACGACGCGGCCGCACATGCGGAGGGCGAGGCGCTGGCGAAGGAGCTGCGCGCGTTGGTCGCCGACCGCTTCAGCGAATGGCTCCAGCGGCGCGGGCAGCAATCCGCGCTGGACCTGTCCATGAGCGCGCTGATGCACCCGATGGGCGTGCTTGTGGCGCAATCCTACAGCCCGGGCAAATGGCCGGAGCTCGTGGAGCATATCGGCAAGTGCATCATGGAAGAGGCGGCGGACGTGGCGCGGGAAATCGAGGCTGCCGCTGCCGGTGCGCCGGCGACGGCCCCCGCGCCGCCGGCGCAACCGGAACCGGAACCGCCGGCAGACACCCCGCCCCCGTCGCCGGCCCTGCGGGGGCTGGTGATGCAACTGGCCTGGGACATCCCCGGGGCGATCACCCGCACCCAGCACCTGGCGAGCCTGATGGGCATGCCGGTGCAGGACACCCACTCGATCGCGCACGCGGCGATGCGGACGCTGGCCGTGTGCCTGGCGAACATGGTCGCGCAATGGACCCCGCCGGCCGGGCGGGAGGCGCACCTGCGCGAGCTGATTGCGTTGAGCGAAGCGCAGCTCGCCGGGCACCAGGCGCAGGCGGCCGCCATCCTTTCCACCACCGAAACCCAAGGGAGTGCCTGACATGAAGACTGAGCAAGCGAACAGCGAGGGCGCCGGCGCGCTGCCGTTCTATGGCATCGGCCTGGAAGGCGTTGCCGGCGTGGCCGCGCCGGACGCCACCCTGCTGCAAACGCTGCTGGCCAGCGAGCGGCGGAAGGTGGCGACGCTGGAGCGGGAGCTGGAGGCGGCGCGCGCCGCCCACGGCGAGACGATGAAGACGGCCGCGTGGGACCGCGCCCGCGTCGCCACCCTCGCCAACGCGGTGCTGGCGGCCGAGGTGCAGTTCGATGCCTATGCCGCCGCCCACCGCGAGAAGGGCATGGAAGAGGGCGAGGCCAAGGCGGCGACCAACGCCTACATGGCGGAGAAGATGCGCGCGGCCCGGGAAATCACCTGCACATGAACGCCCCCGCCCCCCCTGCCCCGCCGCCCGCGCTTTTCGTGCGGGAGGCCGAGGCTCACGCGGTGTCCGCGAAGCTGAACGAAGACGTGCTGCTGCTGGTGCAGGGCGCCGTCCTGAAGGCGGGGAACACGATGACCCCCGAGCTGATGGGCGCCCTGCTGACCGCGCTGGCGAGTGTCATGGGCGCCACGATCGCGGCCTACACCCCCAGCCACCTCCGCCAGTCGGCCATGGATGCCGCGGTGCAGGCGCTGGTGAACGCCACCGCCACCGGCTGCGCCGCGGTCGATGCCGCCCGGGCGCCGCCGCCGGCATAGCTACCTGCCTGCCTGCCTGCCAACCCACCACCCTTGCGAGGTCTCATGCTCCCGTTTTCCTGGCTCTCCCGCCTGCTGCTGCGCCCCCCGCGCGACGCGGCGCCCGTGTCGAAATCGCCCCCCGATCCGTCGTGGCGCGGGGCTCCGGCGCCGGAAGCCCCGGCGCGGCTGCCGTTCCCGGTGACTTCCGAGGTGTCGCCGGCGCGCTCCGAGTGGATCCCGCCGCCGCCGCGGCCGGAAGCCGTCCGCCTGGTCACCATGGGGGTCACCGGCGGGCAAACCTCCATCCAAAGCGTTTCCGCGGTCACCCTGAGCCGGGGCGTGACGATCGGCGAATACCGGGATTTGCTGGCGCAGCTCCCGCTCCCGGAGCCGCGCCCCAAGGAAGATTCCCAGCCCCCGCCCGCTCCCGCGGCTGGCCCCGCCCCCGCCCCGGCGGCCCCGGATCCGGCGAAGACTCCGCCGGCCCCGGCTCCCGTCGAGCCGCCCGCCGTCGCCAATGATGATGGCGTGGTGCTGCATGTTGCCGATGTTGCACAGCGCATGGGCTTCACCCCCCGCACGCTGCACGCGGCGGTGCGCTCCGGCGCCATCCCGCACACGAAGACGGCGAGCGGCACCGTGCAAATCAGCCGCCGCGTGTGCGAAGAGCTGGAGGTGGCCGCGATCGCCGCGGCCGATCGTGCCGCCGGCCAAAGCGGCATGCGGGCATCGCACATGGCGAGGCGCGATCACCGGGCCCCGCGGAGTGAGGGGGCGTACCACCTGACCGCCGCCCTGCCGGAATCCGACCTGGTGTGGCTGGAGGCGATTCTGGTCGCCCTGCTGCACCGGATGTGCGGCATCACCCTGCGGGACCTGGAAAGCGCGTTCGGGGCGGACGAAACGACGCTGCTGCGCCACATGCACCGCCTCGTGCTGGGGCTTTCTGCTGCCCCGGGTGGCGGCCATGCCATCCAGCTCGCCGCCCTGCACTGGCTGCGGCACCGCCTGGCGCAGGCCTCCGCAACGCCGCCCGCCTCGCCACCCAACACGGCATCGCCCCCGCCGGGGTAGCGCCGTGCTCGCCGGGCACGACGTGATGATCTGGACGGACGGCTCGGTCACCCCGCTCCAGGATGGCACCGGGCGCAACGCGGGCGGCTGGGCCGCGGTGCTGGTGGTCAAGGGCGAGCACGCTCCGCTGGAGTTGTCCGGGTGGAGCGTGGACACCACCAGCACCGCCATGGAGCTCCGGGCCGTGGCGGAGGCGCTGGACCTGCTGCCGCGCGCCCCGCGCCTCGTCGTCCAGGTCACCAGCGACCTGCGCCTCATTCACGACGCCATGAACCAGCACATGGAGCTGTGGCACCGGCGCCGCTGGAAGAACGGCCGCGGCTCAGCCATCCCCCATCGCGATCTGTGGCAGCGGCTGGCCGAGCACGACTATTGCCACCGCATCACCTGGCGCTGGGTGCCTGGCCACTCAGGCGACGTGATGAATAGCCGCGCCGATCGGCTGGCTAAGGTGCAGCGGGACCGGGCCGTCGCAATCGCGTCTCACGGTCGTGAGATTACCGTCTCAGGGGCGGTGAGACAGGAGTAGCGAGTGAGACGCCCCCCCGAAATCGAAGGTGAGGCGGAGCCGGATCCCGATGCGCTGGCGGCGCTGGCGCGGCGGCTGGTCGGCGAGGCGCTGGCCACCGAAGGCCTCTCGTTCGCCGCCGGCCCGATCGTCAAGGCGCTGGTGGAGGCGGGGGCCTCGCGCGCCACCGCCTATCGGCTGGTCAAGCGGGTGGCGGGCACGGCGGACCCTGCGGCGACCGTGAAGGCGACGGCGCAGGCGCTGGGGTTGTCGAGCGAGGCCCCGGCCGGCCTTGTGACGCGCGTTGCCAGCGCGGCCAGCGAGGCCAAGCCGCCGGTGAAGGGCGAGGTGTTGCCGCCCGTGGCGCCACCGGACCTGGAGCGTGGCTACACGCTGGGCGAGCTGGTCGGGAAGATGCGGCTGTCGATGGACGCGATCGAGCGGGTGCTGAAGCACGCGCACGACGACACCGGCAAGGTGCGGATGGCGCGCACCGCGCTCCAGGCGGCGACGGCGCTCCAGGCGGCCGTGGCGGGCTACGCGAAGCTGATGGAGGTGGCGACCAACGCCGAGAACATCCAGGCCTTCGTGCGCGAGGTGGTCGAGCTCATGGAGGATGTCGGGCGCCGGCACCCGGAGGCCGGCCAGGAAATGGCGACGCGCCTCCAGGCCATTTCAGCCCGGTGGCGGGCCTGATGCCGGGCGACGGCGGGGTCAAGGCGGCAGCCGAGTTGCTGGGCATGCACGTCGCGGCCGCCGCCGCCCGGGCGGGCTATGCCATGCCGGGATCCATCCCGGACGGCATGACGTTCCTCCAGTGGTGCCAGGACCTGCAAGCGAAGGGCATGAAGATCGACCGGAAGCCGTTCCGGCTGGACGATCGCGCCGCGCTGGTGCCGCTCTATGAGGCGATCCCGAGCACGCGGGAGGAAGCGCAGGACCTGACCCTCATCATCCAAAAGGCGACCCAGCTCGGCCTTACCGTGTGGGAGGTGCTGGCCACCATCTACATGGCGCTGAAGTTCGGGCCCGTGAACATCGGCCTGTTCCTGCCGGACATGGCGACGGCCGGCTTCAAGTCCGAGCACCGGTTCATGCCGATCGTCCGCTCGGCGCCGGAGCTCTACACGCACCTCATCCACCAGGCGGCCGAGGATGGCAGCAAGCGCAAGGTGGGCGAGGGCAACGTGCTCACCCGGCAGGTGGACCGAAGCCTCCTGATGTTCCTCTGGACCACGGGCAAGGTATCGACCGAGTCCCGCCCCATGGACATCGTCACTCTCGATGAAGTCCAGGAAATGGCCCTGGCGCATGTCGACAAGGTTCGGGCCCGCACGGGCGACTCCGAGCTGCGCACCACGCTGATGCTGTCCACCGCGAACATGCCGGAGGTGGACATCAATTTCTGGTACCAGCTCGGCACGCGCGAGGTGTGGCACACGCGGTGCCCCTCGTGCGGGGTGCTGTCGGACCTGTCGGACCCGGTCCTGAATTTCCCCGCCCGGTCCATCCGCTTCAACTCGCGCACGGCGCCGCTGGCCTGCACGGGGGAGCCGGGCGGCCCGCCGCTGGATGACTACGTGTGGACCTGCCCGGCCTGCGGGGGCTGGATCCCCGATCCGCAGGTAGGTAGCTACGTGCGGACCAACCCCGCCGCCTCGCCGAAGATGCGGAGCTTCCTCCTGCCGCGCACGATCAGCCCGCGGCAGACACCGCGCATGATGATCGAGGCGTTCCAGCGGGCCCGAACGGGCGACCAAAAGAAGAGCTTCTGGAACCGGAGCCTGGCGCGCCCCTATGTGGACCCGGACCAAATCCCGGTGACGCTGGAGCACTGCGAGGCGGCGGCGGCCGAAGGCATGGCCATGGGGCTGACCTGGAAGGCATCCGCCCGGGAAACCTACATGGGCGTGGACCAAATGGGCGGCTGGTGCGCGGTCATCATCAAGGAGCGGCTTCCCGACGGGCGGCAGGCGGTGGTGCACGTCGAGGCGGTCTTTGACCTGGACCCGTTCAAGCGGGTGGACGCGCTGATGGGCCAGTACGGGGTGGCCGTGTGCGCCGTAGAACAGCTCCCGAACGTGAACGATGCCCGGAAGCTGGCCAACAAGCACCCGGGGCGGGTGTTCCTGGTCAACTACAGCCCCTCGCAGGCGGCGGACATGGTCGCGTGGGGGGATGCCCTATCCCGGTCGGACATGAAGACGGCGCAGGAGGACCGGAGCCGCTATTCGGTGACGGTGCAGCAATACAAGGCCATGCAGGCGGCGCTCGTGCGGGTGCGCGACAAGGGGTGCCTGTTCCCGGATCCCGGGGAATTGGAACAGGACGTGTACGACGAAGCCGGCAAGCTCACGCGGGTGCCGCTGCTTCGGGAGTGGGTGTTCCTCCACTTCACGAAGACGGCGCTGGTGGTCGAGCACGACGAAGAGACGCGGAAGCCGCAACCGCGGGTGCTGAAGGTGGGCATCGACCCGCATTTCAGCTTCGCGAACATGCTGTGCGACGTGGCGTGGAGCCGGGTGCACGGCATGGGGATGATGCTGATACCGCCGGGCGCGGCGGAGCTGGCAAAGGAGCGGACTGCCATGGATGCGATCGACAAGGCCATGCCGGGCTTGCCCCAGCACGTGAAGGCGATGATGCAGGACGCGCCGGCCGGCACCTGCGGGGCGTGCGAGGGGTTCGCGGAGGGGCGGTGCGTGGTGCGGGGGCTGGTGGTGAAGGCCACCGATCCCGAGTGCCCGCTGTATGTGGCGCGGGGGTAGCCAATCCCAAGAAAGGGGGGGCTTTCTTGGGATGCAGGCAGGTAGGTAGCTAGGCCGGCTCCCAATCGGTGGCCAGCATGTCATCGAGGGTGAGGATGACATTGAGGGGCGGGGCCCCGACGGCGCCGCGCTGGCGCACGTCGAAGGAGCCGCCGGCGCGGAACGTGGAGAGGGGGAGGCCGATCGACTCCCATTGCGTCCAGCTTGCCCGGCGCACCCGGGCGCCGGCGCGCATGAGCTCCAGCGCGGCGCCGAAAGCGCGGGAGGGCACATAGAACCGGGCAGTCGCGGGCACGGCGGGGTCGGACAGCTCCATCCCGGACTCCAGGGGGGGCGCGCGGTTCAGCGCGTCCGTTGCGCCGACGATGAACGGGTGGGGCTGGGGGTTCACCTGGATCAGGGGCGCCTCGGCCTTCGCCTCCAGGACGGCCAGGCGCTTTTCGGTCGCGTCCAGCCGGTCGCGGAGCGTGGCGGCGTCGGTGCCCGTCACCGCGGACTGGAGTTGCCCCACCGCTTCGGCCAGGCCGGGGTAGTCGGCGCCGCTCGCGCGGGCGGACACGTCCTCCAGCTTCGCCTCCACCGCTGCCAGCCGTTCCTCCAGCGGGTCGGGAGCGTCCAGCGCCGCGCCGATCTTGGCCAGCATGGCGCGCATTTCATTGGCCAGGGGTTCGTGCTGTTCCTCCAGCGCGGTCAGGCGGTCCAACAGCGTCTCCAGCTCGCCGATGCGCCTGACCAGCGGCGCGCACACCCTGGCCAGTTCGAGCTCGACCCACTGCACGGCCAGGATGCCGACAAATTCGGCGTAGTCATGCGGTCGCAATCCCTCGCGCATGTGGCCCTGTTCGCGGAGCCGTCGCTTGAGTTCGCACTCGGCCATCTTCGGGGCGTCGCCCATGGGTATCTCCTGTCAGGGTGAGGTCCGACCCTCACGGCAGGGGCAGCCTGGTGCACTCAGTTCCCAAGAACACAAGAGCGTGCGGAGCGAGGCGACGGATAGCCGCCCGCAGCGTGGGGTCGGACGGCCACGCTAGGCGATTTCCTAGACGATGGGAAGGCGCAAACCGGTCGTGACGCCACCGTGCCCGGGCAGAAATGGAGGCGGGCATGTGGTGGCTGGGGCTGGTGGTGGCGATCGCGGCGAACGCGATGGGGCGGCGGTTCGCCGGGGGCCTGCTCGGGCAGTGGTTCGGCAACATCGGCGGCACGCAGGTGGCGCGGGCATCGCAGGCGGTGATCGCCGGCGCGACGGTGCTCGGGGCGGTGGCGTGGGCGTCCTATGCCGGCGTGGAGGGCCCGCCGGCCTGGTGGGCGTTGCCGGTGGCGGTGGCCGTGTTCGTGGGCGCGACGATCGGCTTCGGCCGGCAGGGCATGATTCCGCGCGGGTTCGGCGATGCGCTGGACCTGGCCATTGTGCACGGCGCGGCGTCGCTGGCGCCGCTGGCCGTGGTGATGGTGGGGCTGGTGGTCTTCCGGGACCTGGCGCCGCTGGCCGCTTCGGACCCGCCGGCCCTGGTGCTGCTGCTGGCGGGGCTCCTGGCCGTCGGGGAGGCGTTCGGTGTCGCGCTGGTGCTGCTGGTGGCCGGCCTGGTGCGTGGCCCGATCTACTGGCTGGCCACGCTGTGGACGCCGCACATTCCGGCGTTGGGCCTCATCAACCTGCGGGCGGAGGGCGGGCCGATCGACCCGCCGCCGTGGGCGGAGTTCTGGAGCGGCGCGACGCTGGGCGCGGCGTTGTGGGTGGTGGTGACGTAGCAGCCCCGGGGCGCCACCGCCTGCGAAGCGGCGCGAGGATAAAGCCTAGACAGGCGCCGAGCAAGCTAGGTAGATAGGTCGCGTGCGGGGTAGGGCAGCCTGGCAGCCCGCTGGGTTCATACCTCAGAGGCCGGTGGTTCGAATCCACCCCCCGCAACCGCATGCCATGCGGGCAGAGGCGTTGAGGGGGAACGGTCCCTCCGATGGTTGGGGGCAAGGCCCCTTCCCGGAGCTCATGCCCGGCCTACCCGGGGGCGCAACCGGAGAAACGCCCGCCAGGTCCGTCCCCTGGCGGGCGTTTCGGCTTTCAGCGCGGCTTTCCGAGCTGCGGGGGGGGGTGCGCGGCGTGCCAGGCGTGCAGCCCCCGGAGCCATTCGGCCAGGGCGGGGGGCACGCGGGTGTTCCCCTCCAGCATCTGCGCGATGCTGCCGCGGCTGCGGTAGCCTGCCACCTCCGCCAGCCGCTCCGGCCGGAGTCCGTAGGGCCGGAGGGTGGCCAGCACCTGGGCGAGCTCTTCCGGGGTCATCCCTTCGGCACCTCGCGCCACTCGCCGCACCAGCCGGAGGCGGGGCTGCGGGTGTGCTCGTACACGATCACCGGCGCTAGCGCGTCGGGCGGCCGTCGCACGATCGGCGCGGGCGGGTTCCGTCGGCACCGCACCTGGTTGACATCCAGCACCGCCTCGCCGTCAACCGAGACGGTGCAGGCGAAGAAGCAGGAGTCGCAGGTCATCGGGGGCACGGACGTGGCGTCGTCGGCGTCCAGGGCGACGGCTTCCTCGATCGTGCAGAGGAAGCCGAGCGGGTGGCCGGGCTGGTCGTATAGGACGGTCGCCGCCGCGGGCATCTGGCCGTCCTGGATCGCGCGATACAGCGCCTCCGTGATGGGCAGGGTGGGCATGGTGTCGGTGGGGGTGCCGTCGGGCACGTCGTTGACGGCGTCGAGCGGCGTGCGGCCGATGCCGATGGGCTTCAGGCCGGGCCATTCGCAACAGGCGTAGCCGTAGGCGGTCAGGGTGCTCATGGGGTCGCTCCTTCGGTGGTGGTGGGGATCGCGGCGGCAACGGCCGCCTCCGCGCGCCGGATGGCGGCGTTCATCTTCGCCTTGCCAGGCAGGTAGGTAGATAGCTCGGCCCATTCGCGGACCCACGGAAGCAGCTCCTGGACCGATGCCAGGAGCGCGGCCGCGGGCGGTGGGGCAGGGGGCTTGCTCACGCCCGCCCCCACCGGCGCAGGTCCCGCATGGTGCGGACCATGGACAGCCGCGCCGCCGGCACCATGCCGCCGGCGATGCTCGCCTGGATCCCGCGCTCATAGATGAACACGATGCGGCCGCGGGGCGGGCTGGCGGTGAAGGACTGCCCCAGAAAGACAGAAGCAAGCGCCCGCTCGCACATGGCGTGGGAGAAGCCGAACCGGGCTGTGGGCCCGATGGCGAAGGGCATGCGACCATCCGCCCCCTTCCGCGCGTTCCGGGCCCAGCGATAGGCCTGGCGCCATTCCTTGCGCGTCTCGGTCATGCGCCCCTCCCAATCATCCGGTAGCGGCCCCGCCCGATGGGGGCGAGGATGACATCCAGGGGGCGGGTGTCGCGGGTGGCGTCCTCCGCGGCCACCAGCTCCCGCACCCGCTCCATGGCGCTTTCCCACGCCGGGGTGCCGAACGTCTCGGCGTTGACGGCCGCGCGGGCGGCTGCGATGGCGGCGCTCATACCAGCGCCTCCGGCCGGCCGATGGCCCGCGTCCTGCCGGGGGCGAAGGAAATGAGGGTCTTCGGCGCCGGCGCCACCTTCGGGGCGTCCATCGGGAGCGCCGGCTGGCCGCTCGGCATCTCCACCCCCATGTCGTCGGGGGTGGCGGGCGCCTTCATCAACGGCGCGCCGGCCTCGGCCAGCCGCTCGTTCTGCCGCGCCACGAACCGCAGCGCGCTCTGGAACGCGAGCTCCCGCGTGTCGGCCCAGCAGTCCACCGTCACCTCGTTCTGGTACTCCGGGCTGTAGGTCTTCCAGAAGTAGAGCATCGAAGCCTCCTTGGTTGCGACGCCACCATATGCGGAAAATCGGCAGAATAGGTAGCTACCTAGGCGCATGGCTAGGGGCGCGATGTATCGAATTTCCGCATATCTCCGCCCCCGGCGGGGCGGCGGTAGGGGTCGTGACGGCATGGTGGCGACATGAGCGATCAGGCCCGCGCCGTCCTGTCCGACCCCCGTGCCCCCGCGGCCGAGCGTTTCGACGCGGAGGCGGAGCTGGCGGCGGTGCATCGGCCTGGCCTGTCGGACCTGATACCGTCGGCCGAGCTCCAGCCGGTCATCGACTACATCATGGACAACGCCGTCGGCCTGGACATGATGAAGGCGCAGGGGAACATCGTGCAGTTCCCGGCCCGCGGCCAGCCGTTCGCCAAGCGCGGAAAGCAGTCGGTTCACCTCGATCAGTTCCAAATCGTGGCGCAGGGGGAGTACTGGGACAAGCCGTCGGGGCTGGGCTTCGACGCGCTCCGGGACCTGGTCATCCAGACCCCCATCCTCTCCGCCGTGGTGATGACGCGCGTACGCCAGGTCGCGCGTTTCTGCCAGCCAAGCGAGGATGGCGGCCCCGGCTTCGAAATTCGGCACCGGGACCGCGAGCATGAGCTGACCGGGCCGGAGAAGGAGACGACGCAGCTCCTGAGCCGGTTCTTCCAGCACTGCGGGTGGGAGTTCAACCCGCGCCGGCGCAAGCGCCTCCGGCGGGACAGCTTCCCGCAGTTCATGGCCAAGCTCGTGCGCGACTCCCTGGCCATGGACGCGGCGCCGATCGAGACGGAGCTGAAGCGCAACCGCGAGCTCGGAATCGACGGCCTGTATGCCGTGGACGGGGCGACGATCCGCCTGTGCTCGGAAGAGGGCTACCAGGGCGACGATGAGGTGTTCGCGCTTCAGGTGATCGACGGCCGCATCTGCACCGCCTACACGCATGATGACCTGGTGTATGAGGTGCGGAACCCCCGCTCCGATGTCCGCCTCGCCGGCTACGGCCTGAGCGAGACGGAAATGCTGATTCGCGTGGTGACCGGCTTCCTCCACGCGATGACCTACAACATCAACGGGTTCGATCAGAACGCCATCCCCAAGGGCCTGCTGACCATCACCGGCCAGTACAAGCCGGATGAGCTCGCCGCGTTCAAGCGCATGTGGAACAGCATGGTGCGCGGCGTGAACAACGCATGGTCCTTGCCGGTGATGGTGAGCGAGGATCAGCAAGGCGCCGCGAAGTTCGAAAAGTTCGGCGTCGAGTTCAACGAAATGTATTTCGCGAAGTGGATGACGTTCCTGTCGTCCATCGTGTGCGCGGTCTATGGGATCAGCCCCGACGAAATCAATTTCGAGTCCTTCTCGTCCAGCCGCTCCAGCCTGTCGGGCTCGGACACCGAAGAGAAGATCACCAACTCCAAGGACTCCGGCCTGATTCCCCTGCTGACCTATTTCGAGGGCGTGCTGTCCGATTTCGTGGTGGCCGAGTTCTCGGAAGACTTGCTGTTTCGGTGGGTCGGCCTGTCGGATGAGGACCCGCAACAGGAATGGGAGGCGCGCAAGCTCGTGCTGACCGTGGATGAGCTGCGGGCGGAGAAGGGGTACGAACCGCACCCCGATAAGACGATCGGACAGGCGCCGCTCAACCCGTCCCTGGTGGGGCCGTGGATGCAGCTCAACATGCCGCAGGGCCAGCCGCAGGGGGCGCAGGACTTCGGCGACCCGGATGCGGAGGGCGGCGAGGGCGGCCCGGATCCCGCGGGGCCGGAGGCGCAGGGGCAGGATGCCAGCGGCGAAGATCCGCCGGAGGATGCCGGCCAGGACGCCGCGCCGGGCTTCGGCGGCCAGGATGGCGGCGACTATGGCGGTGGCGAGAACGAAGGCGATTTCGGCGGGGCCAGCCTGAAGAAGGGCTTCGGGTTCGTCTGGACGATCGGTAGGGGCTGAGACATGGCCAGTCAGGCGGGCTACACGGTGACCACCACCCCGGCGAAGTACCTGGAAGAGCGGCCGGGTCGCCGGCGGCTCACGATCCAGAACAAGGGCGCGGTGGCGCTGCTAGTGGGGCTGGGGAGCGCGGCGAACGCCGGCAGCACCCCGGCGCTGTCGATCGCCGTAGGCGGCATGTGGGACCCGCCGGCACCGCCGGGCGATGCGGTGTGGCTGGCGGCGGCGTCCAGCACCTGCCTCGTGTCCATCATCGAGGACTGACATGGCCCTGTTCCCGGCCAAGCCGGCGCGGGGCCCCGCACCGCGGAAGAAGCCTCAACCGCATCCCGGCCATGAGAAGGGGATCGACCGCGGCGACCACGTGTACGTGCGCCACCCTGAGCACGGCCCGATGGCCATGAAGGTGCTGGCGCACGGGCGCGACGGGCTGACGGGCGAGTGCTCGGAAGGCCAGCGGCACCGGATCACCTGGGACCGATTCCTCGGGCACAAGGCGCGGATGCTGCACCGGTACACGCTGGCGGACCAAGGCGCCGACGGCGCGCTGCTGGAGGATGACCGTGGCCGCCGCCGCTACGTCCAGGGCCAGGTGCCGGTGGCCGAAGAGAAGCCGCCGCCGGCGCCGGCCAAGGATGACCCGCTGGCGGGCGGGCTGGGGCGGCTGAAGAAGGCGGAGGGGCTGGAAGAGCCGCGCACCCTCTACATTCACCGCCCGGTGCTGAACGGGCACGACATCGTCGCGTGGTATCAGGCGCAGGGGTGCACGGACCTTGCCGCGCCCGATGACCTGCATATCACGATCGCGCACAGCGAGACGCCGCTGCGCTGGGACATGATCCCGGCGGCGAACGATGGGCTGATGCTGTCCATGTGGGCGGCCAAGGGGCATGAGGCGTTGGGCAAGGACGGCGAGGCCAAGGTGCTGTCCGTCGAGGCGCCGGAGCTGGTGGACCGCTGGAAGGAGCTGCGCAAGCTGGGCGCCTCCTGGAAGTGGCCGAGCTACACGCCGCACGTGACCCTGTCATGGGGCGGCAAGGGGTTTGACCGCGCGATTCCGTGGCCCGGGCAGATTGAGCTCGGGCCCGAAGTGTTCGGGCAGGTAATCGAGACGTGGAGGCCGAAGATGGCGAAGGCGATGAACCTCGGGGCCATCATGGGCCCGGTCCTGTTCCTGAAGGCGCAGGGGCAGGGGGTGGCGAACCGCCCCGGCCTGGCGCTTCAGGACGTGACCGACAAGGCGGGGCACCAGACCAAGCGGTGGAAGCGCACCGGGCCGGAAGAGAAGCACCAGCGCCCCATGGCGCACGGCGACGTGGTCGGTTTCCAGCACGGCGAGGTGCAGGGGCACGGCAAGGTGGTGGCGAGCGGCCAGGATGGCGTGACGCTGGAGGGGCACGACGGGCAAAAGCATCAGGTGAAGCATGAGCACCTGACCGGGCATGCGCCGGATGAACACAAGGCGCTCTATGGCGAGGGCGGAGGGGGCGGCCAGCCCGTCCAGCGGCAACAGCCGAAGGTCGGCCGCATGCACGGCGTGGATGAGTCGCAGGACTCGCCGGATGCGCAGAACGCGAAGCTGCGCGCGCGCATGGCGGAGCCGGACCATGAAATGGGGCTGGAAGGGCAGGGGGGGGATGCCCCGCACGCGCCGGACACCTTCTCCGCCGCGGACTTCTTCGCCGCGCACAACGACCATGAGGCGACGCCGGAGAAGATCCTGGCGCAGTTCCCGCCCGACACCGCGGAGAAGATCGCGGACGTGGAAAAGCAGCTCGCCGGGGTGAAGCAGACCATCGAGCTGCACCGCGGGGAGGATGGCACCTACTCGCCGGAGCGCCAGAAGCTCCACGCGAAGATCATCGACCACTTTTTGTCGCCGGAGCGGGTGAAGGCGGCCACGCCGGCGCCGGGGGAGAAGCCGAGCTTCACGATCCTCGGCGGCCGCGGCGGCTCGGGCAAGTCGTGGTTTGAAGGCAACGTGTTCCACCCGGAAAAGGCCATCGTCCTCGATGCGGACCACATCAAGGGGATGCTGCCGGAGTATGCCGGCTGGAACGCGGCGCAGGTGCACGAAGAGTCGGGCGACCTGTTCGACCATATCACCGCGGCCGCGCACAAGGCGGGGCTCAACATTGTGCACGATGCCACGACGAAGACCACGAAGAAGGCCGTTGCGCTCGTGCAGCACTTCAAGGATAGTGGCTACCGGGTCGAGGCCCACTACATGCACCTGCCGCGCCAGGTGGCCGCACAGCGGGCGGTGGCGCGGTTCCTGGGGAAGACCCGCCGGTATGTCCCGCCGGCCGTCGTGCTCTCCAACACCAGCAATGAAGCCTCCTTCGACGCGGTGAAGCCGCTGGTGGATGCCTGGAGCTTCCGGGACAACAACGTGCCGATGGGCGAGCCGCCCCGGCTGATTTCGGAGAAGAAGCATGAAGGTGACGCCGGACAACGCGGAGGGGATGGACGCGAGGCCCCCGCGCGGCCTGCTGCCGGGGATGCACGTCCCGGAGCACCTGGCAAAGGGCAAGGGAACGGCGGCGGAGGATACCCCCCCGGCCACCAAGGGCACTACGGCCCCGCGCGAGGCCCCTACCACGCGATGATGGGCAAGGCGCTCGCCGTCGGGCGGGTGCTCTTCCTGAAGGCGGCGATCCCGGGTGGCGCCGCCGGCGACCTGTTCGCCATGCCGGCGGAGGTGAAGGGCCATGTGCGGGGGGGTAGCTACGTAGCTCCCTACCAATCCACCCGGCGCAAGCGGGGTGCAGCCCCCGCGAAGGAGGCGGGCCAAGGCGGGCTGACGCATCACGAAACCAACCTGGCTCTCTCCGTCTTCGATCGCGCCGCGCACCAGCGCCGGCCGGTCGGGGCGCATGAGTTCCCGCGCGGGCACCTGGAGGCGCTGGTGGCGCGTGGCCTGGCCAAGCTCGGGCCGGACGGCGCGCCGGAGCTGACGCGGATGGGGCGGGAGTGGACCCCCCCGGGCCCGGATCCTCGCTATTGGGATGCCCCCGCGCCGCAGGGCAAGGCGCCGGCCGCGAAGGTGCCGGGCAACGTCGCCTCCACGGTGAAGGTGGCGCTGAACACGCTGGCGGGGGTGGCCGATGCCGTGCGGAGCACCGCGAGCTTCGACGGGGAGAAGGTGGCGCGCGAGCTGCTGGCCAAGGAAATGCCCCGGGTGGCCACGGCCAAGGACAGGCTCGCCCGCTTCGCCGACATCGCCAAGCGGCACGGGGTGGACGCGGATGCGTTCCTCCGGGAGCACGGCGGGGAGGCGGACGTGCACGCGGCGATCGCCGAAGGCCTGGCGGAGGCGGAGGCGCGCCGGAACGCCTATGCGGCCGCGCGGGGGCTCACGCCGACGGCGGATGGCCCGCCGCCGTCCAAGCCGAAGAAGGGCAACATGGATGCGGTCAACCGTATGCTGGTGGCCATCGGCCGGGAGTACCACCGGGAAATCCCCCTGGACCGGATTTTCGCGGCGCTGAAGGAACAGGGCTTGGAGGCGGTCAACGAAGATGGCACGCCGTGGTCGGGTATGCTGACGGGGGCGTCTGGGCGGGCGTCGATCGACCTGAAGGGCGGGCACTCCACCGCGGCGCTCCATATCCAGTGGCACAAGATGCCGTCGGGGCGGTGGGAAGTGAACGCCTACACCGGGGGGTAGCATGACCCTGCTGCTGGACCTGGGCCCGCTGCCGGCGGCGCACTGCGACGATTGCCTGGAGGACCTGTTCAAGGCGATGGCCCTGGACCCCGAAGGGGACGAAGGGCCGCTCTGGCGCCGGCACGAAAACCCGTGGCTGGCCGCGCACGTCGAGGCCTGCACCCGCCGGCACCAGGCCATCCTCCAGGCGCTCCAGGACGGCTTCGCCCGGGCGTTGCTGGGTGAAGAGCTCGGCATGCTGGCCAAGGCGGACGCCCCCTGGCTCCGCTGGACACCGGAGCAATTCGAAGAGGCGAGGGCGGCGCTCGCCGGCCGGCCGAAGCTCGAATACACCCTGGACGACTGGATGCTGCTGGTGGACTTCCTCATCCAGGACTACCTGCCGGATGGGGTGATCCAGTCGGAAGCCGAGTATGTGACCGTGCGGGCCGGCTTCATGGGCAAGGTGATGGCCAACATGCAGCGGGCGAACCCCACGCCCGCGGTGATCGACACGCTGGCCGAGCTGGTGCCGACGGAGTTCGCCAAGGTGCCGCTCCGGTCCCTGTCGCCGGTGGAGGTGCAAATCCTCCGGGTGGCCAAGGCGCGGGCGGCGGAGAACATCAGCGCGGTCAGCGCGCGGGCCCGGCACACGATGAAGGGCTATGTGATCGAGCACGTCCAGGCGGGCATCCTGGGCCAGAAAGAGGGCACGGCGCAGGCGCTGCGATCCCGGCTCTTCGACTCCTTCGGCCAGCTCAACCGGGATTTCCGGCGCATCGCGGTCACCGAAGCGGGCGAGGCCTGCAATCAGGGCTTCGTGGCGGCGCAGGGCTATGGGCAGAAGGTGAAGCGGCAGGAGGCCTACCGGGGCGCGTGCGATTTCTGCAAGTCGATCGACGGCAAGGTGTTCACCGTCGTGTCGCCGAACGCGAACCGGAAGGACGGGGAGACGGAAATCTGGCTGGGGAAGAACAACGTCGGCCGCTCCGCCTCGCCCCGCCGGCGGGAGGGTGCGATGCTGGTCGAGCGCCAGCCGTCGGAACGGTGGTGGCCGGCGGCCGGACTGCAACATCCGAATTGTCGTGGCGCTTGGGTAATGGTAAGCGAGAAGCCGCCGGAGGTCAGCGCGGAGTTCGATGACTGGCTTCAGGCGGCCATCAAGAAGGCGCAGAACCCGTGATCCTGTTCCTGAAGGCGCACATTTCGGCCTACACGAAGGGGGACGGCACGTTCGTGGCGGCACATGAAGACTCCCGCGCGCCGGCCAAGCAGGAAGAGCCCGCCACCGTGGCCAATATCGTAGATCGCGTGGTGGCCATGGCAACGGGCGCCGGCCTGCGGGTGAAGGTGGATGGCTCCCGACTGAGCGCCAGCACCTACGTGAAGATCGACGCAGGCGGGAGCGTGTGGTGGGGCAAGGCGAAGCGCCGCGCGTGGAAAGCCGCAACCGGCCTGGACCCGGCGTTTTCACTCGGGACGTGGACGGTTCGGGTGTCCGACCACCACGATTACGGGGGCGGCAGCGTGGTCGGGGCCAGCCTGCGGGTGGACCTGCCGAACATGGGTGAGCGGTTGCGGGCGGTCGAGGCGGCCATAAAGATGCTGGCAGAGGATGCGGCGCCGCCGGCGGAATCAACTGAGGGACGGAACCCATGACTCCACTGAAAATTGGCACCGTGGCTGCGCTCCTGGCCTTCGCCTACGTGGTGGCCAAGGTGTTTTCGGAATCCCTGGCGGAGTACATGGAGGCCAGCGCGGTCGCGCTGGTGGTGGTGTCGCTCATCGGCCTGCTGCACTTCGTGAGCAAGGTGGCGGCCGATGTTGCCCGCATCCGGGCGGACCTGGCGCAGTGGATGCGGGATCCGAAGGCCGCGGACCCGGAAGACAGCTACCTCGCCCGCCTGGCGCGCACGCTCGCGCCGAAGTAGCCCGGAGGCGCCGTGTTCCTTTTCCTGAAGGCTCACGTCAGAGGCTACACGAAGCGGGACGGGGTTTTCGTCCGGCCGCACGAAGACAGCCGGCCGGAGGCGCGGGAAACCTGGCACGGCGATGAGCGGCACGTTGAAGAAGTGCTGGCGCTGATGGAGCACCATCGGCGGCAGGGCTGGCATCGTGCGTTCGGGTTGCGCGTGGCGACGCCACACCATGCGACGGACGACGATCCGCCCGTGGCGCGCGGGGAAACGCTGCCTCCTTCCTACCGTTGGAAAGACGGGGAGCCGACCAATCGCCGCCTAGTCGGCACCAGCACGATTGGCGTGCACGATGCGGAAAGCGTCCGCCGCGCGCTGGGTTTGCTGGGCTCGTATTGGGGGCGGCAGGTGGTGCTGGCAGGTGCGCGCTCAAGGCATCGCGGGCAGGATGCGGGGGAGGCGGTCCTGAAGGACCCGACGGTGCTGCACGTGTGGCGCCGGAAAGGTATCGGCACCGGCCGCACGTCCTGGGGGCAGGGCCAGGACCACGACTAAGCCGCCCCGCCGGGTCGTGACGCCATGGTTCTCCCATGGCGCACGCTCTCGTTCTCCCCTTCGCGAAGGCTGCGATCGCCGGTGGCGCCGCGGGTGACCTGCTCGCGCCCCTGCCGCGCGCTGCCGCCGGAGTAGCGCGCAAGGTCCAGGTGGCCGGCTACACCCGGGGGGGCAATTTCGTCGCCCCGCACCAGGCGACCCGGCACGTCGCCGTCACTCCGCGACCCTACGACGCGAAGATCAGCCGCGAGCTGCACGCGCCGGCGGAAACCGCGCACCGCGGCCTGCGGGTGACCTGGCCGGATGAGGCGCACGCGCGCCTGTTCCACATGGGGGACGCACTCCGCCGGGGGCAGGAGCCGGATGCGGGCGAGGTGCACCGGCTGTTTCACCATTTCCACGGGCACGTCGAATCCGATGAGGGCGGCGGCCGCCCATTCACGCGGGTCGAGCACGTCCGCGAGCTGGCGCTGGACTACGCCGATCCCGAATGGGGCGAGGCGGCGCTGATGGGCCACCAGTCGAAGAACGGCCGGTATGAGGCCAACGACATCCTCTCCCCGGATGGCCGGGGGGAGTATTTCCGCCGCGGTACGGCCGCCGCCTTCAGCAAGGCGCTGGAGTCCGGGCGCATCCTCTTCTTCCGAAAGGACATGACATGGACGGGAACCAGTTCCTGAACGCGCTGGCGGCGCAGCTCGCGCCGCTGGTGGTGAGTGGCGTCGGCCTGTTCGCCGCGTGGCTGGCCGCGCGGCTGGCCAGCCTCCAGGGCAAGAAGGCGGCGAGCTCGGCCGTCATCGGCGCGGCCGCGCGCGGCGCCGGCGTGGCCTATCTCGCGCTGCTGCGCCAGGGCGGCAACTACCGGGATCCCGACGCGGTCGCCCGGGCGATCGGGCATGGCGTCGAATACGTGCTGGCGCAGGTGCCGGCCTCCGTGAAGAAGGTGGGCCAGTCCGATGCCGGGGTGGAGAGCCTGGTGCGCGGCCAGCTCGGCACCCTGCTGGCGCAGGATCCCAACGTGAAGCTGCCGGGGGCGGGGGCGGGCTGATGCCGTGGCGCTGGAAGCAATCGACCGGCGAGCTGTATGACCCCGCCGGCAAGCTGGTCGAGCGGGGCTACAGCGGCAGGGGGCCGGGGGTGAACAACCCGAACCTCCAGCACGTCGCGGACACCGGCCCGATCCCGGAAGGAGTGTGGCTGATGGGGGCGGCGGTGGCGCGCCACCCGCGCATGGGCCCCATCACCATCCCCCTGACGCAGGTGGAGGGGGAGCGGTTCGGCCGGCACTCGTTCTTCGTGCACGGCGACAACCACGCCATGAACCGCACCGCCAGCTCGGGATGCCCGATCGTCGGGCGGCGGGGCCGCGAACGCATGGAGGCGAGCAAGGACCGCTACCTCAAGGTCGAGCCGTGATCCTGCTGCTGAAGGCGCAGATACGGGGTGGCGCGGCGGGCGACCTGTTCGCCATGCCTACGCCGGTGGCCGGGCACATGCGGGGGGCTACCTACGTAGCTCCCTACGTTGCCACCCGCCAGCACGCCGCCCCGGAGGCGCCTTCGGACCATATTGCCGGCCCCGGGAAAATGGTCGAGCCGGCCGCAGCCGGTGCGGCGCCGTCCCTGCTGGCGCGGGAGGCGTGGCCGGATGGCCGGCTGAAGCCGCAGGTCGGGGATAAGGTATTCCAGGCCGTGCCGGGGGCGTTCGGCATGCCGGCGACCATCCTGGGCGAGGTCTTCGCCGGCCGCGGGGGGCTGCGCGTGCGGGTGACCGGGTCGAGCTCCATGCTCGGCTCCGCGCGCACCGGCGCCACCTATCCGGCGGACGCCAACTGGACGGTGGCGGGCGACCCGGAGTTGGAGCGGCGCAAGGCCGCCCGCGAGGCGGTGATCGCGGCGGAGAAGGCGGCGCTGGAGGCGAGCCGGGCCGCGGAAGAGGCGCGCCTGGCGGCGGCGGCCGCCACCCGCGGCACGCTGGACCCGGCCACGGTCAAGCCGGGCGACACGGTCGAAGATCCCGATGGCGTCGTATGGCTGGTGGCCGAGACAAGCGACGACGGCGGTATCTATGGCCACCCGCTGGATGCCGCCGAAGACGACTGGCATAGGGGAGGCATCGGCGACGTGCGCGGCTGGCGCAAAGTGGACGTGCCGATCCCGGATCGCCCCTACATCATCACGCCGACGCCGCACACGAAGGGGGCGCTCGCCCGCGATCGCGCCATGCGCGCCAACGGCGCTTGGGTGCCGGCCGAATGGGATGACGACGCCGGCGAATACCGGCCGGTAGGGCAGGGGGGCGGGCCATCCCTGCCGGACCTGCTGGCGCAGCGGCGGGCGGCGCTGGAGCGCATGCGGCAGGAATCCATCCGGGGGCGGCGCGACGGGGCGATCACCAGCGAGCTCGGGCGCCTGGCCGCGGCGATCACGGAAGCGGAGGCGGCGGCGGGCGTCGATCGCCCCACCACCGCGGCCGGCTTCCGACGGCGCTACGGGATCCCGGACGAGTGGGACGTGCCGGAGACGCACGGCGAGGGGAAAGAGCGGCCGCGCGATGCCATCATTGGCGGCCCGCGCGGCACGAAGCTGAACGTGCGCGTGGATGCGGAGGGGCGGCACCTGGCCCGGGTCTATGATTGGGACTTCGGCCAATCGACGGCCAGCGCAGGGTGGCGCCCCCGGCGGGGGGCAGAGAAGCCGGTTGCGGAGGTCGTGGCGAAGCTGAAGGAAAGCCTGGCCAAGCGCGCGGAGACATGGGCCCGGCAGGCGGAGGAACAGGCACGCATCGAAGCGGCAGAGGCCGCGGAGGCAGCGACCCCGCCGCCGGCGCCGGCCGCGCCGCTCCCGCTGGTCGAGCACACGACGGCCAAGGGGAAGACGCTCCGCGGCGTGGTGCGCACCGACCTGAGCGCGGGCCAGGCCCAGGCAATCGACCCCTACACCTTCCGCAAGGACGGCGGGTGGTTCATCCGGGAGAAGCACCTGGCGCCGGGCATCGTGGCGGCGGAAATGGCCAAGGTGCAGGAAGGCGATTCCGAAGAGGTGAAGGAGCTGCGCGCGCGGCTGGCGGAGGCGAAGGCGCTGCCGTTCAAGTCGGCGAACATCGAGCGGGTGATTGAGCTGGCGGAGGCGCGGCTGAACGCCGATCCGGCGAAATGGTCGGTGGGGCACGGGGCGCAATACTCCGTGGTTGCCGGCGGGCGGCGGCAGCAATGGAACCGGGGTTTCCGCGTGGTGGCGGTCGATGCGCCGGGCCGGAAGGTGCTGCTGCGCCAGGTCGCCGACACCGGGCTGACGGCGAGCGGCGGCAACGATGACCGGTTCGCCGATATGTGGGTCTGGATGGGCGACGCGAAGCGCGATCGCGCGCACGATGGGACCATGGCCAAGGCCGTGCTGGTGTTCGCATGAACGACATGCCGCAGGCCCCCGCCGGCCGGGAGTCCTCGGCTATGGACCGCCCCCCCATGCCGCCGCGCATGGTGGCCCTGCTGGTGCAGGAGGTGGAGGAACAGCGGCTCACCATCCGCGAGCTCCGGCGCCGCGTGGACCGCCTGGAGCGGCTGGCGTCGGTGCTGCTGCTGCGCGCCTATGGCCCGCGCCCACCGCGCCCACCGCGCCCACCGCGGGCAGCCCGCGCATGGTGGCGCCGCAACGTGGTGCGGATCGCCGCCACTGTTGCCGTGGGCGTGGTGGGTGTGACCCTGACCGTGCTGGCGCTGCCGTGATCCTGTTCCTCAAGGGGCACGTGAAGGGGCACATGCGCCGGATCGGCGGCCGGATGGTGCTGGTGCGGCCGTATCGGCGCGACGATGGGCCGGGGCAGGGGGCGGGTGACCTATTCGCCCCCCGGCCGGCACCGGTGCAGCCGTTGGTGGCGGAGGCGGTGGAGCCGCCCGCGGCGCAGGTGGATCCGCCGGCCGGTGCGGGGCGGCCGCTCTGCATCCATTGCGGCCAGCCGGAGCACGTCGAAATCGCGGAGATATGGGGGCCGCGGGAGTTCATGCTGGACACGTGCTGCGAGGCCGCGCACGCGGACATCGTCCAGGCGATGAATGATGACCCGGATTACGCCACCACCCTGATGCGCCAGCTCGGGGTGGAGGACCTGACGGGCCGCGACCTGCGCCGCGTGGCGGACACCGGCGGGCAATTCGTCCTGGACTGGCACCCGGAGGTCGGGCCGATCCCGCAGGCCGAAGCCAAGGCCTTCGTCGCGCGCTGGCACCGGCACAACAAGCCGCCGGTCGGGGACATTTTCCGCGCGGGCGTGTGGAACGGCGGGGACCTGGTCGGCGTGGCCATGGTCGGCCGGCCGGTGGCGCGCAAGCTGGCGGAGGCGGGCGACGCGGTCGAGGTGACGCGCCTGTGCATCCGCACCGACCTGCCGCGTGAGCTGACCTGGAAGGCGGCCAGCGCGCTCTACCGGCACGCGGCGGAGGAAGCCGCGCGGCGGGGATACCGGAAGATCATCACCTACACCCTGCGCGACGAAGAGTCGGGCATGTCCCTCCGCTATGCCCGGTGGAAGCCGGAGGCGGAGACGAAGGGCGGGAGCTGGGACCGCCCGGGCCGGCCGCGGGAAGACAAGGCGCCGACGGTGCCGAAGATCCGCTGGGCGAAGAAGCTCCAGCCGGCCAAGCCGTCCGGCCTGGAGGCTTTCATGGCGGGGAGCAAGGTGGTGGATGCCGCCGGCAAGCCGCTGCGGGTATTTCACGGCACCAGCGTCTGGGAGCATCAGGGGAAGACGCTCGGGGATTTCCGGGCGTTCGATCGCTTGGCATCGGTCAACGTGGTCGGGCGTCCCCCGTCAATGGACACGGTCGGGTCGTGGTTCTCCACCCTTCCGGGTGGCGAGGGCGGTACCAGCGCCAGCTCCTACGCAGGCAAGGGCGGTGTGGTGTACCCCGCCTATCTGTCGATCAAGAACCCATGGCGCCCGCCCGGCCGCACCTCGGCGGAGGCCTTCAACGCCTTCCTGGCCAAGATGCACGAGACAGCCGGCCGGCCCATGCCGAAGAGCCGGGCGGGGCTTGGCGACACCGAAGCCCTGCGCGCCTGGCTTAAGAGCAAGGGCTACGACGGCATCGTGTTCGGCCCCTACGGCGACGGCGGCGAGTTCGGCGCGCAACAAGCGTGGGTCGCGCTGGAGCCGACGCAAATCAAATCGGCCGTGGGCAACGCCGGCACCTACGACCCGGAGAACCCCGACATGACCAAGGCGCACGTGACTGGCCACGTGCGCGGCCGCTCCTTCGTCCGCCCCCATGAGCGCCAGGTGCAGCACGGCGCGCCGCCGGTCATGTCGTTCCGCTCCGGCGCCACCCGCCCGGCGGACCTGCGGGGCTATATCGAGGCGGGCGTGCCGGTGGGCATCGCGCTGGGCGAGCTCACCCCCGACGGGCCCGTGTGGGGCATGCTGGTGCGCTACGCCCGCGCCGGCGGCCAGGTGTTCGTGGACACCGGCGCCTTCACCGCGTTCACGCAAGGCCGGCCGGTGGACTGGCCGGCGGTGCTGGACATGCAATCCCGCCTCGCCCGCGAGGTGCCGGGCGGAGGCCTGCATTTCGTCGCCCCCGACCTGGTCGGCGATCAAGCCGGATCCCTGGCCCTGCTGGCGCAGCACCGGGACCGCATCGCCGAGTGGCGGGCGCTGGGGCATGACGTGCTGGTGCCGATCCAGCGCGGCCAGCTCCGGCCCTATGAGGCATGGCAAGCCGCGGTGCGGGCGCTCGGGAGCGCGGATTTCTCCTGCGCCATCCCGTCGAACAAGGTCGCCTTCGATCAGAAGGATATCCGGGACCTGTTCGGCGGGCCCGTGAAGCCGGCCCGGGCGCACCTGCTGGGCGTGGCCGCGGACCAGGCGAAGCTCGGGGCCATGGTGCGGGACATCCACGCTCTATCGCCCCGAACCATCATCACCAGCGACGCCAACCGGATCCGGGCGAAGGTCGGCGAGGGGCGGCCGATCACGGAAGGCCAGCGGCGCATGGCGCGCGAGCTCGGCGAAGACGTGTGGAACGGCGCCCCCGGCGTCGAAGAGTTCGATGAAACCGAGCTGCTGGCCAAGGTGGCGCACGACACGGGCTGGCTCCGGCCGGATCAGGTGCGCGAGCTGGCGGCCGCCGTGGGCGTGACCGCCCCGCGGGCACAGGACGCATGGGTGGCGGCGCACAACGTGGACGGCCTGGCGGACCTGCTGGACGAGTGGGACCCGGATGGCCGCGCCACCCTCCACGCGGTGCGGGCGATGTTCCGCGGGGTGGCGGAGCGGGCCGTGTCGAGCGCGGCCAGGTCCGGGGCGATCGCCGCGGATGAGCTGCGCGAGGGCGCGCAACGCGACCTGTTCGGGTCGTGACGCCACGGTGGCCTCTACCGCTGGTGCATAGAGGTCCCCCGCCATGTCGTTCCTCCGCCGCTCCCTCGCTGCGCTGCTGGTGCTGCTGTCGCCGGTTGCCGCCCGCGCGCAGCTCCCGGCCGCGCCCGCGTTCGTGGATGGCATCACCCTCAACGCCGCCCTGCTGAACGCCGCCCTGGCCGCCCCGACGATCGGGGGCGGCACGATCAACGGCGCCGTCATCGGTGGCATCCTGCCGATGCCCGGCACCTTCACCGCCCTGACCGCGTCCGGCGCGGTGACGCTTACCGGAGCCATCACGGCCACCGGCACCGGCGCCTGGGCGATCGGCGATGGCAATGCGCGGAAGACGTTCACGCATACGTCCCATCTGGCCGTGTCGGCCGGGCGCCTGAGCCCGCTGTTCCTGGTGCACGGGAACGCTTTCGGGACCATCACCGACAACATCAACCTGGCCAGCGTCCGCGCCTTCAACGTCAACTCGGACAGCATCAACGCCGAGGGCGCGCAGGGTGGGGGGCTGACGCACAACTACTTTGGCTCCACCGTCAGCGCGGGCTCCGTGGGCGGCCGGACCAACCTTGGCACCTACCTCCTGCACCAGGGCAGCACGCCGAGCACGGGCAACAAGTTCCATGTCGCCTTGGCCGGGTTCGCCGACGCCACCGGCAGCGCGGGGGGCGCGGCTGGCTTGGGCAACTCGGCCGGGAACCTGTTCGGGCTCAACGTTTCGGCCCGCCTCAAGGCCGGCTCGGGCATCTATTGGGAACAGGCCGTCGGCGCGGAAATCAACGTCGGCACGGATGCCACCACGGCGGTCAACGACAAGGTCGGGCTCCAGATTGTCCAGTGGGGCACCGACGCGGTCCCCGCCAATCGGACTGAGGCGGGGCTTGTGTTCGCCGCGCAGGTCGGGACCGGCGGCAATCAAGTCACAGGCTGGAAGCATGCCATCCTGGTCGGCGTGAACCACGGCACCTGGCCCATGCATCCCACCGGCACGATCATGGGGTTCGGCGAGCAAAACAGGCTGCTCGCCGCCCGGTATCCGCTGGTGGTGGCCAACGGCATTGATTTCGCGACGGTCCCGGCGAAGTTCACCGCTCGGGCGTTCGCCTCGCCTGGCTTCGCGGTCGATGGCACCGGGCAAATGGTGGTGGGCAGCAACACGATCGGCTGGGGCGCCAGCGGCCTCACTCTCGGCGCGGCCGGCCGGGTCGGGACGGTGTCGGGCATCGCCGCCGGCGGCACCGGCTACCGTGTGGGCGACATCGTGCGCGGGCCGGACGGCGGGGTGTACGAGGTGGCCACCGTCAGCGCCGGGGCGATCACCGGGCTCACCACGATCAAGGCACCCACCATCACCAGCGGCGCCGCGCCCAGCAATCCGCGCGCGCTTTTGGGCGGCATGGGCAACAACGCCGCCATCAACGTCACCTGGGCCGAAGCGCCCGGCATCGTCCTGGATGGCCAGGTCAGCATGCCGCGGAGCATCACCTATGCCGGCGTGGTGTTGCAGAACGTGAAGTTCGTGCCGGGCCGCGTGGCGACCACGGTCGCGGGCGACAACGACCTTTACACCGTGCCGGCTGGGCGCAAGGCCATCCCGATCCAGCTCCTTCGCGTGCTCAACCGCACCGCCGGGTCCGTGACGTTCTACGCGAGTCTGAAGATCGGGGGCACCTACTATCGCCTTGGGGGCAACGGGAGCGTTGCGGCATCGGCGACCGGCACGATCAGCTATACCGTGACGCCGGTGTTGGTGGAGGGCCAGGGCGTCGCGGTGAACGATAGCGTGGGCGACAATACGGTCGGGGCTGGGTTCATCGAGTTCGACGCGGCAACGCCCATCGCAAGCGTGGTTGTCGTCAATCCGCCGGCAAGCAGCACCATCTACACCGTGCCGGCTGGGAAAAGCGCGCAGATACTGAACCTCGTCATCGACGCCGCCGGCGGCGGCGGCGGCTCGACGCACCTCGCGCACACGAACCAGTCGGGGGGGAGCGTCACGCGCACGGTGTGGTCGGTGCCGAGTGGCGGCGCGGCCGCCAACGGCAACCTGGTGACGAATGTGGCCGGCCAGTCGGCGGCAACGCAGGCGGTCTCGGTGAACACTCTCGTGCCATCCATGGCCGCCGGGGATTTCATTCGTGTTGACCTGTCCGACACGACCGCCGGCCAGGTCCTCATCCTCAACTACCGCGAGTTCTGACCCCAACCGAAAGGTGCTTGCATGCGTTCTCTTCCTCTTCTGCTGACCGCCGCCGTGCTGCTGGCCGCGCCCGTGCGCGCCCAGCCGGCGCCGCCCCCGGCCCAGCCGTCGCCGCCCACCATCACCATCACGCTCGCCGAGCTCGATGACCTGGTGCGCGCGCTGGCGGAGGCGCCGGCGAAGTGGACTCTCCCGCCGCTGAATTTCCTGCTGGGCAAGCGGGCGCAGGCGACGGGGCAGGGGGCGCCGCCGGCGCCGTGATCGCGCTCTTCTTCAAGGCGAAGCTGCCAGGCGGCGCGGGCGCGGACCTGTTCGCCGACACCGTCCAGGTGTCGGGGCATGTGCGCGAGGGCAAGTTCATCGCCCCGCACGCGGCGATCCGGCACAAGCGGCACGACGCGCCGGCGGCGCAGGGCGATATGTTCGCCGCGCCTCCGCCGGCGCCGAAGCCGGCCGTGAAGCCGAAGCCGAAGGCGGAAGGGCAGGGGGACCTGCTCGTCGCTCCGCCGCCCCCGCTCACGCCGCCGCCACCGCCGGCAGAGGCGCCGGAACCGAACAAGCTCACGAAGTGGGTCGAGCTCTTCAACGCCGCCGTGCACAACGGCCGCAACCCGACCGCGGCGGAGCTGGACGTTCGCGCGTTCATCCGCCCGGACGGCAAGGTGGCCTATTCCGACCGCCAGCCCGGCTATGAGCGCGCGATCAGCTACCGCGCGGCCATGACCCGCCTGGTGCCGGAGGATATTCACGCGCTGGCCGCGGCCCGCGGGGACGCCGCCACGGCGGAGCGCATGAAGCCGCTGGTGGATGCCGCCCCCGCCCCGGCGGAGGCGCCCGCGGCACCCGTCGCCCCGCTGGAGTGGGGCGTGCCGGCCGGCACCACGAAGGGCGAGCGGCGCAAGCTGAACGCCGCGGCCGCCGCCCTGCTGGCGAGCAAGGCGGACGGCGACATGACCGACGCCGATCGGCAGGTGCTGGCGCGCTACACCGGCACCGGTGGTGTTGGCGCCTCCCTGAACGAGTTCTACACCCCGCCCGCAGTGGCCGAAGCCATGTGGCGCATGCTGGAGTCCGCCGGCTTCAAGGGGGGCGAGGTGCTGGAGCCGAGCTCCGGCACCGGCGTGTTCCTCCACACCGCACCCGCCGGCGCCAAGGTGACGGCGGTGGAGCTGGAGCCGACGGCGGCGCGCATCGCCGGGATCCTGCACCAACCGGCCGGCCATGAGGTGCACTCGGCCAGCCTGGAGCGATTCGCGACGCAGGACGGCCGGCAATTCGACGCGGTGATCGGCAACGTCCCCTTCGGCCTGCGCGGCTCCATGATCCGCGACGACAAGCCGGACCTGGCCACGGCCGAGGCCTATTTCGTGGACACCGCCCTGGACAAGACGAAGGACATGGGGCTGGTCGCGCTCATCGTGCCGACCGGCTTCATGGACAGCGCGCGGGGCAGGGCGGTGCGCGAGCGGGTGCTGACGAAGGGCGAGTTGTTGGGCGCCTGGCGCCTCCCGAACACCGCGTTCGAAGCCGCCCATACGGAGGTCACCTCCGACATCGTCGTGTTCCGCAAGCGCCCGCAGGAAGTGGCCGGGGCGCTGGGGACGCTGTCGCAGGACCGGCTGAAGAAGCTCGGCGTGTGGGATGCGGAGTTCCTGGGCGGAACGTACTTCACCGAAGGCCGCGGCGCCCCGAACGTCATGGGGCGCATGGAGGCCGGGTGGCGCGCCAAGGCGGGCATGGGCCAGGACATCACCGTCACCGGCTCCATGGCGGGCGTGCCGGAGGCGTTGGCCGCGGTGCAGCTCCCGCCGCCGGCGCCGCCGGTGGCCATGGGGCAGGTGCTGGACATGCTGGCCGATGACCCGGCCGCCAAGCGCCGCGCGATCACCGCCAGCCTCACGCCCCCCTACCAGGTGGCCAAGCCCGGCGACACGAAGGTCGTTGACGGGATCCGCTACGTGCTCCAGGGCCAGCCGCCGCGGTGGCACCGGGCGGAGGGCGAGGTGCCGGCGGTGGTGGAGGATGCCCACCACCTGGGCGACCTGCTGGACAAGCTGGCCAACGGCCGCGGCGACATCGCCACGACGCGCATGCGCGCGATCGAGGCGCTGGACGATTTCGCGCGCGAGCATGGCGTGCCGGCCCGGAACAAGGACCTGCGCGCCTGGCTGAACCAGCCGCACCTCCCCGCGGAGGCGGGCGCCAGCGAGGGGGACCACGCCGGCCGGGTGGCGGAGGCGCAGCGCCGCATCGCCCGCCTCCTGGGCGCCGTGAACGCGGATGGGACCTATTCCGACCTGGTGACCGGGGCGACGCGCGAGCAAGGCGAGGCGGGGATCGACGCCTATGCGCTGCGCCTGGCGCAGGGCGGCGACGGCTTCACCGTGGATCAGCTCGCCGAGCTCGCCGCGAACGGCGATCGCGAGGCGGTGCTGACCCACCTGTTCGCGTCGCCGCAGTATGCCGTGGCGCCGGACGGCCGCACCTGGATGCCGATGGACGACTACGTGTCCGGCGACCTGTGGGCGGCCTATGACGGCGCGAAGGCGGCGGCCGCGCATGAGGGGGTGGCCCCGGAATACCGGGCGAAGTACGAAGCGCAGGCCGATAATTTGCTGAAGGCGATCGACCCGCAGGCGCTGGAGGACGTGGAAATCACGCTCGGCTCCGGCTTCATCACGCCGGAGGACCTGACCGCCTGGCTGGCGGCGCGCCGGGAAGCGCAGGCGGAGCGCACGCAGTCGCGGGGCTACAACTCGGGCTTCCGGGGATGCGCGATCACCTTCGCCGACGGCGTGTACTCGGTGCGGTGGGAGAAGGCCTCCGCCAGCGAATACCACGACCCGGCGGTGGACCTGCTGCTGGACTCCCTCAACCGCACGGGCGTTCGAAAGGATGACCTGGAGCGGCTGGAGGCGCTACAGGCGGATTTCCGCGGGTGGGTGCTCGGGAGCGATCGCCGCGCGGTGGTCGAGGAACGCTACAACCGCCAGTATCGCGGCTTCCGAGCCCGGCGCTACTCGGATGAGCCGCTGGCCGTGCCGGGGCTGAATCCGGCCTTGAACGTCAACGCCTACCATTGGTCCGGCCTGCGGTGGGCGCTGGAGAATGGGAAAGGAGTCATAGCCGCAGACGTGGGGCTTGGGAAAACAGGCCGCGGACTTATGCTCGCGAAGTTATTGCGGGTAACGGGGCAGGCGCAAAAGGTGGGTTTCGTGGTGCCGAAGGCGGTCGCCGCGAATTGGGTCGCCGAGGCCGAGTTCTGGTTCCCCGGCTCCAAGGTGCTTCTCATCGGCGAGACGCAGTCGGTGGGCAAGGACGGCAAGCCGGTGGCCAAGGCGGACGACGAGGCCACCCGCCAGGCCAAGCTCCACCAACTCGCACAAAACGATTACGATTTCGTCTTCATCACGCAACCCGCGTGGAATGAAATCGACCTGGACCCCATCACGAAGGGGGAATACGCCAACGACGATTTCTGGACCCAGCGCGCGGACTCGCTCGGCAACGCCGGCGACAAGCGGCTGAACGCCATCCGCACCGCCTATGACCAGGCGGTGGCGAAGCGGGATTTCGCCAAGCGCGAGGACACCCTGACGTTCAAGGACCTGGGGCTGAACGCGCTGATCCTGGACGAAGGCCACGCCTTCAAGAACCTCTATGCCGCGCGCAATCGCTTCGGCGAGTCGCCCAAATTTCTCGGCGGCTCCGGCCTGTCGAACCGGGCGCAGGACACGTATTTCAAGAACCGCGCCCTGCGGGAGGCCAATGGCGACGCGGGCGTTTACATGCTCACGGCCACCCCGACGAAGAACAGCCCGCTCGAAATCTACTCGATGCTTTCGCACATCGCGCCGGAGGCTTTCCAGCGCATGGGCATCAAGAACAGCGAGGATTTCCTGGATCGGTTCTGCGAGTTCAAGCAGGACACTATCCTGGGGGTGAATGGCGAGCTGGACGACGCTCTGGTGGTGTCGGGCTTCAAGAACCTCGGCGAGCTGCGCGAGGTGATGAAGCGGTACATCGACCGCACGACGGCGGAGGATGTCGGCCTGAAGCTGCCGGCGCGGCGGGATACCCAGCACCTGGTGGACATGACGGGGGATCAGGAGCGGGTCTATGCGGAGCTGCGCGAGGCGGCTTCGAAGGCGGCGGAGGGGGACGCGGAGGGCGATGCGCACATTTTCTCCATCATGGACAAGATGGGGAAGGCGGCGATCGACCTGGAGCTGCTGGGGCACAAGGCGCCGCACTCGCCGAAAATCGAGGCATGCGCCGGGAACGCGGCGAAGCTCGCCAAGGAGGGCGGGCAGGTCATCTTCTGCGACCATGTCGGCGTGCACGAGAAGATCGCCGCGGCGCTGGTGCGCAACGGGATCCCGCGCAACCGCATCGCCATCGTGAACGCGAAGACGGCGAGCACCGGCACCGCGCGGCAGAAGATCGCCGATGCGTTCAACAAGGGCGAGCTGGATGCGGTGATCGGCAACACCGCCACGATGGGCGAGGGGCTGAACCTCCAGAAGCGGACCACGGACATTCACCACCTGGACCTGCCGTGGGAGCCGGCCAGCCTCCAGCAACGGAACGGCCGCGGACTCCGTCAGGGGAACAAGATGGAGGCCGTCGGCATCCACACTTACCTCGCCAAGGGGTCCTTTGACGGCTACCGGTGGCAAACCGTGTCCGCGAAGAAGGACTGGATGGACCTTCTGTGGAACGGCGGCGACCGGGTCGAGAACCTGGCCAAGGTGGGTGCCGGCTCCCGGCAGGACATGCTCATCATGCTGTCGGCGAACCCGGAAGAGGCGCGCGCGAAGTATGAGGCGGACACCGCGGCCGCGCGGGAGCGGAAGGTGGCGGAGGAACGGGGCCGGGCGGTGGAGTCCTTCGCCAAGCTGGTGTCGATGCGCCAGAACCTGGCCAAGCTGCGGGAGACGAAGGAGCCGGATCCCGCCGTCGTGGGGCGCCTGTCGCACCGGGTGGACGTGCTGACGGAACAGCTCCAGGCGAACCAGCATTTCCCGCACAAGCACCTGCTGGCCGGCGACGTGCCGGCGCTTATCGAGCCCACCACGGGCCATGCCTATTACGCCGGCGCGGCCTTCACGATGGAGCCGGGGAAGGACGCCCCGATCCAATGGGGCGACGCGGCCAGCAAGTGGGTGGTGACCGAGCTGGACCGGGAGCGGAAGACGGTCTTCGCCCGCCCCTTCGGCCAGCAAGAGCCGCAAATGTTCCGGCTGGATGCGATGCGCCACAACATCACCCCGGCCAGCTACGACGCGGAGGAAGAGAGGCGCGAGGGCGAGGCGCTGGCGCGCAAGGCGGCCGAAGAGGGGCTGTCGAAGCTGGCCAACATCGCCGACATCCGCCGCATGCCGCCGTCCTTCATCGCGGAGCGGGCCGCGGACCTGCAATCGACCCTGAAGGAGAAGGCGCAGGGCTACAAGCTGTCGAACGGCAAGGGCTACGGCGGCAAGTGGTACCTGCTGGACCCGCAGGGTGAGCCGGCGGTGGCGGACGAATACGACGTGCGGAAGAAGATCCCGTCGCACGATTTCATGCTGCCGACGCCGGAGCACCGCGCGAAGGCGATCCAGGCCTATGTGCGGGAGGCGCTGGGTCGCACGGTGGCGAGCAACACCTTCACCTCCAGCCGCGGGCGGAGGGGCTACAGCGGCACGACGGAAACGACCGGCCTGAAGGCGGCCTATCCCTCCGCCGGCGCCACGGGGAGCAACAAGAACCCGTGGGAGGGGGCGTTCGAAACCGTGTTCGGCGGCGGCGGGCTGGCGGAGGCGAAGGCAGAGGTGCAGCGCCAGGTGATGGCGCGGATTGCCGCCGCCCCTACCTTCCACGACGCCATGGCGGCCGCGCTGCCGGTGGTGGACTTCCCGGAGCACATGCCGAAGGTGTCCGGGCGCGATGCCTCGGGCTATGCTCGGGAGGTGCGCGCCTACCCTGGCAGCCTCTGGCCGGCGGTGGTGGTGGATGCCCTGAAGACACGGGCGGAGGCGCTGGGGGAGGCGGAGAAGCCGATGAAGGCGGCGGTGCCGATGAAGCAGGGGTGGCGGGACACGAATACCGTGCACCCGCTGGTGCTGTCGGTGCAGCCGCATAGCCGCGGCGCGAACGCGCTGGTGTCGCCGGACCTGCCGGTGTGGGAATGGCTGGATCAGCTCCTGCCGCCGGAGAAGGAGGCGAGGGGGTGACTGACCCGGCGCAGGCCTTCCGCAACATCGTCCAGCAACTCCAGACGGACCCGGGCCGCTACAAGCTGTTCGGCATCTACTGGTGGCCGGTGAAGGCGCTCCTGAAGCGCGCGGGCTACGGCCCGGATCAGCTCTACATGCTGGGGAGCTACCAGGACCCGGAAACCGCGGCGCTGGTGCCGGCGATGACGCTGGCGGAGACGCTGGAGGCGGCGTTCCTCGAGTACGGCCAGAACGCCCGCTATCCGCGCGAAGCCGGCCACGTCGAAGGGCCGGACGGCGAGGTGGTGGTGATCTTCGATGAAGACGCGGGGCTTTGAAAAGGGAGCAAAAGTTTTTTGCTTCTTTTTCTTCAGCGAAAAAAGCACCTACCTAGCTAGTCAGCTACATCCGGTCGTGACGGCGCCCTGGTGGCAGGCAATCCAGCCCCGAAGGAGCATCCCATGAACGATCGCGCCTATGCCGCCCCCGCCATTCCCCGCATGCCCCCCCACCCCCTGCATGCGCACGTGACGCCCGTTGGCACGGCGGTGGGGCTGGACCTGACGCCGACGACGGCCCTGGATGAGGCGGTCTTCAGGGCGCGTCGGGCGACCGATACCGCCGACTCGCTGGCGGCGCAGTTGGATGTCCTGCTCACGCTCGTGCGCGGCGAAGCGCCGCAAGCGAACATCGACGGCAACTCCAAGCCGCGCCCGGTGGCCGATGGGAAGCTCGGCGAGCTTTTCCGCTACCAGGATGGCATCGACTATTCGCTCCAGCGCATCGCTAGCGCAGTCTCCGAGCTCCGGTCGCACCTCTAGCCGGGCGTCGTGACGGCAGGGTGGGCGCATGCTCATCCTGCTGTTCCAGCCGCCGCCCGACATGCTGAAGGCGGCGGCGCTCCCGCCCGGGGCCCGATGGATCACCGTCCGGCCCCATGGCCCTGGGACGGAAGGCCAGCCCGTTCTCATCCAGCCGAATCCCGACGGCTCGGCGCGCGTGATCGGCGGGGCAGGGGGCAAGCTCAACTACCTGAAGCTCACGGGCGTGCGCTCGGAAGGCGAGTACAAGGCCGAAGCCGCCCGGAAGGCGGAGGCGCGCCGGGACGAAAAGAAGCGCCAGCGCGAGCGGGACAAGGCCGATGGCCTGACCGAGTCGAAGACGGCGGCGCGCGAGGCGCTTCGGGCCCAGCTCAAGGACCATGAGGCGAAGTTCGTCCAGACCGTCGCCGATGCGATGGGCTGGAAGCCGGAAGAGCTCCGGTTCCCGGAAGAGCAATACCAGAACGCCAGCCCCGAAGCCGTGAAGGCGGCGGCCGCGGCGCACGGCCGGGCCGTGTTCCAGCGTGCGCAACAGGCGGTCGAGCGCCAGCGCCAGGCGCTTCTCCAGGGAGCGGCGGAGCGGGCGGGCGAGGTCGGGGAAATCCCGATGGCCGCGGCGGACCCCGCCACGATCAGCGTGCAGGACCTGGATCCCGTCGCCCCCGCCACGAAGGGGCTGGGCTACTCCACCGAATACGGCAAGCGCGCGGAAGAGGCGGGGCTGACGCGCGAAGAGCTGGCCGCGGAGGCGGAGGCGGCGCGGCCGGCCGATGCCAAGCCGCGCGCCGGGGGGGAGGCGCGCAAGGAAGTCGCCGCCAAGGTGGCGAAGGAGCTGGAGGGCATCCGCGACGCCGGCCCCAAGGTGGACCCGAACCGTGTTCTACAGGCCAAGGCGGCGGTGGAGCTGCTGAAGGCGGAGAAGCAACTGCGGGCGGTGCGGGCGCAGGCCCGGGAGAAGATGCAGAGGATCGACGCGGCCCGGGAGCCGGTCGAGCCGAAGGCGTTCGTGCTGGAAGAGGTGGGGCGGCCGGTGGATGCGGAGGTGGTGGAGGGGCTGGAGAACGACCTGCGCACCCTGAAGACGCGCGCCTTCCTGGAAGAGCTGGGGAAGATGGGCGCCACCGAAGAGTCGGTGGGGCGGCATATCGGCGTGGGCGGGTTCAACAGCATGAACGCCGTGGCCTTGGCCGTGGGCGGCGCCTCCATGGTCGATCGCTCCGTCGTGGACGTGCTCGGGATCGCCGGCGCGGCGCAGGTGCTGGCCCGCCGGCTGCACGCGGACCTGACGCCGGAGGAAATGAAGGAGCTCGCCGACGGCATGGGCGGGTTCCACGTCGAGCACTACATGCGCCTGTCCGACTCCGCCCTGCGCGAGGCGCGCGAGTGGCACGAAATGGCGCAGGAAATCGAGCTGGGCGAGGCGCACGACGCGGCGTCCCTGGCCGTGGCGCAGGAGCTGAACGCCCGCCGGCGGGAGTTCATCGGCAACGCCCAACGCACCCTCGGCACCGCGCTGGGGGAAATGGAGGCGAACGCCGCGCTGGTGGTGGCGCTGGGCCAGGCGAAGAAGGAGAAGCTTGAGGTCAGCCTACAGCGCACGCCGATCGAGCAAGCCATCCAGCAAGCCCGGGCGATCGGCCTGGAGCGGGGCGACTACACGGTGGCCAAGGTGGGCGCCTCCACCATCCTGACGATCACCGCGGCCGGCATGGACCGCCTGGCGCAGCCTGTCTCGCGCGAGGACCTGGCGCGCGTGCGGGGCGCGCTGGACATCATGGAGGGGCGGCAGGATGAAGACGACTGGCTCCCGCTCGGCGTGGCGAACCGGCCGGACATGGCCATGAACATCAAGCCGGGCGTCGCCCGCACCCTGGCGCTGCCGTTCACCAGCACCGGCGACGTGGCGCGGGACATCGCGGATTTCATCGGCGGGCGCGCCGCGGATGGCATGCCGGCGGCCGACATCATGGCCGCGCTGCTGTCGGAAGACACGATGCAGCGCGCCGGCGATCGCGGCGCGTTCATGGAGGCGCTGGAGAAGATCGCCCCCCTGCGCGATGGCGACGGCAAGATGGTGCGCGCGGAGGCCTACCAGGACACATTCGACCGCCTGGCCGACGAGTTCGCCGAGCGGGCCTATGGGGGGCGGCTGTCGCCGCTGCACCGCCAGCAATTCACCGTCGATCAGGTGGCGGTGGACGCGCTCCACCGCGCCCTGGCGGAGCACCCCGAAGGCGTGGTGGCGTTCAAGCCGGTGGGCGAGCTGACACCGCAGGATCAGGGCGCGCTCCGCGAGGTTTTTGCGCAGGAACACGGCCGCACCGATCCCGCTGCCGCCGGCCTGGTGGAAGAGCTGAAGAAGCTGGAGGGGGCGGAACCGGAGAAGGAGGTCGAGGATATGTTCGGCCGGGGCACGAATCCGGCCTGGACGGAATGGCGCCAGCGGCGGGACGAAACCGCCGCCAAGGTGAACGCCGCCACCATGAATTGGGGGAAGTACCTCGATGTGATGGGCTCGCCGGCCCGTGCCTATGAGGCGATGCAGGACGTGGTCCGCTCGCGCGTGCTGGGGCGGTTCGCCGAGCATCACAATCGGCTGCGACCTGGCGCCCCGCTGAAGCTCGGGCAAACCGTCATCGCCAACGACCTACGCCACCTGGACGCGCTGGATCCGAAGGCGCGCGAGGCGCGGCTGGCCGATCAGCGCAAGCTCATCGACTCCCTGCGGGAGCGCGTCCAGGGGCGCTACGCCGCGGGCTCGGTGGCGGAGAAGATGGAATCCGCCCGGGCGCAGGAAGAGGCGATTTCGCAGGCGCAGATGGGACTCTTCGGCGCGTCGGAAGAGCCGTCGCCCCCGCCCGGATCGGTCGAGGCGGAGGCGGCGCCGGCCAAGCCGCCGCCGATCGGCATGCGCCACACGATCGGCCACGCGGCGGAGCGGCAGATTGCCGGCATGATGCCGATTGTTGGTCACAATTTCCGCCCGGGCGAGCCGGTGAAGCTGTGGCGCCCCACCATGAGCGGGCCCTATGCTGGCCGGCAGCGCGCGGTGAAGCTGATAGAGCACAACGGCCGCACCGGGCTGGGCATGGGCGTGGGGTCGGGGAAAACCTCCATCATGCTTTCCGGCCTCACGAACCTGATTGAGAAGGGGAAGGCGAAGCGCGGGATCTTCGCCGTCCCGTCGATCGTGCAGGGGCAGTTCCACGGGGAGGCGCTGACCCTGCTGGAGCCGGGCAAGTACTCCTGGCACTGCCAGCCGGGGGCCTCGCGCGAGGAACGGATTGCCGCGCTGAAGGACCCCCAGCACCATTTCGTCGTGGTGACCCATGCCGCCCTGCGCGATGACATGCTGCACCTGGCAGCCAAGCGCGAGGGCGCGGAGCCGGCGGCGATCGCCGAAAAGCTGGAGGGGATGAAGCCGGCCGAGCGCGCGAGCTACATGAAGGAGCTGATGGCGGCGGAGGGGATCAGCGCCGACTACCTCGCCGTGGACGAAGGGCACCAGCTCCTTAACCGGCAGGGGAAGGAGAACAGCGCGATGGCGAACGTCCTCGATGCCGTCTCCGCGCACATGCCCTACTACGTGAACGCCACCGCGGATCCCGTGAAGAACGACGCCAGCGAGGCGTTCGACGTGCTGGCGAAGATGGACCCCGCCCGCTACTCCGACCGCGCCGCCTTCCTGCGGAAGTACGGGGTGGACACCTCGGCCGCGCGGGACGGCCTGCGCCGCGAGCTCGCCCGGCACTACTACACCGGCAGCATTGACCCGGGCGTGAAGGCGAACAAGCGCGAGGTGTCGGTCAAGCTCCACCCGGAGCAAGAGGCGGAGCTGGCGCGGCTGGACGGCGCCGCGGCCGCCGCCCGCACCGCGCGGATGCAGGGGCGGGTGGATGTCGAGGCCGCCAAGGTGCTGTCCCCTTCCAGCTTCGAAGGGGCGGAGGAAGGCAAGCACGCCGACATCGCCGCGAAGATACAGGCCAGCGTCGGCATCGTGCACAACGGCGCGGTGCATCGGGCCGTGAACGGCCGGGCCAGCACGGAGGCCCTGGCGAAGTTCGCGGGCGAGCGGAAGGGCAAGCCGGGGGTGGTGTTCGTCCATAGCCTCCAGCGCGTGGAAGAGGCGGCGGAGCGGCTGAAGGCGGACGGGCACCGGGTGGTGATCCTGACCGGCAAGGACTCCGCGGCGGAGAAGGACAAGAAGAAGCGCGCCTTCACGAAGGGCGAGGCGGACATCATCCTGTGCTCGGACGCCGGCGCCGTCGGCGCGAACCTCCAGCACGGGAAATGGCTGGTGCAGTACGACACGCCGATGACCGCCATGGTGCACGCCCAGCGGAACGGCCGGATCCACCGCATCGGGCAAACGGAGGATGTCGAGCTCGCCGACCTGGTGCCGGACCACGCCGCGGTGCGGAAGGCCCGCCGGCGGCTGACCGACAAGTATGAGCTCCGGGAGATTATGACATCGCCCCTGGAAGGGCTGGATGACACCGGCCTGGCCGGCTACCTGCACCGCGTGCGCGCGGGCCAGGTGGAGGCGAAGACGCCGACGTTCATGCCGGCGGCGCCGGATCAGGTGCCGGAGGGGCTGGCGGCGCCGGATGAGCAACAGTCGCTGTTTTAGGGCTGAGTGAGTCCACGATCACGCGGCCGGCCACGTCGAGGCGAAGCCCGTTCTCCGGGCCAGCATACTCCCCGCCCAGGAGCCTTTCGCTTCCGTCCCAGATTTCCCATACCTCCCACCCCCCGACCCGGTTGCATTTGACCTGGACGGAGAACGGGAGGTTGTAAATGGGCGTCCGCGCTATTTCTGCGGTGGTGATGTGCAGGTCGTGGTAGCTCGGGGTTTCAGACATCGCGCGTGTCCATGTAGCCCATGCCGAAGTTGGTGTGCTCGATGTAGATGATGTCGGCCAAGTGCTCACATGGCAGGCTGTAGTCCCATTCGTCGGCCTCGTAGTTCGTGCGGCGCCATAGAAGGGGGGTGCCGGGCAGGGGGCCGGGGTCCAGGAATCCGTAGTTCTGGAACCGCGCCTCCATGTTGGTCGGGGCGTCGATCGACTCGTCGCCGTCGGCCAGCGTGAAGTCCTTCGGCCTATAGCCGTGATCCCGGATCAGGATGTCCCGCGCTAGCTTGCACCGCTTTTTCAGCGTGCGGAGGTTCATCCGGCCTTCTTCCCGATTCTGGTGCTGATGCGCAGGGGGCCGGAGAAGAGTCCGCTCATGCGCGCCATGGCCTGTTCCGCCTCGCGCCGGGTGGCCCATTGTTGGGCATGCTGGC
Source organism: Rhodospirillales bacterium (assembly GCA_947458025.1). Classification (GTDB taxonomy): domain Bacteria; phylum Pseudomonadota; class Alphaproteobacteria; order Acetobacterales; family Acetobacteraceae; genus CAMDGX01. Next base: position 31,042 of record CANHCJ010000001.1, on the reverse strand, counting down.
GATCCACGGTGAGCATGCGGGCCGCGGTCACGCTCTGCCAGGCGGTTTTCCCGCGCGGGCGACATTCGACTGTGAAGGGGCCGGGGTGGCGCTTGTTGCTCATGCTGCTTTCCTCGCGAGTTGCCCGGCCAGCGCATCCGCGCGGGCGCGGAGGTCGTTCACCAGCCCCTCCGCCGCGGCGATGGTGGCTTTGGCCGCCTCCACCTCGCCGGTCACCACGGCGAGCTCAGCCTGGAGGGCGGCAATCTGGCGCTGCGCTTCCTTCTGCGCGGCGGTGATGCGGATGGGCCCGAACGCAGTCTCCCGGATCGTCTCTACGTGGACGCGCGGCACGCCCACCTGTCGCGCCAGCGACTCGTCGTCCATGTCGCCGACATAGGCGCCCAGCCCATCATCGAAGTGCATGGCCAGCGCCTCACGGATGGCGACGCGCTGGTCGGACGTGAGGGGGGCGGGCAGGGTGAGGGCCATGGGCAACTCCGGCGCCTTGGGGGGCGGGGTGGGGGTGGGGGTCGTGGCGCGCGCCTTGCTGCCTTTGCACTTGGGACAGCGGCAACGCCGGCCGGCGCGGTGGTCGGCATCCCAGCCGGCGGCGATGGCCTTGGTGGCAATCTGCGCCGGCGGCGTGTGACCGGTGGAGTCGGGGATGTCGAGCGTTTCGCCGCAGCTATCGCAGGTGAACCGCGCCATCCGCCGGCCGCTGCCTTTTTCGTGGGCAACGGCGAAATTGAGCTGTTGCAGCCCGGATCGGCGCGTCGTCATGCCGGCATCCTGTCGATGTTCCCCTGGTGCACCTGGAAGGTCAGGGCCACCACGTGCGGGTTCATCTGCCAGGCGCTGGGGCCGTGCAGGCTGTTCCACAGGGCAGAGAAGGCGGCGATACCATCCTCGAAACCTTCACCGTCGCACCCTGCGAAGAAGAAGCGATCGCCCCATTCCTCGTTGTGGCGCCCGCCGTTGCAGTTGGTGCCGACGATGACGCGCTCGCAGGTGATTCCCTCGGCCAGCGCATCATCCTCGGTGATGTCCTGCAACCGCTGCACCCGCACCTCCTGCACGGTCAGGGTGAGGCGCGAAGCCCATCGCTCCACGTGGATTGAGGGGCGGAGCCAAAAGCCATCGCCCGGCCGATTGCGGTCGCCGAGGCCCCTGCGCAACTCGTCCGCTCGGCCGGCGGTTTGATCGTCGTAGATGACGCGCCGCTCCGGGCTGGTGCGGAATCTCCAGCGGTCCACCCCCTTGTGGGTGAGGCCGTCGCGGACCCATCGGCCGTATATCCAGGCGCTCTCCCGCACCCATAGGCGGTCGCCGGGGGCATAGCCAATGCGAATGGTCGGCAGGCACTGGCGATCGTCCCGCGTCCACCAGCACCAGCGTTCGCTCATGCCTCGTGGGTTGGCGGGTGTATTCCGCTCGCCGCAATGGGCGTCGAAGTAGGGGGCGGCGTGCAGCTTCCGGCCGGCATTGGATGGGTGGATGCTATCGGCCGATGGCGCCGGCGGCATGGGTTCTCGCAAGAGCCGGCGCGTCTGCGTCTTCTTCCCGGCCAACAGCGCCGTGACCATCACGGGGGAGAAGATGATGGGGCGGTCGATCATCGCGGAAACTCGTTGTGCTCGCGGCCGTCCAGGAGGCGGCCGGCGGCTTTCTTGCCGACGCGATAGATCGTGTGGAGCTGGCCGGCATGCCCCGCCCGCACCGCCTCGCCGTAGCGGGGACCGTCGGGGAAAACCAGGTCGGATTGAGCGTAGAGCGTGCCGTCGCGCGCCACGGCATGCGGCACCGAGCGGCGCGCGGGATCCTCCAGCCCCCATTCTCCCCACTGCTTGAACAAGAACGGCACCTGGGCGCGGGCGCACTGGTCGCGAAGGCTGCGGGCCCAATCGGGGTGCATCGGCCGAGCGCCCGGGCCGCTCTCGCCGCCGGCGATGACCCAATGGATGCGGCCCGTCACCGCGGGGCCGCTGGTGGCGTAGCGGATGCCTCCGGTCAAGACGTGCCAGCGGGTGCCCCAGCGGTTTTGAGCGTTGCAGTCCAGGGCGGACAGCAAGGGCTCGCAGCTCAGGAAGCGAACCGCGGCCGGCACCTGGGAAAGGTGCCACGCGCGGATAGCGAGTTGTTCCTGGTTCTCCGCGGTGGTGCCCAGCCAGACGTTCGGCCAGCCCGCATCCCCCCAATCCGGCACGCCCATTTCCGCCACCGGCAGCATCCTGCGGATGTTCTGGGGCCGCTTCGTGAGAAGCAGCCAATCCAGGTGCGGTGTCGCGGCGATCAGGCGCCAGAGGTCATCGCGCCAGAGCTCGGGGACCTGGTTGTCGAACACGTCGGCCAGCGAGGCGCAGAACACGCGGAAGCTCCGCCCCTCCTTCTCGGCCGTGCGGTTCCACCGGAGGGGCAGGTTCCAGTTCTGCTCACTGGTGCGCCGGCGCTCGGCGAAGTTCCCGGCCATGCGGCCGTTCACCAGCTTCTCCGCATAGCAGTGATCGCACGCGGGGCTGACCGCCTGGCACCCGATCCACGGGTTGAAGGTGTGGTCGGTCCATTCGATCGCGCTGTTCTCAGCCATTGGCCGCCTCCGGGAAATCGTCGGGATCCAGGGACTCGCCCGCCTGGAGCGCGGCCTTCGCGCCGGCCAGGGTGAGGATGAAGGGCACCCCGCCGCGGGCGTAAATGTCGGTCCCGTCGTCGCGCTTGCTGGGATGCTGCTCGGCCATGCCGGCGGCCACCATGGCCATCCAGTGGTCGAATATCTCGCCGCTCGGCGGAGCGACGTAGCGGTTGCAGTAGCTTTCCCGCCAGCCGTTGCGCAGGCCCAGCGCGGAGCGCGCGAGCACCTTCTGCTCGGGGGTCACGCCAGCACCTCCAGCGACCCATGCCCGGCCGCCTTGTGCCCCTCTTCCGTCGCCGCGGCCCGGAAGTAGGCGAGGATGAAGACACGCATGGCGACGGTGCGGTCGCGCCCCCCTTCCCGGGTGGCGTCCACCTTGCCGGCGAGGTCGGCCATGGTGATCCCCTCGCGGTGGCAGATTTCCTCCGCGGCCGCCCACATGGACGGCTCCAGCCGCATCGAGGACCGCTGGCCGCCGAGCCCGATAGACACGTTGCGGTTCTGGAGCCGGCTCATGCTGCACCTCCCATCACCAAGTCGCGCGCGGCGCGGCGCTCCGCCACCGCCACCAGGATGTCGGCGCGCTGGGCCCGGCCGATGGCGTGCGCGCCCGCCTCGGTGACGTAGGCGAGCTGCCCCGCCTGGTGCGCGCCGATCCGGTACGGCTCCGGCCCCATGCGCCCGCCGGGCGCCGGCATGAGCCGGATCCAGCCGGCTTCGGCCATGGCGTCGCCTTCCGCCTCCGACACCTCGGCGATCGGATCCGGCGGGTTGCCCACGCGCCACACGGCCCGGGCCAAGGTCGCGGTGACGTAGCGGTGGAACAGCTCGGGGTGGTCGAGGCCCGCCCGGAGAAGGCGGGCCTCGCGCGCGTTGGGGGCGCGGTTCACGAAGCGCCCCCCTCCGGCTTCGCCTGGCCGGCGAGCGCGTCCAGCTTCGTGTTGAAGCCGCCCACCGCCAGCGCGTCCAGCTCGGCGTTCATCGGGGCGAGCACGTGGCGCACCGCTTCCCGGGCGGCGGTGAAAAGCTGCCGCGGCATGCAGTTGAAGTCGGCCTTCTCGATCCGCTCCAGCACCGCGCGCATGGACGGGGCGTGCTTGGCGATCACCGCCGCCCGGGCGTTCTCCAGCTCGCGCCGGCTGGCTTCCTCCGCCTCCTTCGCGTCCAGCTCGCGCTTGCGGCGCAGGCGCTGCTCGTAGGCACCCCAAAGGCGCTTCATGGCCGTTTCGTGCTCCGGCACGCGGCCGATGGCGCGGACGCCGTCCTTGGTGATGTGGTAGGCCCAGCCGATGCGATTGCCGGCCGGCGTCAGGAACGGCTCGGTGCCGCCGCGGCTGTCCTTGCGCGGGGTCGGCGCCAGCCATTTGTTCAGCACCATCGAATCAGCCTCCCGCGCGGTCAGCGAGGGGAGGGCGCCGCCGGAGTTCATGCGGCGGGACATTTCGCCTCGAAACACCTCGTCGGGGTGCTCCAGCGCGGCCAGCAAGAACGCGGCCTGCTTCTCCGTCGGCTTCGGTGTCTTGGTGGGCTTGGTCATTTAGTTCTCCCGCGCGGCAAAGGGCCGCGACTTTCCATAATGTTCGTTATGTGACAAGCATTTCAGTGTGTTAGCGCGGACCCAGCACGGCCCCGCCGAGAAGCGCCACCGACGCCGCCATCAACGCCAGCGCGCCGGCGGCCGACCCGCCGAGCATGGCCGCCCCGGCGATGGCCGATGCCACCACCGCAACCAGCGCCAGCGTCATCAGCCGCCGGGTCCGCCACCGCCGGCGCTCGCGGTGCCTCTGCTCGATCCAGTCGTGCCGCCAGTCTTCCATCGCCGCCTCCTTGGTTACGGGAGCGGACGATAGGCAGAATACGACTGTCTCCGCAATAGGAAAAATCCTTGCGAAACGATGGACACGACAAGATCGCGGTTGTATGGTCCGCGCCACACCGGAGGACCCCATGGACGCAATGACCGCCGCCCCCAGCCCCGCCGCGGCCGCCGATGAGCTGGGCGGCTTCCTCATCCGCAACCTGTCGAACCCCTTCTACGCGCAGGGGTTCACCTGGTGGCACTACAAGCCGCAGAACACGATTCGCGAGGTCGTGGCGCCCAACTTCTTCGGTGGGGCGGCGGATCGCATGGTGCCGGGCGACCTGATTGTCGCCTCCTGCGCCGACGGCAAGGTGGAGTTTCTGGTGACCGCGGCTGAAGAGCCCGACGTGGTCGAGGCGGCGATCACCTCCAGCTTCATCGTCCAGCCCCTGCGCGCGGCGCCGCAATAGGGGTACGGCGGGCATGAACATCAATGCCGTCGTGCACGCGCAACTCGCCCGCCTGGCCGGCGAGTGGGAGGTGCTGCCCGCGGCGTTCCCGCCGGTCGAGCCGGGCGAGCTGCACCGGCGCTATGCGTCCCTGCGCGCCGCCGAGCGGGCGCTGGGGGTGGCGGGCTACCGGCCGTCCTCCGCGGACAGCATCACCGTGGCGTTCACGGCCGAGCACGATCGGGTCAACGCGGTGCAGTACACCGGCCCGGCCGGCGCCGGCGCCGTGCTGGTGCGCATCCGCCCCGCGGGGTCGTGACGCCATGGTGCGCGGATGCAGCGCACCGGCCCGGAACGTCATATCGAGGCGGCGAAGCGGCGCCTCGCGCACCTGGGCGGGCTGGCCGCGCGCACGCATGAGGCCGAGCGGAGCATCCTGGCGGCGGCCGAAGAGCGCGAGCGGGCGATCGACGCCGAGCTGGCCAAGCTCCGCCCCCGCGCGCTGCTGGATCCCGACGCGGGCCAGCGCGTGGAAGAGCTCACCGCCGAGCGCGGCCACCTCCATACGATCGCGGCCAAGTCCCGGGCGGCTGGCGCATGAAGTGCCCGCACTGCCAGGCCGACATGGCCCACCTCAATGCGGCCCGGGAACCGATCATCCGCACCCGCGGCCTGGTGCTGAAGGCGTCCGGCCTATCCCTGGTGTGCCCCCGCTGCAAGGGCGACGTGGCGCCGTCTCAGGAGCTCCAGAAAGCCATGTCTAACTCCCTGGTCCTGTTCCTTAAGGCGCACATCCCGGACCACGATCGCCACACCGCCGGCGGCAAGGTGGTGCACGTGGCCGCGCATGAGGACCGCCGCCCGGCGGCGAAGCCGAAGGCCAAGCCCGCGCCGGTGGAGGAAAAGCTGGGCGAGTGGCAGCCCCCGAAAACGGGCCGCGACGGCATCACCGAACACCGGATGCTCGCGAGCCCGGCGGGGCCGCCGCGGTTCCGTGGCTCGGCGAAGCGGTATCACCGTGTGTGGGAGCACCCCGACGGCCGGGTGTACGCGGAGGACGGGCTGGTGAAATATCTCCGCCCGCATGACTCGGTCGAGGCGGCGAAGAAGTGGCTCTCGTCCTCTTCCTGAAGGCCGGCACCGGTCTGTTCCAAGAGCTGGTGCCGGTGGAGGGCTACGCCCGCGGCGGCCGGTTCGTGCGCCCGCACCTGGCGACGCGGCACAAGGCGCCGGCGGATCCCCTGGAGCAATGGGACCTGTTCGCGCCGAAGGAGGCGCCCGCGCCCCCTGCCCCGCCGGCGGCGCCGGTGACCGCCCCGCTGGCGCCGCCGCGGGCGATCGAGCCCGGGCCGGACCTGGCCAGCTACGACACGGTCCTGGTGGCGTTCTCCGGCGGCAAGGACTCCGTCGCCTCCCTGCTCGGGCTGCTGGAGGCCGGCGTGCCGCGCGAGAAAATCGAGCTCTGGCACCATGACATCGACGGCCACGGCGACACGCTGATGGACTGGCCGGTCACCCCCGCCTACTGCCGCGCGATCGCCGATGCGCTCGGCATGCCCATCTACTTCTCGTGGCGCGAGGGCGGCTTTGAGCGGGAAATGACCCGGCACGAAAGCCGCACCGCCCCGGTGATCTGGGAGAACCCCGACGGCACACGCGGCCAGGCCGGCGGCGTGGCGGGCAAGCTCGGCACCCGGGAGAAGTTCCCGCAGGTCGCCGCGGACCTGTCGGTGCGCTGGTGCTCCGGCGCCCTGAAGGTGGACGTGATGGCGGCGGCGATCCGCAACCAGGACCGCTTCACGGGCAAGCGCACGCTGGTGGTGACCGGGGAGCGGGCGCAGGAGTCGAGCAACCGGGCGCGCTACAAGGTGGTCGAGCCGCACCGGACCACGACGCAGTCGCGCCACGTCGATCAATACCGGCCCGTGCACTCGTGGAGCGAGGCGGAGGTCTGGGACATCATGCGCCGGCACGGCGTGGTGCCGCACCCGGCCTATCAGCTCGGCTACAGCCGCCTCTCCTGCCGGAATTGCATCTTCGGCGGGGCGGACCAATGGGCCACGAATCGCGCCCTGTTCCCCGACACCTTCGAAAAGGTGGCCGGGTATGAGCGCAGCTTCAACGCCACGATCCACCGCAGCGAATCGGTGGAGAAGCGCGCGGACAAGGGCGAGGTCTATGCGGCCGCGAAGACCCAGCCGGAGCTTGTGAAGCTCGCAGATTCAAAGACTTGGGCGGGGCCCGTGCTGGTGCCCCCCGATGCCTGGCAGCTCCCCGCCGGGGCGTTCGGAAAGACAGGCGGGCCTTCGTAGCCTTCCCAGAATTTAGGTCGTGACGGCACACCGGTAGGCGAGCAAGGGCTTCCACATAGGCCGCTCACACCCCCGCAAGGGGGCGTGGGCGGCCTTTGTCTTTTCGGGCTGCGATGCACGATGTGAACGACATTCTGGCGATCAGCGGCTTCCTCAAGGCGCATCCGGCGACCGAGGGGGGCAAGCGGTACGTCTATGTCCAGGCATCCGACGAGTCGGTGGATCAGCAAGGCGAGGTCGTGCTGGCCAAGGCGTTGCGGGAGTCCGCCGACTACTACCTGAAGTATGGCAACCTGGACCTGGACCACGTTACGCAGGTCGGCCCCAAGCAGGGCATCCCCAACTACGCCGCGTTCGAAATCGGCCGTCCGGTCGATGTGAAGCTGGACGGCGCCCGCACGATGGTGAAGGGCGAGGTCTATCAGGGCGACGCGAAGTCGGCGGAGAACGCGAACCTCTTCTGGGCCTCGCTCACCGAGCAACAGCCGCCCCAGCGGTGGTACCCCTCCGTCGCCGGCGCGATCCTCGCGAAGAGCGCCCGCCTGGCCGATGGCGGCGCCAAGGTCACGTGCATCGAGAAGGTGCGGTGGACCAACATCGGTTTCTCCAAGACGCCGGTGAACGCGGCCGTGCCGTCCGTCTCCACCGTGCCGCTCGGCGTGCTGGCGAAGAGCTGGACCGCGCACGGGCTGGAGTTCGTCGCCGGCGACCTGCTGAAGGGGCTGGAGTCCGGCTACGGCACCGACTCCGCCACGCTGGAGGGTGGAGCCGCGCTCCGCCGCCAGTCTCTGGACCGGCAGGTGCAATCCTATTGGGACTTCCGCGAGCGCCTGGCCGGCGACATCCGCCGCTTCCGCGTGAAGGCCTCCGTCCCGTCCTTCATCGACCACGCCGAGGGCCACTACGGCCTGGCGAAGGCGCACGCCGCCGAGTGGGTCGAGAAATTCCTGGGCGACCTGAAGCGCGCCCGCCAGCAAGGAGCTCACTGACATGACCGTCCGTCCCGATCCGAACGGCAGCACCGCCCTGTCTACCCCCGGGGGCGAATTTGCCGCCCTGCTCGGCGAGCTGGACATGATGAAGGCGCAGGCCATGCCGCCCGGCAAGGGCGGCGACGACGACGCTGAGCGCGTCCAGGCGGCTGCGGCGGATGCCGACAACGACGGCCAGGACGACGAAGACAAGGACGGCGAGGGCGAGGGCGAGGGCGAGGGCGAAGGCGCCCCCTTCGGCAAGAGCTTCCAGGTGACGATGCCGGACGGCACGATCCAGGAGGCGTACGACGGCACCGCCATGATGAAGGCCCTGCACGATGAGGTGCAGCGCCTGGGTGGCGACCTGTCCGGCCAGGTGGATGCCTTCACGAAGGCGCTCGGCACCATGACCGACATCATCAAGGGCCAGGCGGCCACGATCGCCGCACAGGGCACGATGCTGAAGTCGCTGCGCGCCGATGTCGCCAAGTTCGGCGGCCAGGGCGCCGGCCGCAAGGCAGTGGTGAACGTGCACGACAAGCCCGCGGCCACCGGCGCCGCGCCGGCGTCCGATGATGCCTCGCCCGACATGGTGAAGAGCTGGGCGCTGGACGCACAGTTGGCCGGCAAGATCACCGGCTTTGATGTCGCCCGGATCGCCGTCCGTGTGGACAACGGCGAGAAGCTGGATCCCGCCACCCTGGCCGCCATCCGGCCGGCCGCCTGAACCACCTGGCAACCCCGGCGGGGTAGCTAGGTAGCTGCCTAGCCCCGCACTACCAAAGCAGAGGGCACTACAATGTTCGATCTTCGCGGCCTGATCGGCGGCACTGACGGCAACTCCGGCGCGGTCACCGGCGAGCAGGTGATGGAGCTCCAGAAGGCGCTCACCATGGGCTACGGCACCGACGTGGCCACCCTGACGGGCGGCGGCGCGCTGCGCATCCAGTCCCTGGATACGGTGATGCAGGCGACCATCGTCGAGAACAAGCACATGGCGCTGTTCAACCGCCTGCCGAAGCCGAAGGTCGGCGGCACGGTGGACGAATGGACCGAGCAGTCCGGCATCGGCGGCTTCCTGGGTGGCGCGACCAACTCGGAAACCGGCACCATCGAAGAGGCGACCGGCGAATACGCCCGCCGGGTGGGCATGGTGAAATACCTCATGGCCCGCCGGCAGGTGTCCTTCGTCGCGACCATCACGAACAACATCCGTGATGCCGAGGCGCTGGAACAGGCGAACGGCGCGCTCCAGCTCCTGAGCGATGCGAATTTCCTGTGCTACGAAGGCGATGCGGCCGTGGTGCCGACGGAGTTCGACGGCATCGGCCCGCAGCTCGCCGCCGGCGTGGTGGATGGCAAGGTCGCAGATGACCACGTGATCGACATGCGCGGCACCCCGCTCAACTCCATCCACAAGATCAGCCAGGCGGCCCAGACCATCGCGGCCTTCAACAACTTCGGCACCCCGACCGACATCTTCATCCCGCAGTCGGTGCAGACCGACCTGGACACCTCGCTGGATCCGGCCTTCCGCGTGCCGCTCACCGATGTGCCGGGCGGCGGCGTCCAGCTCGGCGCGCCGGTGGTGGGGATCCGCACCTCCTTCGGGAACATCCGCAACACGTCCGACGTGTTCATCCGTGAGGGCGACCTGCTGGCGCCGTTCAACACGCGCTATGCCTCCGTGGCCACGGCGAACGCCGCCATGCAGCCGTCCGCGGTGACCGCGACCCCGTCGTCCGACGCGGCGTCGCAGTTCACCGCGGCGCAGGCGGGGCTGTACTATTGGGGCGTGGCGGGTGTCAGCGCCAAGGGCGAATCCGCGATCCGGCTGACCACCCAGACCACCGTGGCCGCCGGCGAGAAGGTGACCCTGTCCATCACGCACGCCAACGGCGGCGAGACTGGCTTCGCCATCTACCGCTCGCGGAAGAACGGGACCAATGCCCCGGCTGACATGCGCTTGGTGAAGCGGATTCCGAAGGGCGCCGGCCCGACTTCCTTCGTGGACCTGAACGCCGACATCCCCGGCACCACGAAGGCCTACATGCTGAACCTGGCGCCGTCGGCGACCGCCATTCTGTGGCGGCAGCTCCTGCCGATGATGAAATTCCCCCTGTTCCCCACGTCTTCCGCGGTGGTGCCGTGGGCGCAGCTCCTGTTCGGCTACCTGCGTATCTCCAAGCTGCGCCACCACGTGTTCATCAAGAACATCCTGCCCAACTCGGCGACCTGGAAGCCGTTCGGCTGACGCTGGCTGGCCCGGGCGGCTTCGGCCGCCCGGGCTCTGGTCGCGCTCGGACTCCCCCCCCTCTCCCGTCCTGGAACACTCCATGCCCCGCATCATCTGCGACCTGCCGAACGCCTCCACCGAAATCTCCGGGGTCCGCTTCGTGGAGGACATCCGCGACGGCAAGCGCCAGATGATTTCGGAAGAGGTGGCGGCCGAGGTCGCCGCCCGCTTCGCCACGATCCCGGGCTTCTCCCTGGTCGAGGCGCCCCCCGCCGGTGATCCGCCCGCCTCCGCCGCGGGCAAGGGCAAGGGCAAGAGCAGGGCGCCGGATGCGGCCGCCGCGCCGCCCGCCGGCGACACGCCGCCCGCCCCCGCCGATCCGCCGCCCGTTGACCCGGGCGTTGACACCCCCCCGCAGGAGTAACCCCAAATGCCCGCTCGCGTCGGCATCACCCGCGCCGAAATCAAGGACGCCGTCAACCGCATGAACCCGGCCGCGGCGCAGGCCATGCTTGGGGATGTGCTGTCCGACCTGCTGGATGGGCACAACGCCCACCTGGTGGCGCGGGACGCGGAATCCGCGGCCGTCATGTGCGCCACCGTCACCCTGACGGTCGGCGGCACCATCGCCACGAATGACACCATGTCGGTCACCTTCACCAACGCTGGCGTCACCGGCCTTCCGGTCACCGTCGGCCCCGTCACCGCCGGATCCACCGTGGCCGCCACGGTCGCCGCCACCATCGCCGCGGCGATCAACGCCAACGCGGTGCTGCGCGCGCGGGACATTTCCGCGGTCGCCGTGGGCGCGGTCATCACGCTCGGCGGCGCCGGGGCGATCCACAACGCCACCGTCGTGTCGCGCGCGGTGGTCGGTGGCATCACCGGCACCCTGGCCAACTCCGGCGCCATGGCGGGCGGCCTGGGCGTGGTGGTGAAGGGGCGCCGCGCCGCCTATGGCGTGACCCCGCCCGAAGACCGCTGAAGCTCGGCGAGCTCGGCGCGGCACGGGGGCCTTCGGGCCCCCGTTTCGTTTGGTCGTGACCGCATGGTGGCCCCATCGCCCCGCCTGGCACTGAGGGACCACCATGCCCGAGCAACTGGATACCACCCTGCGCACCGCTCTGGCGCAGGCCTATTGCGACGCTCTCGCCAACGGCTCGATCAAGCTGTTCTCGGGCGCGCTGCCGGCCAACTGCGCGGCCGCCGATCCGGCGACGACGCTGGCCACCGGCACGCTGCCGGCGACCGCGGCGACCGCGGCCAACGGGGTCGCCACCCGCGCCGGCACGTGGGCGTTCACGGGCGGGGCTGGCGCGGGCTCTGGCACCAACGCGACCGTCTATCGGCTCTACCGCTCGGGTGGCGCGTGTGTGGCGCAGGGGACGGTGACGATCACCGGCGGCGGCGGGGATATGACGATCGACAACCCGAACATCGCCAACGGCCAGGCGGGGTCCATCAACACCTGGACCCGCACCATGCAGGGGGCTTAACCATGACCGGCCACCACGACTACGCCGCGCTGAAGGCGGCCGATGCCGCTCTTGGGCCTTTGTCGCCGGAACAGGCGGCCGTGGCCCTCAACGCGCTCACGTGGCAGCGCCCGGTGCCGATCAAAAGCGCCTCCGTTCGCAAGCTCTGGACGGAGGCCGGCGTGCTTGCGCGCGCCTGGGTCGTCGCGAACGACGCGCAGGCCCCCTTCGGCCAGCGATGGCACTGCAAGGCGGCGTACGATGCCATCGAAGGCGGGACATTTAGCGATTTCGATGCGTCAGACCCGGCGCAGCTCGCCCGCATGCAGGCTTACTTCAACCGGCTCAAGATTGCCGGGCCGGAAGGCGACAAAGTGCTCACCGAGGCGCTGGAGGCCGCCACGCTGGCGCTCGGGTTCGAAACCCGACCGATGCGCGAGCAATGGGGCTTCACGCTCCCGCTTTCCTACACCGACATTGAAATCGCGAGGGCCACCTGATGCCCGATTTTCTCTGGGGCGCTCCCGGCAGCCCCTACACCTTGCTCACGACCGAGTTGAACAGCCTGCAAACCGGCTGGGGAACGGCGCTGGGACCCGAAATCGACAACAGCACCAACAAGTGGCAGGTCTGCCGGCTGGAACTTCTGATCGCCAGCAACAGCCTTGCTTTCACCGCTGCCAGCCGCGCCCGGGTGTTCCTTCTGCCGCGCCAGAACGACGGCAGCTATCCCCATTACGTCTCCGGCGCCACGCCGCGGCTGGCCGAGGCGAATTATTTCGCTGGCGGCATCAGCATCCATCCGGCCACCGTCTCGGCGCAGGTAATTCGCGAAAGCGCGCAAGACGTGTGGCTGCCGCAGGGTCGCTTCCGCGCCGTGCTGTTCTGGACCGGGCCGACGCTCCCGGCCAGCGGCAACACGCTACTCGCGGTGCCGACACCCCTGGCCTCCTGAGCATGCCGGCCCGCCCCCGACCCCGCGGCGTGCTGCGCCCGAACGCGGTGGCAATCCGCCGCGGCCTAGTCTTCGCGTGGGACGGCGCGCAGGCCGACAGCCCGCCCTGGATCGCCACGACGGGCACGGTGATCGGCGGCATGACCAGCGGCGCCGTGATCGGCACCGCGGGCGGTGGCGTCGGCATGGTCGGCGCGAACGGGCGCTGGGGCGCGAACGGGGCCGGCAACACCTTCGCGCTGCCGACCGGCGAGGGCACCATCGTCCTGCGGTTCACCGCCGACCATGACAGCGGCTCGGCCGGCAACCGCATCCTAATGGGGGTCGGTAACGCCAGCTTTCCGACGACGCCCGGCTTCGCGTGCTCCAACTTCTCAGGCGTCTGGATTGTCGGCTGGATGGACGGCACGGACAAGCGGGTGTCCGTGTCGAACAGCGGGCTCTACGCCGCGGGCGAGACGATCAACGCCGGCCTGTCCTACGACGCCACCGCGCAGGTGGCTTACATGCGGGGCGGGGTGGTGGTCTCGGGCGCGCCGGCCAGCTACGGGAACACCAGCGGCGCTGACTTCACAATTGGCGACCACGGCTTTTTCCCCTTCCCGTTCACCCAATCCGCAGCCGGCGCGGTTCATGTCGCGCTGATCTTCGCTCAGCGATGGACCGCCGCCGAATGGGCGGCACATGAGGCGGATCCGTGGTGGTGGGCTGAAGACCTGGTTCGCGTCTATCGCGGCATGCAGTTGCTGGGGCCGCTGTCGGCCATGTCGGTGCTGAACCTCGGGTTCATTGCCGAGGCGGGCGCCGCCGCGGGTCTAGGGGGGGCGTCCAGCCAGGTCGTGAGTATCACCGGCAGCGCGGCGGCGGCCGTGGCGCTTGCTGGCGACTCTGCGGCGACGCCGGCGGCGGTCGGCTTCACTGTCGCGGCGGTGGCCTTGGCTGGGGCGTCGGCGACTCCGCTGGTGATGGATGCGAGCGCGGCCGCAACCATGGCCCTGGCGGTTGGGAGCTCCAGGTTGCTCGGGCTGGATGTCGTCGCGCACGCCTCTGTCGCCGCCGCCGCCGCCAGCGCCGGCACCTTCGCTGCCACCGGCACGATGGCGGCGGCGGTGGCGCTGGGCGTGGTGTCGGTGGCCGAGCTGGCGGTCCTGGGGGTGATGGAGGCGGTGCTCGGGCCGGCGCCAGGCGCCCCCGCGCCGGGCCCTGCCGGCGTCCGCTACTCCGCCCGGCTGGATGGCGGGTGGGTGGCGCAGCCGCGGGGCGTGTGGGTGGCCACCCCCGGCGGCAACTGGACTCACCGGCAATAGCGTCGTGACGGGGTAATAGGGCCATGGCAAGCGGCACCGGATTCCAAACCGACGACGCGGGCGGGCTGTGGGCATCGCAGCCGCCGGCGCAGGCGCGCAACTACGCCGTGGACCTGTCGGCCGAGCTGCCGGCGGGGCACACGATCGCCACGGCCACCTGGGCGGTGGCGCCCGCCGGCCTCACGGTCGCTTCCGCGGGGACGGAGGGGCAAACCGCCCGCGTGCGGGTGACCGGCGGTACACACGGCACCTGGTATTCGGTCACCGGCACGGTCACCAGCTCGGGCGGGGAGGTGTGCATCACCGTCTTCCGCCTGCACGTGTGGGATCCGGCGCAGCTCGGCGCCGGCGTCGTCTCGTGCTTCCCGAACCTCGCCGCCGCCGTCTCGCAGCTCCGCCGCGATCGCCTGGTGGCCGTGGCGGCGCAATACCTCCCGGACCTGCACCTGCACGACGAATACCTGCTGGAGCGGCTGGTGAGCGCCGAGCGCGAGGCGACGCGCCAGCTCGGGTTCTTCCTGACGCCCCGGGAAATTCTCCCGAACGGCCATCCCCCGGCGGAGCGGGCGGCGCTGGAGGCGGAGGGCAAGGTGGTAGAGGTCGAGCCGGGCTATGACCTGACGCCCGGCTTCTGGAGCGGCACGGCCTGGGGCGAGCTTTACCTGCGCCATCGCCCCGTCCTGGCCATCCATGGCGTGCGCCTGGCCCACCCGCTGCCCAGCTCTTCGACCTACAACATTCCCCAGGAATGGATGCGGTGGGACCGCGACAAGGGCGTGCTCAACCTGGTGCCGAACGTCTCGGCCATCGGCATCCCGCTGAACGCCTTCGCCCTGTCGATCGTCGGCGGCGGCCGAAGCGTGCCGCTGATGATCCAGGTCCGCTACCGCGCCGGCCTGGAGAACGCCGCGCGGGACCACCCGGACATCCTGTCCGCGATCAAGGCGCTGGCCGTGCTGGAGACGATCGAAGACAAGTTCATCCCGGCCAGCGGCTCGGTGTCGGCGGATGGTCTGTCCCGGTCCATGTCGTGGGATCCCGACAAGTTCCGCGAAGGGGTGGAGACGAAGCTGAAGGGCATCCGCCGGAGCGTGCTCGGCGTGATGATGGCCGTCGTATGAAGCTCTCGCCGCGCCTCCTGAACGCGCACCTGCGCCACATGGGCCAGGACGTGTCCTGGCAGCGCGCGGCCGCGTGCCCCTGCCGCGACCCGCACACGGGGGCCGCCCGCCAAGGCTGCCCGCACTGCGACGGCAAAGGGTGGTTCTGGGGGCCCGGGCGGCGCACGCGCGTTGCTCTGACCGGCATGCGGGTGGCGAAGGAGTGGGAGCGGTTCGGGCTGTACGAATCGGGCGACGTGGTCGTGTCGATCGGGTCGGATTCCGCGGCCTATGCCGCCGGCGAGAAAGACCGGATGCTGTTCCTCCAGTCGAGCGAGCCGGTCCAGCACCAGGGGGTGCACACGGGCACAGAAAAGCTCCCCTTCCTGCCGCTGGACATCGAGCGGGTCTTTGCCGTCACCGATCCGGCGGAGTCGGGCGTGTTGGGCATGGGGGCGCTGGGCGGCTTGGTTCTGGGCGGCGAGCTCGGGGCGGAAATCCTGGAGTGCGCCATACGGTCGGTTGCGCCGGATGGCACGATCACCTGGACCACCCCGCCGCCGGTCGGCTCGCTCTACACGCTGATCGCGCGCCGGCCCGTGGAATACTTCCTGTTCAAGGACCTACCGCAGGACCGGGCGCACCATGGCGGCCTGGCGCTCCCGCGGCGCGTCGCGCTTCGTCGGTTCGACCTGTTCGACCGATGAGCGAGTTCCGAATCAGCGTCTCCCTGTCGGCGCTCATCCCGTGGGGTGGCGCCGTCACCGCCGATATGTTCCCCCACCTGGCGCACGCGGTGCGCACGATCGCCGAAGCCGCACATCGCCAGTGGGTCGCCTATGCCTCCGGCATGCCGCTTCCGTCCGGCAAGGTCATATCCAGCCGCACGGGGGAATACGCCCGGTCGATCCAGCTCCGGCAAACTGGCCCGTTCTCGGCGGAGGTGTATTCCGCCCTGCCCTACGCCCGCGCGATCGAGGAAGGCACCCCAGCCCGCGACCTGAAGCGCATGCTCAACAGCTCCTTCAAGGTGCGCGTGTCGGCCAAGGGGAAGCGGTACCTCATCATCCCCTTTCGCTGGAACACGCCGAATAGCGTGCTGGGGCGGGCCATGCCGCAAGCCGTCCATGACTGGTGGCAGGCCCCCACCCTGGCGCGCTCGGCGATCGTCGGGACCTACCGCCGCGTTTCCGGCACCGGCGCCATGTCGGTCAAGACGCGGGATCCAGTCACGGTGGCGGGCTGGAAATACCGATGGGGGAGCCGGCTCACGCCCGACGTGCTGGAGGCGCTGGGGATCACCGGGCCGGCGGCGAAGCGGATGGCCGGCATGGTCAATTTCCGCAAGCCGAACGCCCGGGGCGGGGCGGCGCACTCCAAGTTCCTGACGTTCCGCGTGATGGTGGAGGGCAGCTCCGGGTGGGTGGTGCCGGCGCAAGAGGGGCGGTGGCCGGCCCGGACGGTCGCGCAACAGCTCGCGCCCGTCGCCGAGCAAGCCTTCCGGCGGGCGATGGAAGAGGATGTGAAGCGCATGATGGGGGCGGAGGCGAGCTCGTGACGCGCGGCGGGGCAGGTCGTGACGGCACTCTCCCGCTCGATGATTTCCTTCGTAGAACCCCTCCCGAGCGGCAATGCAGTGCGGTTGATCCTCACGCCGCCCGATGGCGCGCGCTGGTGGCGCGTGCTGCGGCGCACCGCCGACTCCTTCGCGGGCCCGGTCGATCATGGCGCGGTCATCGTCGCCAATGAATCGACCGATCACGCGGTGCTGGACTGGACGGGGCTGGTCAACGGCACCGCCTATTTCTGGAAGGCATGGAGCTGGGACGGTGTCCGCTTCACCGAGCACCCCGCCGTCACCAGCACGCCCCAAGCGCGCCTCTCCAGCCCCGGGGTCGATGCGCAGGAGCTGGTGATCCAGCGGCTGGAGGCGTCGCTGGCGAACGATGTCGCCGTGAAGCGGCTGAAGCCGGCATCCGGCAAGGTGCCGGTGCTTTCCGCCCCCTTCGCCTCGCAAGAGCGCATCGCGCTCCCCTGCGTCTCCGTCCACCTGGCCGAAGACGCGCCGGTGCAGCGCGGCATCGGCGAGACCTACCTGGGCATCGGCGACGATGAGGTGGACTGGCAGGACGGCGAGTCCTGGGTGTCCCGCGTGGTGCTGAACATCGTCGGCGTGTCGATGAACGCCGATGAGCGGCGCGCCCTGCGCCAGGCCATCAAGCGGGCGGTCATGGGCAACCTCGCCGTCTTCGAAGCGGCCGGCGTGCAGCAAGTGAACCTGTCGCAAACGGACGATGAGGTCCTGGACGACGGGGGCAAGGCGGCGCCGCTCTACATGGCCAGCGCCACCTTTGAGTGCGTCGTGCCGGCGGCCGCGGGCGCGCCATCGCTCGGCGCGGACATCACCGACGTGCAACTGGAGCTGGTGGAATGACGAAGCGCGGCGAGACGGCGCCGGAGGCGATGGTGGGCGAGGATCCGGCCGCCTTCGATGTGACCCTGGAAGAGTTCTGCACCGGGCTGTCCGGCTCCGACAAGCGGGTGGAGCTCATCGCCGGCTTCTACGCCGATGCCCGCGCCACCGGCCCCGCCAAGGCGCCGGCCGCCACCTATCAGGCCGCGTACGCGGCCTTCGTGACCCGCCCCGCGTAGGAGCTGACCGATGCCCCTGTTTTTCGATGGCAAGCAGTACATCACCCCGACCGTCGTATCCGCGGTGGTGGACCGGGAAATGGCGAACCGCAATCTGGCGGTGCCGAACGCGCTCGCCCTGGTGGGGCGGGCGGCGGACGGCCGGCCGAACACCGCGCTGCGCTTCTCCAACCCGCAGGAAGCGCAGGCGGCGCTCGTGTCGGGTGAGCTGCTCGATGCGGTGATCCGCGCCTTCGGCCCCAGCCGGCAGACCGGCGGGCCGAATGTGGTCTTCGCGGTGCGCGTCAACCCGGCGGTGCGCGCCACCCTGAACCTGCTGGACAACCAGGCGGCCGCGGCGATCGCCGTTTCGTCGGTGAGCTTTGGGCTCCGGGCCAACCAGTGCCGGGTGCGGGTCGAGGCCGGCACCACCACCGGCCTGAAGCTCAGCGTGACGCAGGGGGCGGCCAGCATTGCCGCGGACAACATCGCCCGGAACGCTTTCGTCATCCGCTACTCCGGCGGCCAGGCATCGGCCAGCATGACGATCACCGGCACCACCGTGACGCTGTTTGCCCCGAACGCAAGCCCCGTTGCCACGATCGACCTGAACGTGTTCACCACCGTGCAGGCGCTGGTGGACCGGATCAACACCACGGCCGGCTTCGTGGCGACGGTGAGCGACGGCAACGGCGCTGCGCCGGCCCTGTCCGGGCTGGATTTCGTCACGACGGTCGATGTCCGCACCGCGGACTACACCGCCCGCGCCAATCTCCAGGCCGCGGTGGACTGGCTGAACACGACCGGCATCGTGACCGCCACGCGGGGCGCGGGCGGCCTGGTGCCGGTGGCGCTGGCTTGGACGCACCTGACGGGCGGCTCCGATGGCTCGGTGACCAACACCGAGTGGAGCAATGCCTTCACCGCGCTCCAGGCGGTTGATGTGCAGTGGGTGGTGCCCCTGAGCTCGGATGCGGCGATCCACGCCATGGCCGACGCGCACGTGGCGTACATGAGCACCATCGGCCGGATGGAGCGGCGCGCGATCGTCGGCACCGCCGCCGCCACCACCGACGCCAACGCCATTGCGGCCGCGAAGGTGCTCAACTCCGACCGCACCGGCCTCGTGCATGTGGGGTTCCACGACTACGACATCCTGGGCAACGGCGCGCTGAAGCTGTTCCCGCCGTTCATGCTGGCCGCGGTCATCGGCGGCGCCTTCGCCGGCGTCTCGCCCGGCACGGCCCTGACCAACAAGACGCTGGCCATCCGGGGGCTGGAGCGCGACGTTCGCAACCCCACCGATACCGACGCCCTGATTTCGGGCGGCGTGATGCCGGTGGAGAACACCCCCAGTGGCTACCGGGTGACGCAGTCCATCAGCACCTGGCTGGCCAATCGCAACTACAACCGGGTCGAGCTGTCCTGCGGCGCGGCGCTGGATTTCGTCGCCCGCTCGGTGCGCGACGCGCTGCGCGAGCTCATCGGGGAGAAGGCGGGCCCGCTGCTGCTGGCCCGGGCCGTGTCGATCACCAAGACGACGCTCGCCAGCCTGGCCGTGCCGGAGCCCAACGGCCCCGGGGTGATCGTCGGCGACGCCAACAGCCCCGCCTTCAAGGGGGTCACCGCCACGCTCTCGGGCGACATCGTCGGGGTCACCTTCCAGTGCTCGCCGGTCATCCCCGCCAACTACGTCACCGCCACCATCCACGCCGTGCCCTACCAGGGCTCGGCCAGCGCGTAAGGGAGCTGACCCATGCCCACCGTGAACCAGCGCGTCCGCTCCGGCAACCGCGTCGTCGTCCTGCTGGGTGGCGTGCAAGTCGGCCTGATGCAGTCGTGCGAAATGAACGACGACTATTCGCCCGAGCCGGCCAGCGGCATCGGCGATATTCACGTGCAGGAGTACGTGCCGACCATGGCGCGGCACTCGCTGTCGTGCCAGTCGGTGGTGCTGCGCCGGCGCGCCATGCTGGAGGCCGGCGTTGCGCCGGAAAACGGCGACGCGACCCTGGAAGGCCTGGTGTTCGACATCGCCATCCACGACAAGGACACCGGGATCGAGCTGCGGAAGTACAAGGGCTGCTCCTACGCCAGCGGCAATATCTCCGTGTCCGCGCACCGGATGGTGATGCAATCGGCGATGTTCCTCGCGCTGGACGTTGAAGGGGTGATGACATCGTGAGCGGCGCCGCGGCGCCTGGCGCGATCCCGCCGGAGTTCACCATCGAGGTCGAGGGCATCGGCGCCTTCACCTTCCGCAAGCGGACGATGCGGCTGGAGGTGCAAATCGGGGTGGAGTACTCCCGGCTCGCCGGTGGCGCGGAGACGCCAACGGATTTCCTGGTGTCGCTGGCCGGGGCGATTTCCGTGCTGAAGGTGCTGACCGTGAAGGCGCCGCCGGGGTGGGACCTGGACGCCATGGACCCGCTGGACGACTCGGCCTTCGGCAAGCTCTTCCAGGTCTTCGGCGCGCTCCGCGCACGGGAGGACGCATTTCGCGGCAAGCCGAACGCGGGAGGCAATGGAGCGCGGGCGGGCGGAAGCGCAGTCACTGGAGTTCTGGTTCCGCCGGACGTACCGCCTGCCGCCGACGGACCCACGGTTTCTCAACGCGACCCCTGACGAAATCGCCACGGAGTACTGGGCCTATCGCTTCCACGAGAACCCGAACACTCAAGTGGCGGTCGATGACGATTTCGACCTGGAGAAGATCGAAGCCGAGTGGGCGGCGGAGGATGCGGCGGCCGATGCGGCGCTGGTGACCGCGCCACCCGCCCCTCCGCCCGGCGAGGTGCCGGCCGATCCTGAAGATTGGGAGCCGATCGAGTGACGGTCAAAATCCCCATTTCGGCCGAGCTGAATACCGGCGACCTGAAGGCCGCGCTGGAGCAACTGACCCGCCAAATCAACACGATGGGCGGCGCCGTCGCGCAGGCAAACCGCGTGAAGTTCGACCCGATCAGCCGCTCCACGATCGAGGATTTGCGGCGGGTCGAGCAATCGTTCAACTCGCTCCTGAAGGTGTCGCATGAGCTGAACCGGCGCGTGCGCGCGACCGGGCAGCAAGGCCGGGGCCTGTTCGACCTGGACTGGAGCTCGCTCTACCCCGACTCCGGCGCGCGGGCGCGCCAAATGATGAACGCCTTCCGCTACACGACCGGGCTCGGCTTCTCGGCGCTCCCCTCGGCGCCCATCGGGCCGGGCGGTGGCGGCGGCGGGGTGCCTGGTGGTGGTGGTGGGCGCCCGCCTGGAGGGCCGCCCCCCGCTCCGCCCCCTGCCCCGCCTGGTGGTGGCGTCTTCGGCCCCGCCGCCATGGCTGGGCTGCAAGCTGCCGGGCCGGTGGGCGGCGCGGCTGCCGGCGCCGTGGGGCGCGGTGGCGGGATGGGCGCGATGGCCAGCACCTTCCTGGGCGGCCTGCTCGCCTGGGGCGTGGGCACGGCCGTGTCGGCGGTGCGCGCGAAGATCGGCGAGGCCGAGCAAGAGTCGATCGGCTACGACTCCCTGAAGCGCCAGCTCGGCGATCTGGGTGTGCATTTCAACACACTGCGGGAGTCCATCCGCGGCGCCTCCGACGCAATCGACGTGACGTTTCAGGAGGCGCAGACCCTGGCGCGGGAGTTCACTGTGCTCTCTGGCCTGAGCCGCCAGCAAGCGGCCATGCTGGGCACGGAAGTCGCGATCGGTGGCGGCTTCGGGCGCTCCTTCGGTATGGCCCCGGGGCGCAGCAACGCCTTCTTCGCCGGCATGCGCGGGCTGGGGATCACGGCCAACGCCGACGACTCCCGCCGGATGGCCATGGTCATCGGCGAGACGATCGCCCGCTCGGGCCAGCTCGGGCGCGCGGAAGACGTCCTGCGCGCGGTGGAGGGCTACGCCGGGGCGCAGGCGCGCCAGTCCCTCACCAGCCCGAACATCGCCGGCTACGGCGGCTTTCTCTCCGCCATGGTCGGCTCCGGCATGGTGGGCATGGACCCGACCAACGCCGCGCAAATCCTCGGCCGGGTCAATTCCGCGATCACGAACCCCGGCGCCGGCGAGGCCGGGCAAATGTTCATGTACTCCGCGCTGGGGACGCGGTTCGGGCTGAACCCGATTGAGACGCGCATTCTCCAAGAGCAAGGGGCTTTCGGCACCGGCCGGGGCGCCTTCGGGGCCGGCTCGCCCTATGCCGCCTTCGCGGGGCGGTTCGGGCTGCGCACGCCCGGCGCGGCGGGATCCGGGGTGACGAATATTGAGGCCGTGATGGCGCACCTGCGCCGGAATTACGGCGGCGATCCGCTTCTGATGGCGGACGCCATGTCGAACCTGTTCGGCCTGAATATCTCGCAGTCGATGGCCCTGGCGTCGGTCGAGCCGCACGGGCTGGGGCGACTGCAAGGGTTGTTGGCGGAGAATGGGGTCAGCGTCTCCAGCCTCTCCGGCACGGGGATCTCCGCCCTGGCGCAAATCGCCTCGGGCGACCGGGGGACGCTGCTGGAACAGGCGGGCAGCCTCCGCCGCCGCACCGGCCGCGGCGCGCTGGGGGTGGAAGAGGCGCGCGAGCTGGACCGCGCGGAGGATGCCGCGCGGTCGGGCGACCTGGAGCGGCTGCGCAACGTGCTCATTCGGCTCTCGGCGCAGCGCGAGCAAGAAGAGACAGAAGGCTCGCGCACCCGCGAGTCGATCAACCAACTGGATAAGACGCTCCAGCGCCTGGCCACCGGACTCATCGGCCCCATGTCCGATGTCCGCAACGCGGTCGTGTACCTGGCGGGTCGAGGGCGGATGACTGGCCGGCAGATCAATGAGCGCGTGATGGCCATGGAGCGCGCGGACATCGGGGCACAGGCGGACGATGAAGCCGACGCGGTTCGCCGCCGGTACGGGGCGGCCATCGGCCAGGTGCGGGCGCGCATGCTTGCCCCCGGTGCCGATCACCGCGCGCTCCAAGCGGAAGAGCGGGCGCTGGAGGCCGAGCGCGACCTGGCGTTGCGGGAGGTCCAGGGGCGGCGCGAGGGGCGCCTGCGCGAGCTGGAGGGCCGCCCGATCAGCCCCGACGCGACGGAGAGGGCGCGGGCGGTGGCGGCCGGCCTGATGCGGCGCGGTGTGCCGGAGGCAGCGGCGTGGGGGCTGGCGGCAAGCTCCCTGCGGGAGTCCGGGGCCAACCCGGGGGCGGTGGAGGCCGGAGGTGGCGGGCGCGGGCTGTTCCAGTGGACCGGCGCCCGGCGGGAAGAGTTCCGGCGCCGGTATGGCGTCGATCCGCATGAGGCGACGCTGGATCAACAACTCGATTTCGCGGTCGGCGAGCTGCGCGGGTCGGAACGGGCCGCGGGACAGGCGCTGTGGGGAGCACGCACGCCGGAACAGGCGGCGGAGATTGCCGCCCGCCGGTTCCTCCGCCCGGCGGACCCGGACGGTGCCGCGGCGGCTGACATGGCGGCGGCGCGGCGCTTGGGTGCGGGGCTGACTCCCCTGCCCCCCGGCGCGCCGCCGGCGGCCGCGCCGCCGGTCCAGGTGGACATCCAAGGCCGGTTCATGCTGGAGCGCCCGGACGGCTCGCCCGCCGCGCCGCCGGTGGACCTGCGGTCGCGCGTGACGCCCCCCACCCCGGCCGGGGGCTATATGTGATGGCCACGCCCCTGGTTGACACCTTCGACCCGGTCGCCCTGGTCACGCTCTACAAGACGGTCGGCCGCCGCCTGGTGGCCGGCGGCATCCCGGCGGCGGAGCGGTATCGCGACCTGCCGCGGGCGATCGACCTGACCGCGCACCTGGGTGACGGTGGTTCCGTGCGGGTGCGCAAAAGCGTGCGGGATCCCGCCGGCTCGTGGTCGATCGTGCTCGCCGACAAGCCGTGGCTGCACAACACCTCGCTGGAAACGCTCTATGGCGTGGCTGAGCCCATGGACATCATCGAAATTCGGTTTCGCCACGCCCCCGGGGCCGGCAAGCCGCCCATCGTGATGCGGGGCTTCGTGTCGGGGGTCGAGCGCATCCAGGGCATGAGCGCCGACGGAAAGCCGGGCAACTTCGTGGTCATCACCGGTCAGGACTACGGGAAAATCTGGCAACAGCTCCAGATTCTCTACTTCCCGTCCTATGTCATCGGCCAGGACATCATTACGCATTTCCGCCTTTTCGAGCGGTTCGGGGTCGGGTTCCAGACATCGCAGCGGGTGGGAGACTTCGTCTCGGCCATGGTCCAGAAGATCATCAACCCCTACCTGCGCGCGCTGATCCCGGAGCGGTCGCCGTCGCCGGCGGAGCTGACGCTGGACATCCGCGTGAAGGAGGGGGCTACCTCCATCACCGGCCCACAGAACCAGGAGGGGCCGGTCTATGACCTGATGCGCGCCTATACCGACACGGGGCCGTGGAATGAGCTCTACGTGGAGGATCGGGAGGATTCGGTGGCGTGCGTGTTCCGCCCGAACCCCTACCTCGCCCTGAACGGGGACGAAATCCAGCCGATCGGCCAGCGAGCGGACGTGCACGACCTATCCGACCGAGACGTGATCCAGCTCCGCATCGGCCGGTCGGATGCGAACGTGGCCAACTTCTATTGGGTTCGCGCGCCGCGCTTCGACATCAACACCGACCTGTACCGCCAGCTCTTCGCCGTCCAGGGGGCGGAGCGGGACACCGTCCTGCTGGACCGCTACCCCAACAGCCAGGTCGCGCTCTATGGCACCCGGGCCATGTACACCGAAACGCAGCTCGGCCCGGAAGAGGTGACTGAATTTCAATCCGGGCTGCCGGAGGCCGCGGATCGGGCGCGCGCATCGAACATGGCCGCCTGGGTGGCCAAGCGGCGCAAGGTGGTCGTGGAGTCGAACAAGGACAACGTCGTCCTGGAGTCCGGCTCTATCCGCATCCGGGGGAACGAAGCGATCAAGGCCGGGTCCTATGTGCGCCTGCGCCGTGGCGGCATCGTCTCGATGTACTACGTGGCCGCGGTGGACCACGAATTTCTCCCCTACCAGGCGTTCATCACCACGCTTCAGGTCGAGCGTGGGACCGGCTTCGCCGAGCGCATCCGCGCCGGCGCGCCGGTGTCGCCCTACCTTTCCGAGCGGAGGCCTTTGCCGTGACGCTGCACCTCGCCCGGGTCGCCGCGGTGCACCCGGAGGATCACTCCGTGGATGTCGTGCTGGTGCACGATGGCGCGCGCCTGGCAGGCGTCCAGGTGCTGGCCTACGGCGCCAGCTCGGATACCGGCCTGCTCGGGCTGCCGGCGCCGGCGACGCCGGCCAGCGGGGACAAGTGGGACCTGCGCGACCGAACCTCTCGCGACGCGCTGGCGGTGCTCGGCTACATCGGTCGCATGCCGGTCGTGCTGGGCTTCCTGACACCCCAAATCAACGGCGTGACCTTCGCCGACGGCCGCCTGGTGCTGCGCCACCAGTCCGGCGCCTACCTGACCATGTCGAAGGCTGGAGCGGTCGAGCTGGTGTATCCGGGCGGCGGCACCTACCTGCGCCTCGGGCCGGGGGGGCATGAGGACCTGGCCGGCAAGGATTTCGATGGGCGGTGGCGCGAGGTGGCGGGCGCGCCGGCGGCAAGCATAACGCTCTCCACCGGGCTTGCCACCGTGACCCTCACGTCGGGGGGTGGCGCCACCATCACCTGCAAGCAGGACATCAACGTCACCACGCCGAACCTGCGGGTGGCCGGCAACGTCGTCGTCACCGGGGGCGACGTGACGGCCGATGGGATCAGCCTGAAGACGCATGTGCATACGGGCGTCCAGGTCGGCGGGGGCAACACCGGCCCGCCGGCGTCGTGACGGCAAGGTGGCGCCATGCCCGCTCCCACCTCGCAGCGTGACCGGCCCATCGCCTTCGTCCTGGACGGCCAGGGCGGGATGCAGACTGCCGCGCTGGCCATTCGGCCGGAAGACCTGTCCCGCACCGATGCCTCCCGCATCCAGGTGATCCAGACACTCGGCGGCGCGTTCGCCGATGCCTGGGGCCCGGGCGTGCCCAGCATCACGATCAGCGGGCACACCGGCTGGCGGAGCTACGGCGAGGCGGCGGACGGCGAGGCGCGGTTCAAGGCGCTGCGCGCGGTGGCGTACGACGGGTGGCATGAGCGGCGCGCCACCGCCATCCGGGCGGGGTCGGACCCCGATGAGGTGCGGCTGACCTTCGCCGACGCGCTGGACGATTTCGCGGTGGAGGTGGCGCCGCTGTCCTTCAACCTGCGCCGGTCGCGCTCCCGGCCCCTGCTGATGTCGTACCAAATCAGCATGGCGGTGCTGTCGGATCAGCCGGGCGCGCGGGGCCAGCGCGGCGGCCTGGGCGGGACCTGGCTGGACGGCCAGCTCCGGGCGCTGGGGCTGGACAGCCTGGCGGACAGCATCAACACCATCCAGGGATACCTCGATGGCGGCCTGGACTGGATCGACCGGAACATCCAGGCGCCGCTCCGCTCCTTCATGGGGTGGACCAACAACCTCTACCGGACGGTGCTCGGCGCGGCGCGATACGTCGATCGCTACTCCGCGAGCCTGATGGGCGTGGCGTCGCTGGCGACTCAGTCGGGGGTCAACATTTTCCGGTCCATCGGCGCCATCGTCGGGTTGCCCACCTACGCGCGCCAGCGCGCGATGGAGGTCGCCGCCGCCTACACGAATGTCTTCTGCGTGCTCCGCCGCGCGCTGCGGTCGATCCTGCCGTACGACGACTATTACACGCTCTACGGAGCGTCGAATTGCTCCAGCACCTCGGGCGGACGGGCGATTTCGCCGTACGCCGCCTCCGGGGTGAACACCTGGGCGGCGGTCTATCCGCCGGGTGCGTCCCTGCCGGTGACCGTGACGCCGCGGGCGCAGGCCGCCATGGCGCAGGTGGCCGCGGTGGATCCCGTGGTGCAGCCGATGTCGCTGGGGTCGATCGCACAGACAGTGCGCGACATGGCTGCTGGGGTCAGCATGCGATGAGCACCCCTTTCGAGCGCGTGTTGCAGGGGTGGCGGTTCGTAGAGGTGCGAGCCAACGACTCGCTCCAGGCGATCGCCCTGCGAGAAATGGGCGATGCCGGGCGGTGGGCCGAGCTCATCACGATCAATGAGCTGCGCTACCCCTACCTGACGACGAATCCCGACGAAGCGCAGCCCGGCGTGCTGCTGGCCGGGCAAATGCTGCGGGTGCCCGCCCCCACCTCGTACGCGACCGTGGATACCGACCCCGATGCCGTCTTCTACCGCGACGTGGCCCTGGTCGGCGGCCGCCTGGTGGTCGAGAACGGCGACATTCAGCCGGTCGGCGGGCTGGCGAACCTGCGCCAGACGATCCGCCACCTCATCGCCACCGAGACGGGCGAGCTGATGTTCCACCCGGGCTACGGCTGCAATCTCCGCCGGTTGCTGGGGTCGCTGAACGGCCCCACGGCCGCCTTGCTGGCTGCGCGCTATGTGCGCTCCGCGCTGGAGGCGGATGAGCGGGTGGACCGGGTGACGGATGCAAGGGCCACCGTCTCGGGCGACAAGCTGATGGTGGAGGCGGAAATCGTCACCGTCGCCGGCCGGCCCCTGACGATCACGGAGGCGGTGTAGCGTGGCCTTTCAAATCAAAGACTTCGTCTCGATCGCCGCCGCCATGCTCAACTGGATGCGGGGGTCGCAAACCAATCTCACGGATTTCTCGGTGGGGTCGGTGTCGCGCACGCTGGTGGAGGCGCCGGCGGTCGAGATTGATGAGCTCTACCAGCAAATGTTCAACGGGATCCGGGAGGCGATCCCGACAGCAATCTACCACGCGTTCAATTTCGACCTGCTTCCGCCCGCCGCGGCGACCGGGTTGGTGCGCGTCACCATCACCAGTAGCGTCACCGACACGGTGATTCCGGCCGGGACCACGTTCGCGCGGCCGGACTCGCCGGTCAGCTATTCCAGCGCCGTCGATGTCACGATCGCCGCGGGCAATACCACCGGCGACGTTCTCGTGCTGGCGGGCGAGGCTGGGCCGGCAGGCAACGCGCCGGCTGGGCTGTCCTGGACGATGACGCCGTCTCCGGCCACGTTCGTCTCGGCGAGCAACATCGCGGGCTTCTACTCCGGCACGGCGGCGGAGACGGAGGACGGCCGGAAGACGCGGTTCGCAGCCTACGTCCAGTCCCTGGCGCGGGGGACGGTGGCGGCACTCGAGTACGGGGCGGCCACCGCGGCGCTCTACGACGTGGCGGGCAACATCACGGAACGGGTGATGTGGGCCAAGGTGGTCGAGCCGTATCTGTCCGATCCGCTCCAGCCGGTCGGGTGGGTGCAGCTCTACGTGCACAACGGTGTCGGCAGCACCAGTGCCGGCCTGGTGACCCGCGCGGCGGAGGTGATCCACGGCTACTACGACGCCAAAGGCAATCCGGTGCCCGGCTGGAAGGCGGCCGGGGTGCAGGTCGATGTCGCTGCTGCGACCCAAACGGCCGTCCCGGTCACCGGGGCCATCTACGCTGAGACGGGCTACGCCGCGGCATCGCTGGTCGCGCCGGTGCAAGCGGCCATCGCCGCCTACCTGACGGAGCTCCCGATTGGCGGGCCGGCCTACCGCGCCGAAATCATCGCCGCGGCTATGGGGGTGCCGGGGGTGCGGAATTTTACGCTGGCGGCGCCGGCTACTGACAACATCCCGGCGGCCACGGTCAAGCTGTGGCCCGGCACCTTCACCCTGACGACGCCCTGATGCACCTGACCCGTCGCCTCCTGTCCCGCCTGCACCGGATATTCGACACGGACCCGGCGAGCTTCGTCGCGTTCCGGTTGTCGGGCACGTGGGCGTGGCGGGTGGCGGACGGGACGATGACGGTCTGGGACCCGGCCGGGCTGACGCGGCTGGAAATCGACCTGACGACGCGCACGCTATTGGAGCTTTCGACGCTTTTGGCGGCGCAGCCTGGCATTGATGTCTCCGCGCTGTGTGGGGCGCCGGAGCGCAATCTGACCGCCGCGGTGCTTCTGGAGGGCGAGGGGACCCTGACCGCCATCGCCGTGCCGATCCAGGCTTACTCCAGCACGCTGTGGGCCCTGCTGGAGGCGTGGGCGGCGGAGCTCCGCGTCGCGCAATCGCAGGTGGTGGAGGCTCTGAAGCAGATTTCTCTCGCGGAGGCATCAGCGGAATGGGTCGATGAGCACGGCCAGTATTACGGGATCGCTCGCACCCCGGGCGAGGCGGATGAACGCTACGCGCCCCGGATCCTGGCGGAGGTCCTGGCGCCGCGGGGCAACAACGTGGCCATGGAGGCGGCCATCGGCCGCATGATCGGCCAGCCGGTCACGGTCCAGGATGTCGTGGTGTGGGGGGCGCCGTCTCCGGCGCACAACGGAGCGGCGAAGCACAATGCGGCGGTGAAATACAGCGCCTCGGCGGCTCCGGTCTATGGACTCTTCGATGTCGTGGCTGGCTATGACCTGCTGGGCGGCGGGTCGCCGTCGGCGCTGGTCGATACGATCGAGGGGGTGGTTGAGCGGATTCGGGACGCCGGGACGCAACTGCGCGGCGTGACGCTGGGCGGCTCCACCCTGGCGGACAGCGCGCGCCATCCGACCGACCCGACGCTGTCTGCCACCGTCGGCCTGGTGCTATCCGATCCGGCGGCGCTCCCGAGCGATGCGGCGCCGCTTGGGCTGGCGCTGGGGGTGCCAAGCATGGCGGACACCGCCTCCCACCCCGCCGACGAAGAGGTGGTGCAGTACGTCTTCACGACCACGTACAGCGGCGCGCGGCGGTACGACGGGGCCATCATGCACGGGGGCGGCTTTGTGCTGTCCGGCCTACTGGACGGCACCATCACGGCCTCCATGGCGGCCGGGGGCGCAGGGGATAGCGCCACGCTGGGCAAGGCGACGCTTGGCGGCATGAAGCTCGGCACGCCCTGACGGGTCGTGACGCCAGGGTAGCCTCCAGCAAGGAGGCGCGGCGTGCAGCACCTGGTCGATCATCTTGGCCGCCCTGCGGGGCGGTTCTACTGCAAAATCTTCCGCCGCGGCGTGCTCCTGGACGTGGTCGATGAGCCGAACCTGGTCGTGGACCTGGCGAAGCAGCATCACGCGATCCTGCTCGGGTCGGCGGATGCGAACCGGCGGGTGTCGCGCTTCGGCGTGGGGACCAACGGCACGGCGCCGGCGGCCGGGAACACGGGGCTGACCGGGGCCATCACGAAGACCGTCGATGCGGTGACCTATCCCGTCGCGGGCTCCGTCGCCTTCAGCTTTTCGCTTCTGACCGGGGAGGCGAACGGCATGGCGATCATGGAGTTCGGCCTGTTCACCGCCAGCGGCGTTCTCTACGCCCGGAAGACGCGCCTTTCTCCGCTCGCCAAGGAGTCCGACATCAGCTTGTCGGGCACTTGGACCATCGCGTTCTAAGGATCGGCCAGCATGGCGAACCAGCCCGAAAGCGCCGCTTCCTATCCCGCCGGCGTCTATCAGCTCGAAACCACCGACCCGGTGCAGGGTGGCGTCGGTGGGGTGTCGAACACCCCCTTGCTTCAACTCGCGAACCGCACCGCCTGGCTGAAGGCGCAGTACGATGCCCTGGCGGCGTCGATCGGCGGATACGCCACGCTCGCCTCGCCCGTTTTCACGGGCGACCCGCGCGCGCCCACGGCGCCGGCGGAGGATGACGACACCTCGATTGCCACCACCGCCTGGGCGCGCCGGATCAGCCGCGGGATCCTGTCGGTGAACGTGGCCGGCGGCGCGAACGTGGCGCTCACCGCGGCCAATGCCGGGCATGGCATCATCGTGCTGACGGGGTTACTGACCGCCAACATCGCCGTCACCGTGCCGGTGCCGGCCGGCCGGTGGATCGTGTTCAACAACACCACGGGCGCCTTCACGCTGACTTTCCGCACGGTGAGCGGCGCCGGCATCGCCATCGTCCAGGGGCGGATTGCGGAGGTGTGGTCCAACGGGACCGACATTCTCCAGTCCCAAACCCATTTCGACAGCATCGCCATGACCGGGGCGCCCACGGCGACCACGGCTAGCCCGGGGGATGACAGCACGCGCGTGGCCACCACCGCCTTTGTGGCCGCGGTGGCGCGGGTGATCGGCGGGGGGCGGCCGATGGTGCAGGTGCCCTTCACCTCGCCGGGCACCAGCAACTGGACCGTGCCGGCGGGCGTAACGCGGGTGCGCGTGCGCGCCTGGGGCGGCGGCGGCGGCGGCGGTGGCAACACGATGGCCGGCGGTGGTGGCGGTGGCGGTGGCGGTGGC